>CAMDOA010000062.1 GCA_945903305.1 Chitinophaga pinensis
TGCCTTGCGATGTGAAAAGTCAGTCTCTTTAATATCCCTGCTTTCTCTGCTATTATTTTCAGAAGCTTATTAACCCGTGAATTTGCAAGTGCCTTTGCGTTATAGAAACTCTTTGAATTCAGTTTGATAAAAGGAAATATGTAATCATCTGGTTTTACTTTTTCACCTCTGTAATAATCAAGAATTGTCTTTGCTTCATTTGATAATAGAATTGATTTATTTGTGCCGGTTTTTCTCATTTCGTAGTTTAGTCGGTCGTCATGAATGTTTGACCATTTTAAGAATGCAACATCACCAAATCGCATTCCCATAGCATTATAACTCAGGAGGAAAATATTTCTTGCGTGCCAAATCTTGTCATTACTCGATAGTTCAAGTTTTCTTATTCTATTCATTTCTTCCCCTGATAATCTCTCTTTTTTTGTTTTCTTAAACACCAATTTAAAATTGAAAAATGGGTTCTTTGATTGTTCAGCATTTCCTTCTCTTATAGCAGCATAGTAAATAGCTCTGATACATCGCATGTCTCCATGAATAGTGTTTGGTTTGTTGCCAATATTTTTCAAATAAGATTCATACTCTCTTAAAAATGCAGGGTCAATATCAGAAAAATTTATTCTGGAATTTCTGAGATAGGTTGAAAGCTTGCACAGTTTGCCTTTATATTTTTCAAAGGTTCCTCTCTGTGGTTGGTTATTAAATTTCTGAATATAGGAATTTCCAAACGAAATAAAATCACTTTTGGGAGGGGCACTTAGCTTTCTTTTTATCTGCCGTAATGATGTGTGCTTATCTTCAGTTTCAAGTTCAATAGCTTTTGATTGGATTTCAGAAATCCTTTTTGCAATAAGATTATTGAGTCGTATTGAATTAGGAAAAGAGGATTTAACCTTACTATCTTTTACACTAAAATCTTCTTCTTTGATTGAATACCCAATGGAAATATACGAGCACCTTCCGCCCTTTGTAACTCTTAACCAGATTGGGGATGTACCATCTTTTTTCTTTTTATGTCTCCAGAGAATTGCCTTTACAGTTGCCATAAGCGAGTATAGCCCGTTGTGAAATGGCAAGACATAGGCAAGGTATGTTCGTCTTTGAAAGGCATCATTATGTCTTACCAATCCTGGATAATTATTTACCTAAGCCTTGTCAACTAATCAATCTGACTCAATTTGAGTAGTTTTGCAAACGGACACAAAAAACCTGTGGGCCCACTTACATTTCTCTCAAAGCCTTGCATTGCAAGGCTTTTGTGTTTTAGTATTGTGAATGGCAAAACAGAAGGAAAAGTCAGTATAGAAAAAAAAGGGGAATAGAAAATATTAACAAGGTCAGCAACTATTTTTTGTAGAATATAAATCCAAACAATCCACATTTTTATTCGTAAAGAAGTATGACTCTGCAACTTTAATACATCATTCTGCGTCTTACATTCATCACTCAAACATAAAATACAGTGGGAATTAAAAATATTATCTTCGATTACGGCAAGGTTATCATCAATCTTGATTTTGATTTAACCCGCATTGCTTTTGAAAAGGAAGGAGTAAATAATTTCAACAGCATGTTTACTGAGTTCAGCCATCAACCATTTTTTCATTTGTTCGATTGTGGTTTAATCAGTGAAGAAGAATTTCGTATGCACTTGCGTACTGCAACAGGGTTACCGTTGAGTGATGCCACAATTGATAAGTGCTGGAATGCCATGTTGCTCGATATTCCGATTAACAGAATGAAGTACATTGAAGGAATAAAAAATAAATTCAACACTTTTTTGCTTTCAAACACCAACAGTATTCATTTGAATTTTATCAGCAACTATTTGCAAAATCAATTTGGGATAAAAGATATTGATCAAAAATTTAAGAAAGCATATTACAGTTGTCAGGTTGGAATGCGCAAGCCCGACGAAAAAATTTATCAGTTGGTTGTAGATGAAAATAAATTAGTGCCGGAAGAAACTTTGTTCATTGATGATTCTGCCGTAAATGTTGAAACAGCCGACAAAATCGGATTGAATGTTATTTTATTAATGGAGAATGAAAATGTGGAAGATAAAATCAATGAATATCTTTTATCGCACAAAGAATCTGTACTGCATTAATTCTTTCGGGCCACCTGATTCAATATCAATAAATATTTTTCTTTCAATGCATTAACCGAATAATTTTTTTCAATGTGAACGCTAGCTTTTGCAATCACTCCTTTTCTTGCCTCTATATTTTTCAGTAAGAAAGAAATTTTATCGAACCATTCATTTTCTGTTGCAGCAATCCATCCGGTTTCGTTATCAATAATAATATCGGTGTTTACTCCAACCGGTGAAGCAATACTCGGTACACCAACTGCCATGTACTGCAATAGTTTGAATCCGCATTTTCCATTGCTCCAATCATCATCGGGCAGTGGCATTATTCCAATATCGAACGATTGTAAGTCTGCTATTTCAGTTTCTTTATTCCAATGAATGTATCGGTATGATTTTAATGGAAGTTGCAAATCTTTGTTTGAAATAATGCGCAACTCAAATTCAAATTGTTGTTCCAGCTTTTTAAAAACCGGAATTAATAAATTTAAATAATAGGTGGTGGAGTGAGATCCTGTCCAACCAATAACCGGGATTTTATTTTCTGTTTTCTGATCAGGCAAATGATAATTGGTATCAATGGTTGTAGGAATCAGTCGCACATCATTTTTAAATTGTTTAGCATAATTACACAAGTAGTTGTTGCCGCATGAAACCAATGTTGCCCATTTGCAAATGTGTTTCACTTTACCATACCACTTAACTTTGTCAGCAAAACTATTGGTAACTGAAACATTTGATTTCCAAATGGCATCATCAAAATCATAAATAATTTTCTTGCATAAAATTTTTGCAATAATCCATTCGAATATTGGAGGCCCGATGGGTGTTATTTCGCGATGAATAAATACAACATCAACTCTGGTTAATTTGAATAGTAAAAGAAAGCGTCGAAGAAACCCAGATAGCAACCCGAGTGTTTTTTGAAAATTCATTCCCGGTCTGTACAAAATTTTCCAGGTGCGCATATTCCAGAATGATTCAATTTTCCAGCTCCAGTTATTTTTTTCAAAGTAAGCTAAATATTGTTCAAACCTGAATCGCTGACTTGCGGCTTCACCAATTGGATAGGGTGCAAGAATGATTAACCTTTTCAATTTTCTAATTTTTTATAAATTTCATTATATGAAGCGATTCCTTTTTCTAAAGAATAAAATTTTTCGGCACCGGCTCTGATTTCTAACGGATTCAGTTGTTTCAATTTTTGTAATTGATCAATCACTTTATCAAAGGCCTCATCAGTCAGTTCATGAAGAATAAAACCTGCATTGCTTTCAAGAACAATTAAATCTGTATCTCCGATTTTACTGTTGCATATAATTGGAATACCCATGCTCATAATTTCTCCTTGCTTTACCGGCGATGATGCTTTTTTACTGAATGATGGTTTGATAAAAAAGATGGAAACATCACAACACTTTAATAGCAAGGGCATTTCATTTCGTGCGGCTTTCTTAATCTCTAATTTTTCAACCGGAATATTTTGAGCTCTTGCTTTTGTTAAAACAAAATCTTTGGCTTCGGGTGTAATAAATAAAAATTTAGCGGATGGAATTTTTAATAAAATTCTTGAAAAGAATTGGAGCATTTCATCGCACAAGTACCATGTGCCGATAGAACCAACATACGAAATCACGAATGCAGATTCAGTTAATCCTAATTCTGATTTTTTGTTTTGAATTTCGGCAGTCGAAATTTTTGCTGCATCAAATAATTTCATATCCACACAACATGGAATCACATCAATACTCAATGGATGAGGGCTGCGGTTTTTCCACGAAAGCATTTCCTGTTTAGCATTTTCAGTAAGTGAAATAATACTATCAGCTTCCGCTAAAAATTGTTTTTCTTTTTTCTTGAAGTAGGAATAAACGATTTTAAATAATGGATTATTTAAATTCCAGATTGCGCCTTCTACTCTTTCATCAGCCCAGAAACCCCGCATATCAAAAATAAATTTCACCCCGAATTTTCTTTTCAATCTCAAACCAACTAATGCAGGAATATAACTTCTGCAATGAACAGCTTCAATTTTTTTTTCTTTAGAAATACGAAGGGCGAGACTGTATATGTTTCTGATGTCTATTAATGTTGAAATGATTGGTGGCTTCTTTGTGTAATTAATCGGATGCCATTGTATTCCTGCATCATCCAGTATTTTTTTTATTTCGGGTTGATTGAATTTTCGTTCCGGTTTCTCGCAACTGATAATTGTAATTTGGTGTCCCAGTTTTGTTAAGCCTTCCAGATAAGGAATTACCTGGCTTTGCCCAAGCGGGTCGGTCATTCCATCATAAGAAATGTATAAAACTTTCACCGCTGATTTTATTATTGATGTGCTTTTACTTTTTGCAATTTATTTTTCAAGCGAAGAAATGGAGTTTCAAAATATTTATAACTGAACCAACTGATGAGCAGTGAAACTGTTAAAGCAATTAAAGTATCAGTTACCAGCACATTAAATGTGGTGGTGTTAAATCCTAATTTTTTACTGATGAGAATTGCAGCATAAATTCCGAAAGCGTGATAGCAATACAAACCATAAGTCCACACACCCCATTTTGATATCCATTTAAAGTTTGACATTTTAAAAAATGAGTTTTTTGAATAGTTCTGTTCTAATATAACTAAACAGAAGAGTAAGCCATTGATCATTTCAAACAGCAACGGATACTTTATGTATGGCAGGTAAGCTTCTCTGAAAAGCAATGGAAACAGCAATAGAAAATAGATGATTCCGATTTTAAATTTTGAAAGATTTTTAAAGAAAGAAAGAAATTTTTCATTTGTAAAGCACAGGTAAGCTGCCCAACTTCCAATGACCAGATCAGACATGGAAACAATGGTGTGTGTTGCTATATAGTTTATATCGGCAACATAAATAAATCGGAAAACGCCACTGATAATTAACAGCAAAGAAAAAATATAGGGTAATGCGCGCACCGAAAACAAACCAATAACAAGTGGCCAAACCAAATAAAACTGTTCTTCCACAGCAATAGACCACAAACGATCTAACACCGGACTATCGGGTGGATTTAAATAAACACTATGAAAATTACTGAGATAAAAAATAAAATACCAGGGGTTGGCATTCACACTTTCATTAATTCCCATCATGGATTTAAAAAAAGGGAGCAGCACAAATCCGATTATCAAAACCAGGTAGTACACCGGCCAGATTCTTAAAATGCGACGAACATAAAAAGCACCGACACTTACCTTTTTAAAAATTGATTTTTCATTCAATAATAAGTAAGTGATTAAAAAACCACTGAGCACAAAAAAGAAATTGACGCCAAGCGCTCCGTTATAAAAAATATTTTTCCGGATGAACTCATAGTAAACATTATTTTGAATGTGTTCGTACTCGGTAAATCCGCAATGACGAAGCAACACTATAAAAAACGCGAGGAAACGGAGACCATCGAGATTTGGAAAAAAAACTTTTTCGCTTTTCTGTTCCATCAATCAGCTGGTTCAGTTTTGTGCTTTCTGATAAAATACTTTTCAATTACATAAGTAAAAACATAAGCGGCCGGAATTAGCATTAACAAATCGGCCTGAATCAAAAATCGCATTTCCATATTTCGGTAAACGAAAGAAAGACTTAAGTAACTGAAGAAGAAATAAAGAAAAATGATATTTAAGAATACTGATGACCGCTTGTGCACGAAACAATATAAGAACATTCCTAGCAAACCAATAATTAACAGCACAGTTCGATAACCAAAAAGTAATGTTGAAACCAGGTTGACTATTTTGTTTGTTGGATTGTAAAGTCCGCTTTTAAAAAGTGCTTTTTTCAAATTACCCAGCGGAACCCACAGATTGACATTTACATAATTATGTTCAATTTGATTTTGCCTAAGTGTTTTAAAGAGGGCAGCTATCTGAACGGAACAACTGCTATCGCGCGGTAAATTTCCTTTTCGCAAACCTGAATTTTTCATAAATGAATTAAATCCCAAACCACATTCATGGCATAATCTTGCTGCTTCATTTAGCAGAACGGTATCTTCAGGAACAATGTAGGAAGCTGCGGGCCATTGCACTTTTTCGCCTTTCATAATTTGAGTCATCTGCGGATCCCAATCTGTTTTTACCGAATAGATATAATCGCGAAATCCCATGATGTCTTTATCCCAGCTTTCAATGGCGCTCAAATCTTGTGAGAACATGACGGTGTTATGTAAAAAATAATTTCGGGCCGGCCACAAACCATACGAAAGCATAAAAGCAATGGTAAATGGAAGTGCGAATCGAATAAAAATTTTAAAATCATTTCGGTAATGAAATATCATGGCCAGGCAAACCGCAGGGAAAAGAAAAATTATTTGTAATCGTGTTAGTGTGGCGATGCCGATAAATAAACCACTTAATAAATGATGGTGTTTCATTTTATCATTTACAAAAAACCAGCAGCCGGCTACCAAAAAAAACACGCTGACACTTTCGGCATAAATTATCGGAGTCCAAACAATTATAAACGGATAAAATGTATATAGCAATGCTGCAATCACCGCCCATTTTACATTTGCAAATACTTTATTAACGATTTTATAAATCAGATAGATTGAAACCGCATCTAATAAAATTTGTACCCAAATAATAATTTTATAGGTCAAATCAATATCCTTTCCTGAAAGCAGGTAAAATATTCCCATAAAAAATGAATAGCCTGGCGGACGAAAAAAAATACCTGTGTCTTTTTGCAAATTGACACTGTAAGTACCATGTTCAATTAAATTAATAATACTCTTAACCCAGGATGCTGTGTCGCCACTAAGAAAAAAATCAGGTTTACCGTAATAAACCTTTGCTCCGAAAAAATAAAAAAACAATCGAATTGATAATCCGGCTAAAACAATTATCAATAAGTGATTCTTCAGAATAATTTTTTTCAACGACATGATGTAGTGCTGATTTTTTTGAAAGGTAAAAAGTTTGGCTGATTGTGATAATTCAAATTTTATTTGGTTGAGTTTTATTTAATCGCAAAAAAGTTTAAAATTAAACCAATGAAAATTTTCGTTTTGTAATTAAGTTGAGACAATACAATAAAAAATAAGCTGCCGGCATTAACAATAAAATATCTGCCTGCATCAGGTAACGCATTTCCATATTGCGATAAACAAATGAATTCCAGAAATACCAGATAATAAAATACCATAAAATTATTTTCAGTGCCAGTGGAAATTTTTTATTCGTTCGCCAAAACAAAATCATTCCGAAAATTCCAAGCAGAATCATCAGCGAACGATAACCGAATAAAAAGGTAGAAACAATATTTACAATTCTGCTGGTTGGGTTATACAATCCGGTTTTAAAAAAACTTTTTTTCAAATTACTTAATGGCACATATAAAAAATAATTCAGCGGATTATACCGTATTTGATTTGCTTTCAACTCGCTCCAGTTTTTTGCAATTTCTTTGCTGCAGGTGTTTTCATTGGTAATAACAGCAGGTGTGTATCCTTCATTTTTTATAAATACATTAAATCCTCTTCCGCAATCGTGACACATTTTGGTTGTTCGCTCCAGTTTTGCCGAATCGCCCGGAACGAGGTAGGAAGCTTTTGGCCATTGTACATTTTCACCACCCATAATAATTTGAGAATACTGTGGTTCATAGTCGGTTTTAACTGAAAAGATATAATCCATAAATCCCATGTAATCCACATCCCAGCAATCGAATGTGCTGAGATCCTGTGTGAATAATAATCGATCATGCAATAAATAATTTCGTGCCGGCCACAATCCATATGATAAAATAAATGCCAATGTAAACGGAATTGATTTTTTTAGTAAGGCATATATATTTTTTCGGTACTGAATGCTGAGGGCAATAAGAATTGCCGGAAAAAAGAAAACGATTTGCAATCGGAATAAAGCGGCGAAGCCAAAAAACAAACCACTCCAGAAATAATTATTACGGATTTTATTATTTAAGAAAACCCACAAGCCCATCAAAACAAAAAACACACTTGAGCTTTCAGCATAAATTACCGGAGTCCATACAATGACGAAGGGATAAAATGTATAGAGTAAGGCAGTTGTTGCCGACCATATTTTATTCTCTGAAAATTTAAAAACAATTTTATATATCAACCATATAGAAACAATATCTAATAAAAGCTGCGCATAAATAATAAGTGAATAGGTGAGGTCGAGGTTTTTTCCACTCAATAAATAAAATATCCCTATAAAAAAGGAATACCCCGGCGGACGAAAAAAATAACCATTTGGATCACCTATATAAACCGTGTAAGTGCCATGCTCAATTAAGTTTAGAATAGAATCTACCCAACCTAAGGTATCTCCTCCGATATAAAAATCTTCACTGCCATAATAAACTTTGGCGCCAAAAAAATAAAAGAACAAACGCAGCAATAATCCGGTCAGAAGTAGTAGTGCCAGGTGATTGTTAAAAATGAATTTTTTCAATTTTTTCAATTTACATTTTAAAATTCACCAAAGTTGAAGCAAAATATGCCGGCATACATTTTTTGTTAATCATAAATTTCGCGATGAATATTTTTTATTGAATAGCCCATTGCTTTTAATCGCTCTTTTGCATCGTCAATCATTCCGCGCCAGCCGCATAAATAAAAATCAGCCGGTCGTTTATCATCAAATTCTTTTTCATACAATTGATGTACATGCCCTTTTAATCCAGTGTAGTTTTTTGAATCTTCTTTCGATAAAACAAACTGATAATTGAAATGAGGAAATGCTTCCTGTAATTCTTCCATTTCGTTTCTGAACAAAACATCTTTCTGAAACCGAGTTCCGAAAAAGAGGTAAATATTTTTATGCTGTTGATTGGTTTTCACAAGGTGTTGCAACATGCTTCTGAATGGAGTGATTCCGGTGCCGGTACAAACAAAACAAATATCATTTTCAATTTTATCCGGCAATAAAAATTTTCCGTGCGGCCCTATGAATTTAACCAACGAACCTTCTTTTACTTCATGAAAAAAATACTCCGATGCCCTTCCTCCCTTCAAATTCATAATAACCAATTCAAAAACTGAATCAGCTGTAGGCGGCGAAGCGATTGAATAACTGCGCAACCGGTCTTTTGGGTGTTCACCAATTGGCAAATCGAATGTTACAAATTGCCCGGGTTTAAAATCAAAAGAATACACTTCTTGCACCTGTAACCAAAAGTGTTTTACATCGGCAGTGAGTTCTGCAATTTTTATCACCTTTGCTTCATTCAATTTTTCAATTTTCATTCAACTAAAATCAATCGCATAAATGTATAAAAAGCTGTTACTCTTCATAGGCATTCCGGTTTTTGTTTTGCTGATGCTTTTTCTTTTCAGGTTTTCGTTGATGCGCGGAGCAGCAAATTTTTTAATATGCGAGGATTCACCTTCTCAAGCACAAATTATTTTTGTTTTATCCGGTGCACCATCCGAACGGGCTGCAAAAGCGACGGAATTGTATAAGCAAGGATTTTGTAAAAAAATAGTTTGCACGGGTGAAAATCATCCGCAGGATTTTGTAGCAATGGGAATGGATATGGCCGAATCTGAATTAGCCAAGAATGCATTGATGAAATTAAATATACCTGATTCAGCAATAACCTTGTTGGAAGAAGGAACAAGTACTATGGAAGAATCAGATGCAATTCTGAAATATTGCATTGATAAAAAACTGAACAGCATTCAAATCGTTTCTTCAATGTTTCACACAAGAAGGGTGCGAAATGTTTTTAAAGAAAAGTTTGCTGAAAAAAATATTGAAGTAAAAATTATTGGCGCCCCATCAGTTGGGTATCAAGAAAATAAATGGTGGGAATGCGAGTACGGTTTAATAGCGTTGAATAATGAATATGTGAAGTTGATGTACTATCTAGTTAAGTAAGGATGGAATCTGGGTGCTGGAAGCAGGAAGAATCTATTTCAATAAAAACTTCTAACATCCAACTCCTTGCTATCAACACTCAAACAATAAACAAACATTCATTTCGTCTGCTTACTTTTAACCCAATAAAAAAAAACAAATGAACAAAACACTCATTACAGTTGGAATTATTGTCGCCATTATCTTTGTTATTTTTCTGTGGATACGCGGATTTAATAACACCATGGTTGTAAAGAATGAAAACACCGCTAAAATGTGGAGCAATGTGGAAAGCCAGTACCAACGCCGTATGGATTTATTCAGCAATGTGGTAAACACCATTAAAGGATCGGCTGATTTTGAAAAGTCAACACTTGAAGCAGTTATAGAAGCTCGTAGTCAGGCAACAAAAATTACTGTTGACCCAACAAAACTGACTCCTGAATCCATTGCGCAATTTCAACAGGCGCAAAACAGTTTGAACTCATCGTTCAGCAAATTATTATTAGTGGTGGAACAATATCCGATATTAAAAACTACTGACGCATTCCGCGATTTTCAGGTGCAGATTGAAGGAACCGAGAACCGCATTAATAAATCGCGCGATGATTTCAATGCCACTATTCAAGATTACAATACTTATATCAAATTATTTCCGAATAGTTTTTTTGCAAAAATGTTTGGTTACAGCGAGAAAGGATATTTCAAAGCTGCTGCCGGTAGCGAGAATGCTCCTAATGTTGATTTTAAAGAGAAATCTCCTGAAGTAAAGCAGTGAGAAAAATTGAATGAGCGCATTTTCATTTCTTCAAAAAAATATTTTCACCAGGGCAGAGGTGCAGCAAATTGCTGATACTATTGCCGCTTCCGAGAAAAAAACTTCCGGTGAGATTCGTATTTACTTAGAACCAAAATGTGCTGTTGAACCACTCGTGCGTGCGCACGCAATTTTTCAGGAACTGGGAATGGATAAAACCGAGGCACATAATGGAGTGCTTATTTATTTAGCATACACCGATAAAAAATTTGCCATCTGTGGCGATCAGGCGATTTATGAAAAGTGCGGACAAACTTTCTGGGATAATGTGAAGGAAGAAATGCAAAAACATTTTTCGCAAAAAGAAATTTTGAAAGGCGTATTGATTGCCATAGAAATGGCGGGGGAGAAACTGCAAGCATTTTTTCCATATGAAAAAGGAGACACCAACGAGTTGTCAAATACTCCAATCATTAAATGATGAAGAAAATATTAATACTCTTTTTAATTTTCTTCACTGCAATTGTTCAGGCACAAATTCCTGACAGACCATCACCTCCAAGATTGGTGAATGATTTTGCCGGAATGTTGAGTGCTGATGAAGTGGCTTCGCTCGAAAAAAAAGCGGTGGATTATGATGATAGCACCAGTACACAAATAGCAATTGTTATAGTCAATAATTTAGATGGCGACGAAGCCGGCAACTATGCTTTTAAGCTAGGCGACAAATGGGGAATCGGCAGGGCGCAAAAGAGCAACGGAATGTTAATTCTGATTTCGAAAGAAGACCGAAAAGCATTTATTGCCACCGGAAAAGGAATGGAAGGTGCTATAACCGATATTCATTGTGATAGAATTGTAGAAAATATTATTGTCCCGAATTTTAAAAACAAAAATTATTACGAAGGGCTGAATGGCGCTGTTGATGCCATAATTAAGCTGGCGGCAGGTGAGTTTGTCAATGATGTAACGAAGGAAAAGAAACCACCAATTGGATTAATTATTCCAATCATCATTATCATCATCATTGCATTAGCCGCACGAAAAAACCGAAACAACAGAGGTGGCGGAGTTATTGGCGGTGGTGGATGGATGGGGCCATTAATTTTAGGAAGCTTGATGAATAGTGGCCGCGGTGGTGGTGGAAGTTTTGGTGGCGGAAGAGGTGGCGGCTTCGGTGGTTTCGGTGGGGGTAGTTTTGGTGGCGGTGGTGCGGGAGGTAGTTGGTGAGTTGAAAAGGAAAAAATAAAATCTTGAAATTGAAATGGCGGAAATTTTATTCCGCCTTTTTTTATATCAACTATTCGCAAATTTTCTTCTCTTAAAATTCAAAGTGTAATTCATTACTTCTATTTTATTCTTGTAACAAATTGTGCCATCAACTCGCTCCACGCTTGGTTTCAAAGCGCCACTGTTTATGAAAATTAATTTTCCCTTCAATTACAAAAACCTGTTTCAATCATTCATCATCTGCAGTATCATTATATTAATTGTAGCATGCAACGGAACAAAGCAAGATGAATCTGCAAACACCGAAGGTCAGCCGGTTGTTATTGGCGACACCGCTATTCGCATTGATAATTACCTGAAGAAATTAGAAACTGAAGAAGGATTTTCCGGAGGATTGTTGATTATAAAAAACGGAAAGAAAGTTTTCAGTAAAGGATATGGTTGGGCGAATAAGGAAAAACAAATTCCATTTACCACTACTTCGCTTGCTTGTATCGGATCCATAACAAAATATTTTACTGCCACAGCATTTCTCAAATTGTGTGAATTGGATAATAAAATTTCAGTTAATGATTCACTTAGAAAATTCTTTCCGCTTGTGCCTTCTGATAAAGCAGACATCACCATTCATCAGCTGCTCACACACTCTTCGGGCTTTCACGAATTTTTAGAAAACGACGGTGGCGATTACGCAAAAATTGAAACGAAAGATTTTTTAACCAGCGCATTTAAGGAGCCGCTTGCATTTGCGCCCGGCACGAAAGCCGTTTACACCAATGTGGGCATGAGCATTCTCGCAATCATACTGGAGCAAGTAACCGGAATGAGCTACGAATCATTTCTTCAGAAATATTTATTCGATTCAGCAGGAATAAAAACAATGGGCTACAATTATCCTGTTAAAAATGACAGCGCTCTTGCTCATGGATATGACAACGGAAAGGATTGGGGCACATTGCAATCGCACTACGATGCTGCTGGCGGTGGCCCATATTGGAATTTGAAAGGCAATGGTGGTCAGTATGCTTCTTTAGAAGATTGGTATGAATGGATTGTATCTGTTGATGAAGGAAAAATTTTAAATCAATCTTCTCTTGAGAAAATGTTTTCGCCACAGATTGTGGAAGAAGGTATGGATGGAAAATTTTCGTTTGGTTATGGTTGTAACATTTACCAAAGCAGACGAAACACTAAAGCGATTGACAACGGCGGCAGTAACGGAATATATTTCGCACGGTTGCTTCGCTTGCCGGAAGATGGAGTAGTTTTTTATCTCGTTACAAATAACAATATCATGAATGCAAACATGGTTTTGCCCAATGTGACTCAATTATTTTTTGATGGAGAAATAAAACAGGATGCCACACAACAACTAAGAGGTTTTGATTCGCCGAAGGCAGAAGAAATTTACAATCTGCTGAAAGAAAAAGGCGCTGCTGATTTTGAGAATGAATTATCGAAAGCCGGAATCACCGTTGACGACGATATGATTTATTTAGAAGCCGGACAAAAATTACTGGAAGAAAAAAAAGCAGATGAAGCAATTGCACTTTATAAAGTTTATACAAAGCAGTTCCCGAATATTATTGTTGCGTGGAATGATTTGGGTGATGCTTATGTATTGAAAGGTGAAAAAGAAAATGCAATCAACTGTTACAGGCAGGCATTAAAACTGCGCCCCGAAAATCCAAGAGCGAAAGAAGCACTGGAAAAACTGAAATGATTCTATATTGACCGTTTATCTTTTCAGCGATAAACTTCTTTTCTATGAGCGATTTTAACAATATCAATAAGCAACTCTTTGTCTTTTATAGTATAGATAACTCTGTAATCACTAATTCTGATTCGATACGAATTTGAATCTGCTAATTTTTTACAGCCGGTTGGTCTCGGATTGCCCGCCAGATTTTCAACAGCGCGAAGTATTTTTAAACCAAATAGTCTTGGAATTTTTCGAAGTTCTTTTTGCGCGCTTTGAGCAAAAATAATTTTATACCGCACTCCTCTTTTTTTTATAAAGGAAATTTCTTTTCACTTCTTCTAAAGAAATACGGGGCTCGCTCTTTCTTTTTTTTACTTCCGCCAGATCTTCCAAATCTTCAATTAATGCCATTAATTTTTCATAATCACTCATTGGCAAGAGAGCATATTTTTTTTTTGCTATAGTCAATGTTTGAATGTTTGCCATTTATTTATTTTTTCAGTTTCAAATATATGATTTCAATTTATCACAACTACAAATTCACCTCAATCGGAATTTTTTTCACGCGGTGTTCGTGTCGGCCGCCTTCAAAATTTGTTGTGAGAAAAGTATTTACTAATTGTTTTGCCTGTTCAATAGAAGTGTAGCGCGCCGGAATACAAATAACATTAGCATCATTATGTTGCCGTGCGAGTTCAGCAATTTCCTTTATCCAGCATAAGGCAGCGCGAATGTGTTTATGCTTATTGGCTGTGATGCAAACGCCATTTGCCGAACCACAAATTAAAATGCCAACATCTGCTTTCGCTTGTTCAATGGCTTTGCAAAGCGGATGTACAAAATCAGGATAGTCAACCGAAGCCAATGAGTTGGTTCCGAAATCCTGAACGGCATATCCGGCATCATTCAGCATTTTTTTTACCGCTTCTTTATATTCAAATCCGGCGTGGTCGCAACCGATGGCAATTTTTTTCATTCAGCAAAATAAATACTTACACATATATAATAGTCTTTTTCAGAAAATAATTTACCACGCTGATAAATATTTGGAATAGAACTTAATTTTAAATGAATCGATATCTGAGAAATGAGATATCGATTTTTTCGATTTACACTTTTATGTTTTTGTTAATTGAAATCAAATAGAAAGCTGAACTTGCAATAAATATTTTTTTGAACAATTTATTCCTGAAAATAAACGCGCTTCACTCTTCGAGAGATGCCGGTCATTACTTCATAAGGAATGGTGCCGCTTTTTTCAGCGATGGTTTGTAGTGGTAATTCTTCGCCGAACACAATTACTTCATCGCCTTCTTCTACTCCTGGAATATCAGTTACATCGAGCATGGTCATGTCCATGCACACTTTGCCAATGATGTTTGCGAATTTATTTTTCACCAGCATTTGCCCAACCCCATTGCTGAGGTGGCGGCTTAATCCATCAGCATAACCGATACCAACAGTGGCAATGATTGTATCGTGTTCTGTTTTTCCTGCGCGGTTGTATCCAACAGTTTCGCCAGCTTTCAAATGCTTGATTTGCGACACGCGGGTTTTTAACGAGCCAACTGGTTTCAGTTTCTCTTGTAGTTTTTTACTTGAATCAATTCCATATAATCCGAGGCCAAGTCGCACCATTTCAAATTGAGAGTGTGTGAATCGTGTGATGCCCGATGAGTTGAGTATGTGTCGGCTCACAGAATATTTCAGTTGGCTGCTGATTCGTGAGCTGAGTTTTTCGAAAGTTTCAATTTGTGTTTTTGTATAATCATCAAGTGTAACATCTTCACTCGCTGCGAGGTGAGAAAAAATTGTTTGCACCTGCATTGCAGATTCTTGAGTGAGCAAATGAATGACTTCATCCAATTCATTTTCATCAATGCCGAGGCGATGCATTCCGGTTTCGAGTTCGATGTGAACCGGATAACCCTTCGGATAATTTTCGCGGTGATTATGTGCGATGCTGTTGAATTGCCGAAGTGCGCGCATGTTGTACATCTCAGGTTCAAGGCGATAATGAATCAGGTCTTCGTAACCACCTGCTTCAGGATTCATGACCATGACGGGCATTTGGATTCCGGCTTTTCGTAACTCAACACCTTCATCAGTATAGGCAACGGCGAGGTAATCTACTTTGTGTTGCTGTAACACACTTGCGATTTCAAAACTTCCGCTGCCATACGAATATGCTTTCACCATCACCATCATTTTGGTTTCGGGTTTCAGCAGCGATTGATACACTGCAAGATTTTGTGCGAGGTGATTGAGATTGATTTCGAGAATGGTTTCGTGCGCCTGCTGTTCGAGTTTTTTACTGATGCGCTCGAACTCAAATGAGCGCGCGCCTTTGATCAGAATGGTTTCGTCTTTAAAATTTTCGTTTTGAAAATCTTTCAGAAATTCATCGGTGCCATGATAAAATTTTGATTCGAGATTTATTTTATCAGTAAAGTATTTCTGCTTTTTGAAAATGGATTTTCCGATTCCGATAATTCGATTCACACCTTTCGTTACCACCATTTGCGAAACTTCTTTATACAATTCATCATCCGACATTCCGGATTGAAGTATATCAGATAAAATTATTGTGCGTCGGTTGTGTTGCTTTTGCTGATTGAGAAAATCCATTGCGATGTTCAATGAATTCAAATCGCTGTTGTACGAATCGTTGATGAGCGAACAATTATTTATTGCATCCTTCATCTCCAATCGCATCGCAATTTTATTCAGTCCCAACATGCGCTGCGCAATAACTGCGAAATCTATTTTCATATACATCATCAGCATCCAGCAGTTAATTCCGTTTTCAATGCTCGCATCATCAATGAATGGAATGCTGAAATTGTAATTCTTGTCTTTTATCTGTGCATTAATTTCAGTAAAGGTTCCGGCTTTATGAATAGAATTTATAATCACATCCGCATCTAAATTTTTTCGTGTCCACGAAAAAGTTTTGAATCCATCAAAATCAGAATCTGCTTTCTTCATGCGGTCACGCGCTGTAACCAAACACTCATTGATGTCGAGATAATCCCTGCAGAAGATGACAATATCTGCGCGCGTGAACAGCCGAAGTTTCTCATTTACTTTTTGTCGTATGTCAAGAAAACCTTCGTTGTGTGCACCGCCTATGTTGGTGAAAATTCCAATCGATGGTTGAATAATTTTTTCGAGATTTCCCATTTCATCGGGCTGCGAAATTCCCGCTTCGAAAATTCCGAGGTTATGATAAGGTGCAATTTGCCACACCGATAATGGAACACCGATTTGCGAATTATAACTTTTCGGTGAGCGCACAATGTTGTAATCGGGTTCGAGCAATTGGAAGAGCCACTCCTTCACAATTGTTTTTCCATTGCTACCCGTGATTCCGAATACAGGAATAGTAAAAAGTTTGCGATGCGCCGCTGTGAGATTCTGCAATGCCGCAACGGTATCTTTTACTGAAATGAAATTTGCATCAACAAACGGTTTTGTTTCAACTCCTTCAGAAATCACAAAACACCGCACACCTTTTTTATACAAGTCACTGATGAACTGATGACCGTTTCGTCTATCGCCCTTGATGGAAAAAAATGTGGTGGTCTCGGCTATAGTGAGCTTGCGACTATCCAATAATAAATTTTCAATTGAAATTGGCTGGCCTTTCTGTACCAGTTTGCCCCGCATCATTTTGGCTAACTGCTCCGCTGTGTAATTTTTTAAATTCATATTTCGCGTGGCGAAGGTAATTCCGGATTTTTAAAATCATGTGAACTGTTTTCCTTATTGAAAGAAGAAATAAAATTTTGTCCCAGCATTCTATGAAGTGAACACTCCGCAATGCAAACGCAGAGTTCTGATTAGAGTAACCCTGAGACTAAATTGAATTCAACTATATCAATTTCGCTTGTGTTGAAACTGGAGTGAGGCAAAAAAATTTTGAAATTTAGTTTACATTTTCCCTCTCAAATAATTCGCTGTATGCGAATTGCAAGTCGCAATCATTTCTTCGGGAGTACCTTGAAATAAAAGTTGTCCGCCCTCATCGCCGCCATCGGGACCGAGGTCAATGATGTAGTCGGCGCATTTTATCACTTCCATATTGTGTTCGATGATGAGCACGGAGTGACCTTTTTCAATAAGTGCATTGAACGACTGTAACAGTTTGCTGATGTCGTGAAAGTGCAGCCCTGTTGTGGGCTCATCGAAAATAAACAACACCGGATTTTGTGAACTTCCTTTTCCGAGAAACGATGCAAGTTTCACTCGCTGGGCTTCACCGCCCGATAATGTGCTCGATGACTGACCAAGCTTTACATAACCCAATCCAACCTGCGCAAGCGGAAGAATCGCTTCGTGCAAATTTTTTTCTTCAATAAAAAATTCGATTGCTTCGTCAACAGTCAGGTCAAGAATATCAGCAATATTTTTTCCTTTATAATTTACTTCGAGCACTTCATCCTTGAATCGTTTTCCCTTACACACTTCGCACAGCAAATGCACATCACTCAGGAACTGCATTTCAACTACTATCTCTCCTTCGCCCTTGCAGTTGTCGCAACGACCGCCATCTACATTGAATGAAAAATGTTTGGGTTGAAATCCTTTTAACTGTGAGCCGCGCTGCTTCGAATACAAATCACGAACCAAATCATACGCTTTAATGTAGGTGACAGGATTGCTTCGCGATGATTTACCAATCGGGTTCTGGTCCACCATTTCAATTTGTGAAAGACCTGAATCAACGGCTTTCATTTCGATAAACTCGCCGGGCTTGTCGCCAAAATTTCCGAGTGCACGCGACAGCGCGGGAAATGCAATCTGTTTTACCAAAGTTGTTTTACCGGAACCACTCACACCTGTAACTACCACCATCACATTCAGTGGAATGGCGACATCAATGTTTTGCAAATTATTTTGAACGCAACCGAGGAACTCAATTTTTTTTGTCCAGTTTCTTCTGATAGCAGGAACAGAAATTTTTTCTACGCCGGTTAAATATTTTCCTGTAAGCGAATTTTTGTCTTTCAGAATTTCTTTAAATGTTCCGCTGAAAACAACTTCGCCTCCATGCGCTCCTGCAACCGGACCCATATCAATAATCTGGTCGGCGTGATTCATAATTTCTTCTTCGTGCTCCACCACCAAAACCGTATTTCCTAAATCGCGCAGCTTGTGTAACACTTTCACTAATTGTCCGGTGTCTTTCGGATGCAGTCCCACACTTGGTTCATCCAGTATGTAAAGCGAACTGGTGAGATTGCTCCCCAATGTGCGCGTGAGATTGATGCGCTGTGTTTCTCCCCCTGAAACTGTAGATGAAATGCGGTTGAGTGTTAAATAACCCAAGCCAACTTCCATCATAAATTCCAACCGGTTATTTATTTCGAGCAATAATCTTTTCGAAATTTCTTTTTCGTATGGCGATAAAGTGAGTGACAGAAAAAACTGCTGTATCACATTCACCGGCATCATCACTAAATCACCAATGCTCTTGCCACCAATTTTTACATACGACGATTCAATGCGCACTCTCGCGCCACCACAATCGGGGCAAGTTGTTTTTCCACGATAGCGCGAAAGCATTACGCGATACTGAATTTTGTAACTCTGTTTTTCCAACTCTTTAAAAAATTCATCCAACCCATGAAAATATTTATTGCCTGTCCACAATAATTTTTTTTCAGTAGCAGTCAGTTCACGAAACGAACGATGAACCGGGAAATCAAATTTGTGCGCACTCTTAATTAACAAGGTTAACCATTCACCCATTTTCTCACCTTTCCAGGGAGCAATGGCACCTTCATACACCGAACGGTTTTTATCAGGGATCACTAAATTTTCATCCACACCAATCACGCTTCCGAATCCTTCGCACTTGCTGCAAGCACCATACGGATTATTGAAACTGAATAAATGCGGAGTGGGTTCTTCAAATAAGATTCCATCCATTTCAAACTTGTTGCTGAATTTTTTTTCTTTCCCGTCATAAAAAATAATGCAGTCGCCATGCCCCTCGAAAAATGCAACACCCACCGAATCAGAAATACGCGA
>CAMDOA010000063.1 GCA_945903305.1 Chitinophaga pinensis
TTAAACATCAATTTTAAATGAGTCAGACATTCCAATCAGCCAATCTTTAAAATAAGGTGAGCGTTCTGTGCTAACAATAGTTTCAAACGAAGGTTGTGGTTTTAGAATAATTTTAACTCTCGCTTTTGAATAGGCAATCATTTTTTCAATGGCTTTAAAGTTCACAATTACCTGTCGGTTAATTCTGAAATAATTTTTCGGATCTATCATTTGATCAATTTGATCTAATGTAAAATCAATCGGGTACCGCTGATTATCAAATGTATATAGGTAAGTGTATTTTTCTTCCGTATAAAAATAAGCGATACTTTCAATTTCAACAGTTTTTATAACATCAGCATATCTGATTACAATTCTTTTTTGAAATTCTTTTTGCAACAAACCTTTTAGCAGTTGTGTATAGTCAACCTTTTCGTTTTTCGAAGCAAGAATTCGAAATTTATGAAAACTGTTTTCCAGATCTTCCTTTTTAATTGGCTTAAGTAAATAATCAATACTATTTACCTTAAATGCATCAATTGCGTATTGATTAAATGCAGTGGTAAATATGATGGGTACTGTAATTCGTATTTCTTTAAAAATATTGAAACTGCTTCCATCAGCTAATTCTATATCCATAAAAATCAAATCGGGCTGACTGTTGGCTAAAAACCAAGCTACAGAATCCTTTACCGATTCTAAGTGAATTATTAATTCTGCTTCAGGTTCAATAAGCTTAATCATTTTAAATAAGCGCTGTGCAGCCGGTTTTTCATCTTCGATTATTACAATGCGTGTCATTTTTTATCGGCTAATTTAAATTTAACAATAAAATGTGATTCCGTTTTTTCAACTATTATAGCAGGCAATCCTAACATTTGCATTCGGCGTGTAATGTTCTGAATTCCGGTTCCGGTCGATGGTTCTTTATTTAATTTAAATTGAAGGTTGTTTTTTATTACAAGGTATTCATTTTCAAAAAACAAATCAATTACTAATGGGTTACTGGTTGTAAGTGAATTATGTTTAATAGCGTTTTCAACTAAAATTTGTAAAGCCAATGGAGGAATTAATAAGTTTTTCCACTGAATATCCGCTACCTGAATGTTCATGATTAAAGCCTTTTCAAATCGTTGTTGTTGCAAATAAATATAATCGTTAATTATTTCAAGTTCCTCTTCTAATTTTATTAAGTCCTTTTCCCGATGTACCAAAATCTGCCTGAAAAAATCGGTCAATTTCTCAATGTATTCAATGGCTTTTGTTTTGTCTTCATCAATAATATTAGCCAGTGTATTAAAGCTATTGAACAGAAAATGAGGATTCACCTGATTTTTTAAAGTTTCGAATTGCGATGCAAGTTTTTCTTTTTCTAACCGTTGAACAAAATTTATTCTTTGATCACGAAATTTTAACAATGCCCAAGTTAACGAACCCAAAATAAAAATACTCAATAATACAAACCAGCCTCTTTTATAAATTGGTGAAAGCACTACAAAAGAATAATTAATTTCCTGGCTATGTAAAAAATCTGTCGTGCGCGAACACCTGACTCTAAAAGTATATCGTCCGGGTTTAAGATCGGGAAAGGTGGCTGTTTTGTCTCGCGTATTTATCCAATCACGGTTTAAGCCCTCCATTTTATACTGAAAATTAACTTCTGAAGGATTACTGAACCAGATGCCCTGATAATTAAATGCCAGATAATTTCTGCTGGCACTAATACTTGCATATTCATTTAAATTAATTTGATCAAGAAGTGCTGTTGCGTTTACAAAAGTTAAATAGGGTGCCTGACGATTCTCTTCTAAATTATTATCGATATTAATAAACTGATTGGAACAGCCAATCCAAACAATTCCGTCAGGTGATAATGAGGTGGTATTTAAATCTGAATCTAAGTTATCGATGCCCACTGCTTCTTTGTACCAATGAAACGATTCCTCATCCAAATCAAACATGGCAATTCCTTCTTTACAAACGATTATAACATTTCCGTTATTATCGGCACATAGCCCGGTAATATGAACGCTGGGTAAGCCATTCGCTAAATTATAATGGTAAAATACTTCTTCATTTTTACTATTTTTTTTATATCTATATAATCCATCGTCGGTTGATGCAAACCATAATCCTAAGTTGGAATCCTCCGTAATAGAAAAAAATGTTTTCGATTTTACACTGTCTTTTTCTGAAAAATGATGAAATCCATTTTTATCCAACATGGAAATGCCTTTACCATCCTGGGCAAACCAAACCCGACTGTTTTGATCCATTAACACCTGATAAATGAAATTATTATTTAATCCGTTTTGCGAATTATAATATTCAATTTTCATTTCGCAATTAAGTTTTAAGGCATCGTCGCCTAATTCAATTTTAATGGCCCCCGATAATGTAGCCATCCAAATAACGCTTCGCTTTCCTGAAATAGAAAGCACGCTTTGATTTATCAAGCCTTTAGTATCGTTAATATGAACCGACTGATTGTTTTCCGGATTTATTCTGAAAGCGCCCTGATCAAATGTGCCAACCCATACATAACCAAAAGCATCTTGAAAAATGGTTAATATTTTATATGGCGCTTTTAAATCCTTAATGCTAATTATTTTATTTTCTTCTGAACCATCAGTATTAAAAATGATGTAGTTCAATCCATTTTCATTTGAATACCACAATCGTTTTTTGGTATCGACCATTGTGGCATGAATATTCGAAATCGGTTTATTATCAATAGTTTTTAAAAATTCAATCCGTTCTCCCGGCGATCGTAATAGATGATTTTTGCAAGCCATCCAGATATTTCCTTCATCATCGCGAAACAAACATTGCACTGAAGGGTACTTAAAACCTTCGGCATTTATAAAATTTCTGACTTGCTTATTTCCCGAAAATTCATAATCAATTAATCCGAATTCATTTGTTCCTATCCATACTTCATTTTCCATTAACAACATCGATTCAACCGATCCGCGATTCCAGCTTTGGAAGGGTGCAGGAATTTCTATCTTAAAACTATCAGTAAAAAATTTTCCTACTCCAAAATTGTCAGTGCCGAACCAGAAAAATCCGGTTTTATCCCAAATTAATTTCTTAATTATATTGTCGGGAAGCCCATTTGCTGTTGTAAAGTTTTTAATCTGTTTTTTCTCGTTATTAAAAGAGCATTGCGAAATACCGCCATCGCTACCTAACCAAATACGCCCTGAATTATCAGTAGCTATGCAATACACATATTTATCAGCCAAGACATCCTCTTTACTGAAATTATATAACCGCTTTCCATTCCATACATAACACCCTTCACCATATGTCGAAATCCAAATATTGCCCAAATTATCCTCAATAATCCCGGTGATAGTTTCCTTTGGAAAACCCTCATCCATAATAAATAGAGTCAACGAATCATTCTTTACCTGCGCAATTTTGCCTGATTTTAGCCCGACCCATATAGTACCCTGCTTATCGCAAAATAGTGCGGTTATAAAAACATCTGCCCCCGATTGTTTCGTAGCTAATAATTTAAATGCAGCTCCGTCATAATTATATAACCCCAAATTGGTTCCAAGCCACATCAGTTTTTTCTTATCCTGAATTATTGTTTGAACCTTAATATTTAAAACCGTTTTGTCAATTTCAACATTGCGCACATATGGAAACTGCGCGAATAAATAAACAGGCATACATTCAATTAAAAATAATATTGCTAAAACTATTTTTACCCGGCGCATTTATATTTTTCCTTTCATAATGGTGAAAACAGAAACTTTTATTTCAGGAGAAATTTTTTCAAATACAATTTTCGGTATCGATATATTATGGTCAGTTAAAAAAACCGAGAATTTGCAGGTAACTTTTATCGTTTCCTTTTCCACAATCATTTCGCATTTTAAAATGCGCTCCTGCTCAACACCGTGAATATTTAAAATTCCTTTTGCTCTGACCTGATAAATTCCCGGTTTTTTTAAATTTATTTTTTCAATTATTTTCCCTGTGAACACCGACCGTGGATTTTTTTCGGTCTCCAGATAACTTTCATTAAAATGTTCGCGTTGCAAAACATTGTTAAACCCTTCAAACGAATTATTAGCCACATAAAAAGCAAACATTTGTGTTGAAGTATCCAACGCTCCCGAAACTTTTTCGGAGGTAGCAGTTATAGTTTCAAAAGCCGCTTCAGACAAAAAAATTATTTTTCCTTCTGTTGATTTATAAATTGTATTTACTTTTTGAAAAGCATAAACAATGGATGCAACAGCAAATGACATAAAAAAAAACAGGCAATATTTTTTCACCGCCTAAAAGTATATGGTTAATAATTAAATACATGACATCTTCTTATTAAAGGTTAATAAAAAGCATTCTTTGGTGAATAACTTATTCTCAGAACTGTAACCAGATTCCAACTTCATTCATTTACATTTGACACAACTTTAGGGGTGTTTCGAATAAAACCGAAACTGAGAGCATACTCTAAAACCTGATACGGGTAATGCCGGCGTAGGGAAAAGTTGATGAGAGAAATTATTTCTTTTATTGAAATCCTTGAACCGTTGTTATCAAAAATGTTTAAGGAATTATGAAACTGACAGTTAACGATAAACCAATTGAATTGCAAGCCGGAAACACGCTCCGCGATTTGCTGCAACAACTTTCGCTTGATACAAAGCGAGGAATTGCTGTGGCGTTGAATGCCGAAGTAATTGCAGGTGAAGATTGGGGAAAGAAGAAATTAAATGAAAGTGATAAAGTGATTGTGATTCGCGCGGCTCAGGGGGGGTAGAATCTCAAGGCAGTAAGAAGTTGGCAGTTAAATAAAAAATAGAATTACAGCAAACCTCAAATCAGAAGGAGACATGAAAGAAAAAAACAATTTGAAAGAAGAAAAAATTTCAACACAACCTTTCCCACGCTCGAAAAAAATTGTGGTGAATGGAAAATTGCACGACATCAATGTGGCCATGCGCGAAATTGAAACCGACGAATTGCCCGCGAAGATTAATGGCGAAATAAAAAATGAAAAAATAAAAATTACTGTTTACGATACAAGTGGCCCCTATACCGACCCATCAAAAAATATTGATGTGTTAAAAGGCATTGAACCCCTGCGTGCCAGTTGGATTACTGATAGAAACGATGTGGAAGAACTAACTACTTTTTCATCAGAATACACCAGAACACAAGACCAAAAATCAGAGATCGATGCCATTCGGTTTAATCGAACCCGCTATCCGTTACGGGCTAAAACCGGTTGCAATGTTTCGCAAATGCATTATGCAAAAAAGGGAATCATCACTCCGGAAATGGAATACATTGCCATCCGCGAAAATCAAAAATTTCACGAAACAATTGAAAGCAATAAAGAATTTTCGTTTCAACACAAGGGCGAATCGTTTGGTGCTGCTGTTCCGAAAATAATTACTCCTGAATTTGTTCGTGCTGAAGTTGCCAGAGGAAGAGCAATAATTCCAAACAACATTAATCATCCCGAATCGGAACCAATGATTATTGGTCGAAATTTTTTAGTGAAGATTAATGCAAACATTGGCAACTCAGCAGTAACATCATCCATTGAAGAAGAAGTGGAAAAAGCCGTGTGGGCTTGCCGATGGGGTGCCGATACCATTATGGATTTAAGTACCGGAAAAAATATTCATGAAACTCGCGAATGGATAATCAGAAATTCGCCTGTACCTATTGGAACAGTTCCAATATATCAGGCACTTGAAAAAGTGAATGGAGTGGCGGAAGATTTAACATGGGAAATTTATCGCGATACACTGATTGAACAAGCCGAACAAGGAGTTGATTATTTTACTATTCATGCAGGCGTGCTGTTGCGATATGTTCCTTTAACAGCAAAAAGAATTACTGGAATTGTTTCTCGAGGTGGAAGCATATTGGCCAAGTGGTGCCTCTCACATCACAAAGAAAATTTTCTGTATACTCAATTCGAAGACATTTGTGAAATAATGAAGCAATACGATGTTGCTTTCAGTTTAGGTGATGGATTGCGCCCGGGTTCCATTGCCGATGCAAATGATGAAGCGCAGTTTGCCGAATTAAAAACACTTGGCGAACTGACTAAAATTGCCTGGAAGCACGATATACAAACCATGATTGAAGGCCCGGGTCATGTGCCCATGCATCTGATAAAAGAAAACATGGATTTGCAATTACAGGAATGTGGCGAAGCACCATTTTATACGCTCGGCCCATTAACTACTGATATTGCTCCGAGTTACGACCATATCACATCAGGTATTGGTGCTGCCATGATTGGTTGGTATGGTTGCGCCATGTTGTGTTATGTAACACCAAAAGAACACCTCGGATTACCAAATAAAAAAGATGTGAAAGACGGAGTTATCACTTACAAAATTGCTGCGCACGCTGCTGATTTGGCAAAAGGATTTCCGGGTGCCCAGGTGCGTGACAATGCTTTGAGCCGGGCCCGCTTTGATTTTCGATGGCATGACCAATTTAATCTTTCGCTTGACCCCGATACTGCTAAAGAATTTCATGATGAAACTTTACCTGCTGACGGTGCAAAGGTTGCGCACTTCTGTAGTATGTGCGGACCAAAATTCTGCTCAATGAAAATAACTCAGGAAGTTCGTGAGTATGCAGCAAATCATAATATGATTGAAGAAAATGTTTTATCTGAAGGATTAGATGAAATGGCGAAAAAATTTGTGAAAGAAGGAAGTCAGCTCTATGTTACACAAGAGTAAAAAATAAATTATTAAAAAAATTTCACTTCGGTTTTTGCACAAATAAATTATTACTTACATAAAAAATCAAACTATGAATCCAACAATTATTGTGATGAGCGATACAAAAGATATAGATGACGAACACATTATTATCAATGAATTATTTGAAAGCGGATTGGAAATTTTACATATCAGGAAACCTAAATACTCCACACAGGAAATGCGTACTTACATCGAAAAGATTAATAAAAAATACCGAAACCGTATTGTCATTCATTCTCACCACGAGTTAAGTGTTTCATTAAAATTAAAAGGCATTCATTTGACTGAACGCCATCGTCGGAAAAATTTTTTTCGTTCCTGGTTCATGATGCAATGGATAAAATTTAAACGCCCCGATATTGCCATTACAGCTTCATATCATTCGCCAAACAGTTTATTAAAAAACAATCCGGGATACACCTATATTTTTCTAAGCCCGATTTTCGACAGCATTTCAAAAATCGGATACAAGAATACTTTTAACGACGATACGCTGGAAGTTGCTCTAAGAAAAACCACCTTTAATGTAATTGCATTAGGTGGGGTTGACTATACTAAATTGGAAAAAGTAAAAGAATTTGGATTTATTGGTTGTGCATTGGTAGGAAGCATTTGGCACACGCAATATCCGGTTGCTGAATTCAAAAAAATAATTGACAAGTGGAATCTGCTCGGAAATTCTGTTTCAGCATAGCCGGATTTGATTCTACTGGTGGCGCCGGCTTGTTTGCTGATATTAAAACTATGGAACAAACAGGAGTCAGCGGTTTAGGAATTTGCACTGCCATTACTTTTCAAAACGAAAAAAGAATTGAAAAAATTGATTGGTTAACTACTGATCAGATTATACATCAGTTAAAAGTTTTATTTGAAACCTATCATCCACAAGTTGCTAAAATCGGAATTGTTCACGATGCCGAAATGCTGAATTCGATTGTTGATTTTTTAATTTCAAAAAACAATAAAATTCTAATTATCTGGGATCCGATTATTAAAAGCACGAGCGGCTTTGATTTTCATTCTGTAAAAACTGATTGGCTTTCATCACTAAAAAATATTTTCCTCATTACTCCCAATATTTCAGAAGCAAAAATGCTAACAGGAATTTTTGATGATGGAAAAGCTGCACTTTACCTTTCTAAACAATGCAATGTGTTATTGAAAGGTGGCCATTCGTTAACTGATCGAAGTGATGATTTGCTCTTTATAAAAGAAAATGTTACAGCTATTAAGGGTGAAAAATATCAAAACACCAAGCACGGAACCGGCTGCGTGCTTTCAAGTTCTATTGCAGCACATCTTACTTTAGGAAAAAGTTTAATTGAGTCATGCCACCTGGCAAAGGAATATGTAACTCAGTTTATTTTAAGCGACCATGGATTGCTTGGTTGGCATCACACCTTTAAAAAGTAAAATAAAATGAATACCCAATTTGAACAATTTCAGTTCATAACTACCGCCACTGAAAACCTAAATCATGTTGAAGTAGCACGCAAGGCATGCGAAGCCGGAGTGAAATGGATACAATACCGAAACAAAGATGCTTCGCAAAAAATAATGTGGCAGGAAGCGTTGCAGTTAAAAGCGGTATGTAAAGAATTTAATGCCAGACTAATAATTAATGATAATCCAAATCTTGCATTTGAAGCCGTAGCCGATGGAGTTCATTTAGGAAAAGAAGATGTATCAGTTGAAGAATCAAGAAACCTCATTGGCGATAAATTTATTATTGGAGCAAGTTGCAATAACATAGATGATATTATACGGGCTCAATACGATGGCGCTAATTATGTTGGGTTGGGTCCATTTCGTTTCACAAACACAAAATCAAACCTCAATCCGGTATTGGATAAAATTGGTTTTGAAAAAGTGATGAGTGATTATGCTAAAAGAAAATTATCCATACCGGTTTATGCGATTGGTGGAGTAATGGATACTGATGTTGCTTATCTGCTTTCCATTGGAATTTATGGTGTGGCGGTATCATCTGCACTTATTCATTCAGCTGACATGAAATCCTCAGTGCAAAATTTCAATGCACAAATTCAACAAGAAAAAACAATAACCAGTTAAAAATAAAAACAGAAAATGATCATTAGAAAAATTTTAATTATTACCCTCGTTCCGTTGTTATTCAATTCTTGTGTAAGTTCAAAAAAATACAAGGCACAAGTTTCAAAATATGATAAACTTAAAAGTGATTTTTTAATTGTGGAAGACCAATTAAAAACCTGCCTGACTGAAAAAGATGCCGCAAAAAAAAATCATCAGTATCTGGAAGAACAGATTGCTGATTTAAAATCTACAAGAAATGTAATGATCAATCAACTGACTGATTTATCTGTGATATCAAAACAACAGGCTGAAAGCATTCAGAAATCACTGGAGAACATTGGTTCAAAAGACAATTACATACAAACACTTCAAAACCAAGTGGCACACAAAGACTCAATGAACATGGCGCTCGTGCTAAATTTAAAAGGAGCGCTTGGCGATGTGAGCGATACCGATGTTCAGATAAAAGTTGAAGGAAGTGCAGTGCTCATAAATATTTCTGATAAAATGTTATTCAAGAGTGGCAGTTATGAAATATCACCGCAGGCAAAAATTATATTAAGTAAGGTAGCGAAGGTGATTAATGCACAACCAGGCATTCAGTTTATGGTGGAAGGCAATACTGATAACAAGCCAATCAAAACTGCTTTTATAAAAGACAATTGGGATTTGAGCGTGTTGCGTGCATCATCCGTTGCGCGTGTTTTACAAACAGAATATGGAGTAGATCCAACCAGAATTATTGCAGCCGGCAGAGGAGAATATCATGCAATAAATTCAAATGATACTGATGAAGGTCGCACAGTAAATCGGCGTACCAGCATCATTATTCTTCCGGCACTCGATCAGTTTTTCAAATTACTTGAACCCAAATAATTTTTTCAAATGAATAATTTAATTATCGCAGGAAAAGAATTTTCATCACGATTGTTTCTCGGTACCGGAAAATTTGGTTCGAACGAACTGATGAGAAATTCGGTTATCGCAAGCGGAACTGAAATGGTAACTGTGGCTTTAAAGCGTGTGGATGTTTGGAAAGAAGACGATGATCTGTTGTTACATCTTCAATTGCCGACCATTAATTTACTGCCAAACACAAGCGGAGTGCGCAATGCAAAAGAAGCGGTACTCGCCGCACAAATGGCGCGCGAAGCATTGCAAACAAATTGGTTGAAACTGGAAATTCATCCCGACCCGCGCTACTTATTACCCGACCCGATTGAAACATTAAAAGCAACAGAAGAGTTAGTTAAGCTTGGTTTCATTGTTCTTCCATATATAAATGCCGACCCTGTACTCTGTAAAAAATTAGAAGATGTAGGTACAGCAGCAGTAATGCCCCTTGGTTCACCAATCGGATCGAACAACGGAATACAAACACGCGCCATGCTTGAAATAATTATTGAACAAAGTAATGTGCCGGTAATTGTTGATGCAGGAATTGGTGCCCCATCACACGCTGCGTTCGCCATGGAACTTGGAGCCGATGCTGTGTTGGTGAATACTGCTGTTGCCATAGCCGGAAATCCAGTTGCAATGGCTGAAGCATTCAAACTCGCAGTGATGTCAGGGCGAATGGCTTTTGAAAATAAACTGGTCACTTCTGTAAATGTTGCAAGGGCAAGTAGTCCGTTTGATTTATCCTTACTTGATATTAATTGAAAATGTTAAAACATTCATTCTCCAAAATTTTCAATCAGTATAGTTGGGAAGAAGTATGCAATCGCATTTTCCATTCAACGGAGGAAGATGTTAATCGTGCATTAAACAAAAACAGTAAATTATCTCCCGAAGATTTTATTGCGCTCATTTCTCCTGCTGCAAAAAATCATTTGCCGGAAATGATTAATAAAAGTTATTCGCTTACACGCAAGCGGTTTGGAAATACGATGCAGATGTATATTCCAATGTATCTGAGTAACGAATGCAACAATGTATGTACATACTGTGGTTTCAGTTTCGGAAATAAATTGCCACGGATCACTCTCACTGATGATGAAATACTAAATGAAATAGCTGTAATAAAAGCAATGGGCTACGAACATATTTTATTGGTAACCGGCGAAGACAATCTGAAAGTGGGAGTCGATTACATTGCACACGCCATTGAAATTATTCGACCACACTTCTCACACATTTCATTGGAGGTTCAACCAATGGAAAAAGATGAGTATGAAAAATTAATTCCATTTGGGTTGAATACAGTTTTAGTTTACCAGGAAACTTATCATGAACTGAATTATAAAACCTATCATCCGAAAGGTAAAAAATCAAATTTTAATTTTCGTTTAGAAACTGCCGATCGGTTGGGCGAAGCTGGAATTCATAAAATTGGTTTAGGTGTGTTGCTTGGTTTGGAAGATTGGAGAGCCGATTCATTTTTCACCGCATTACATCTTCAGTACCTGAATAAAACTTACTGGCAAACAAAGTACTCGGTTTCATTTCCAAGACTGCGACCAGCTGAAGGAGCATTCAAACCGAAGGATCCAATGAGTGAAAAAGATTTGTTGCAACTGATTTGCGCATTCCGGATTTTCGATGAGAATGTTGAACTCTCGCTTTCAACCCGTGAGTCACCAACATTCAGAGATAAAATTTTTGAACTCGGTATCACGAGCATGAGTGCCGGTTCTAAAACTGACCCGGGAGGTTATGCAGGAAATAAACATGCGCTCGAACAATTTCACATTAGCGATGAACGAACTCCTTCAGAAGTTGCTGAAGTAATTCGCAGCAGAGGATATGAAGTTGTGTGGAAAGATTGGGATGCGGTGATGCAGTGAGTGAAATGTGAATTATGATTTGTGAATAGTGAATAGTCAATCGTGAAAAATAAATTGTGAATCAAAACATAGACAAATGAACAACTGAACTCATGAACAATAGAACAATTAAACGCAGCAACTAATAACGAATAACAAATCAACAAATAACTTATTCCTAACCATGATGTTCGATTCAAATTACCTGACACAAGACGAACGAAACAGATACAGTCGGCACATTCTGTTGGATGAAATTGGAGAGAAAGGCCAATTGAAATTGAAACAAGCGTCTGTACTTGTTGTTGGTGCTGGCGGATTAGGTGTTCCGGTTTTGCAATACTTAGTTGCCGCCGGAGTTGGTAAAATTGGTATTGTGGATGACGATGTGGTTGAAGAAAGCAATTTGCAACGACAGGTTTTATACAGTACCGCGCACATTGGGAAAAAGAAAGCGGATGTTGCGGCAAAAAGTTTATTTCTGTTAAACCCCAATATTCAATACCAAACTTTCATTGATAAAATTCATTCGGATAATGCATTTGAAATTATAAATGATTACAACATCATAGTTGATGGTTCCGATAATTTTCCAACCCGATACTTGTTGAATGATTTATGTGTGAAAATGGATAAGACATTGGTATCGGGTGCCATTTTTAAATTCGAAGGGCAGGTTGGTGTGTTCAATCATTTAATGAATGATGGAAAAAGAAGCGGCACTTATCGCTGCTTGTTTCCGCAAGCAACATCGGCAGATGATTCGCCTGATTGCGCAACTACAGGTGTAATGGGAGTTGTGCCCGGATTAATCGGAATGATGCAGGCAGCAGAGGTAGTGAAACTGATTACCGGCGTTGGAAAATTATTGGTGAATGAATTATTGTTGATTGACATAAAAGAAAATTTGTATCGTAATCTCTCCTTTCACCGTGATGAAAAAGCAGCTTCAAAAATTAAAAACGAGCCACTCAGTTCTTCGCAGGATTATATCAATTTCTGTTCGAGCAATGAAGTGGTGAGTTATGATATTGCCGAAATTTTACCTAAAGAATTAAAACGCAGAATAAAAGCAAAGGAAGATTTTCAATTAATAGATGTACGCGAACCAACCGAACACGAACTCATAAATATTGGTGGCGAGCTGATGCCGATGAATGACATATTTTTTCACACCCATAAAATCAATAAACAAAAACCGGTAATACTTTATTGTAAAGTCGGAGAGCGAAGCGAGTGGGTCATTCGGCAGTTGCAGGATAAATATGGTTTCAATAATTTATATAATCTGAAGGGAGGAATGCGTGCTTTTTTGGCTGATGGCCAATGAAAAAAGTAAAACTGTTTTATTGAAGCCTAATTAATTTTTACAATTAACCAATTGCATTTACTGCCTTCAAAAACTCTTGCATGGTTATTACTATTCAGAACAAATTGTTTTATTTCTCTATAAATATTTCAGTTAAAAATTATTTCATGCAGATTTCAATTTTTCCATTTCAACCACTTCTGACTGTTTCGCATATTCTCGGTAAATGTGATATTAAACCCGAGTGCAAATTTTATGAGTGATTGTGTTTGCTTGGTTGCATCAGTATTCAAACCATAATAATTTTTACGATCCATTAATGGCATCGTGTATCCGGTTTGCAGAAAAACACGGAACCCTTTACTACCTACCCGAAGAGTAACTGTTGGCTCGGCAGTTAAAAAATAAAAAAACTTTTGATTGTATAATGAAGAGGATGAACGCACACCAAACAAATTCATATAAGTTGCCCTCAAATCAAAAGAAGCATCATAATATTTATTCGTAAAATAAAAACCCGGTTGCGCATAAATGGTGTGATAAGTACATTCCAATTTGACATGTAAGGCATCGGGCTGCGAAAAATAATTATCAGAATATCCAATTCCTGCTCCGCCGTATGCCTGAAAATAATAAAGCTTCATTCTATCCAATGTTTTAAAATAGCCTGCACCACCATCGGCATAATACTGATTGTGTCTGCCCAATCCCAAACTGTTTTTGGCTTTATACTCCGAGTTTTTTGAATGGAACATAACGCTTCCTGTAACCCCAACTTTTCTGTTAACCGAATAGGCCCCCTGAAAATTTAATACTCCCATTCCTGCCAATCCCAAACCGGCCGACCCTCTAAACTGATGTCTCGCATACAAGTTTGGACTATTAATCAAATTAGGTTTATAAACGGTAACACAGCCCGAACAAGTAATCAACAAACTAATCAGGCAGGCTATTTCAATTTTCATTCAGCGGGTAGGTAGCAGTTATTTCAAAAATATTAGTAAAACTACTTGTTAAAATTATTTTTGGTAATTAGATTAATGTTAAAGTTATTTTTCCGACTTTAATTTAATTTATTCTTTAAAACATTCATTTGAATTTTTCAATTTTCATTTCTCTTGAAATTGCCTATCTGATTGGCGCCATTCCATTTTCTGTTCTGATCGGAAAATTTTTTTTCGGCAAAGATGTGCGAAAATTCGGAAGCGGAAATGCTGGAGCAACCAATTCGATAAGGGTGCTTGGCAAGCGTGCCGGCATTATTGTGTTATTGCTGGATGTTGCAAAAGGCATGGTGGCAGTTTCACTTTCCTACTACTTCGGAAATATTTCTTTAATCAACGAAAAATTTATTTTATATCAGTTTGCATTAGGATTGGCAGCTGCAATTGGTCATATCTATCCGGTTTATTTGTGGTTTAAAGGCGGCAAGGGTGTTGCCACTTTTTTCGGGGTTATTGTCGCGGTTTTTCCACAAATAGCCATTGTATGTGCCTTTGTTTTTTTTATCGCTTTTTTATTAACCAAGTATGTTTCACTTTCTTCCATAATTGCCAGCATAGCCTTTTCGTTAAGTGTTCTGTTTTTTTACACAGACCTGCCAATTCAAAACCGGCTTTTTACAATCTTCATCCCGTTGTTGATTATTTACACGCACCGCGAAAACATTAAACGATTAATTAATAAGGAAGAAAATAAATTTTCATTCAAAAAAAATAATTCAAATCAGTGATTTTATATCGCCAGGTGAATTATTAAAAACAATTTGAGTCAGAAAAAAAATACAGAAATTAAAATGACCATTTTTTTACCTGAGCCTGTTCATACTGCGTATCAGTTCTTCATCTTTCCGAATATTTTTCATTGCCAGAAATGCAAATACGATAATTATAACAGGAAAAAATGCCGCCCATTTTAATCCGGAAATAAAGCCGGTCATACCTTGCGTATCCTGTATAAAAAAAATAAAGAACAATGAAATAAAACCAGAAGTAATTAGAATAGTTATCCAGCAAAAGGTTATTTGCCATTTTCTTTTCCTGAATAAAAAAATACTTATTATTATAAAAATTGAAATCAAAATATTAATCACAAATAAAACCAGGTGCGATCCGGCACCATAAGTTACAAGCCCTGCGGAGTCACCTGAATTCCATAAAGGAAAATAAAACAATAATCCTGCAAATAGCAGTCCTGCGAAAAGGTAAATGGTTTGAATTCGCTGAAGCATTTTTAAAAATCTATTGTGGCTGATTATAAATTAATGGTTCAAGAATAGAATGCATATTTTAAAGTTCAAAGCAATTTTAAGTATTAGTACACATGTATACCGCCGTTAAGGCTATAAAAAGCGAATGAAACTAATTCTGCTATTAAAATTTAAATTAACTCATACAACTTGGGCTTACATTTTTACATTTGCGCACTTAAAAAAATAAATTCAAATCAATGGCTTATTTGTTTACTTCAGAGTCAGTTTCCGAAGGACATCCGGATAAAGTGGCAGACCAGATTTCCGATGCATTAATTGATAATTTCCTCGCCTTTGATCCAAGTTCAAAAGTGGCTTGTGAAACCCTTGTAACAACCGGCCAGGTAGTACTTGCAGGCGAGGTGAAATCCAAAACATATTTAGATGTGCAAAAAATTGCGCGTGATGTAATAGTTCGGATTGGTTATACAAAGAGCGAATACATGTTTGAAGCAAACTCATGTGGAATTCTATCAGCCATACATGAACAAAGTGATGATATTAATCGTGGCGTTGAACGAAAAAACAAAATGGATCAGGGTGCCGGCGATCAGGGAATGATGTTTGGCTATGCATCAAACGAAACAGCTGATTATATGCCGTTACCGCTTGACCTTGCACACAAATTATTAATTGAATTGGCGGTTATCAGAAGAGAAAATAAAGAAATAAAATACCTGCGTCCTGATGCAAAGAGCCAGGTAACTTTAGAATATAATGATAATGGCAAACCGTCACGGATAGAAGCTATTGTAATCAGCACCCAGCACGATGACTTTGATAAGAATGATGAGAAAATGCTCGCGAAAATTAAGAAAGATATTATCGACATTTTAATTCCGCGTGTTATAAAAAAATATCCTAAGTACAAACACTTATTTAATAATAAAATACATTACCATATAAATCCAACAGGCAAGTTTGTAATTGGTGGTCCGCATGGCGACACAGGTGTTACGGGTCGTAAAATTATTGTTGACACTTACGGCGGAAAAGGTGCACACGGTGGTGGTGCTTTCTCAGGAAAAGATCCTTCAAAAGTTGATCGCTCTGCAGCGTATGCCACTCGTCACATTGCCAAGAATATGGTGGCAGCAGGTGTGTGCGACGAAATATTGGTTCAGGTTTCGTATGCAATTGGTGTGGCAAAACCAATGGGAATTTTTGTTGATACTTATGGAACTGCAAAAGTAAAAATGACCGACAGCGAAATAAGCCGCATTGTTGAAACACTTTTCGATATGCGCCCTTATGCCATTGAAACCCGTTTGAAATTGCGCAACCCTATTTATTCTGAAACAGCATCGTATGGTCATATGGGGCGGAAGAATGAGGTTGTGACAAAAACTTTCTCACAGCCTGATGGCCGCACTAAAACCATGAAAGTGGAACTGTTTACATGGGAAAAATTAGATTATGTAAGTAAAGTGAAAAAAGCGTTTGGAGTGAAGTAATCCCGTAGGTTACTATTCATGAATACTTTTTTGGTGTTGCCTTAATAGTATGTGTTTGTTCAGAAATTAAAATTTCTTTTTAAGGAACATCTATCATAAGCATGCTATTGAGTGCTTACAAAACTGCACTTAAAATTATAAAAGCAATTCTCCTAAGCCTGAAACATTCAGGCATATCAGCTATACCGTGTTGCTTGCTTTTAATTTTAAAACTAATTCACCTGGAAAGTAGTGATAAAAATTTCTATCTGTCTGCAAACAATTATTTGATTAGTACTGAAGTTTTTTTTCTGCTACTTACTTATTTTTCACAGCCAATTTACCACCGATGTAGGCCATTGGAATATACGCGCCGCATAAATCAACTATAGTAAACCAGATTGGTGAAGGAAGCATAAACACATTGGCAATTCCTCCGGCTAAAAAAAATAAACCTATAACCATTGCAAACATCATTTTACGATTTGCGGCAATGAGTGCAGCTACAACTGCGCCTACTAATGTGCCAAGTGCATGAGCTAAAAACGGAAGTATAAAATGTTTCGGTTCAAATAAATGCATGGATGCTTTTAAACCTTCCATGGTAGTTACATCAGCACCATCTGGTGGTGGAATAATGGAACCGCTTACCATAATGATTCCCATGTTTACCACGCTGCCGATTACCAGACCAATTATTACTGCCAGTATGTTTTTTATGATGGATGCCATTTTGTTCGAGGGATTTTAGTTGCTAAATATAATTGTATGTTTTTATTTATCAATGGTGGTTAACCGAAGGTGATACTACTTGGTCATTTGAAGAAAACCGGTGTGAATTATATTATCAGTACATAGTTGCAACACACATATTCCTCGCATTTTGGATTTGCACTGCTTCGGAGTGAAGATGTTGGGACGAAAGCAGTTTATTCCTCTGTGTTCTAATTACAGATAAACGGCGGAAGAGGAAACTCTCAAAAAAATATACGCTACCGCATCCTTCAGCCATCGGTATTCCGTTTTTTATTTTTATGGATGAACAACTACCAATGTTTTTATCTGTGCAATGCTGCCGCGGGCGGCTTTGTTTTACCTGCCGAAATAATAAGATGCGAGGGATGCAACAACCAAACATGGGTGTACCTGCACGGCAAGCCACCCATTTTAATTTCTAAAACACTGAAGTGGTGCGAGTCGGTTTTGCCGCCCGAGCATTTTGTGCGCATACACCAGCGGCACATTATTAATATTGATTTTATCAGCAATGTATATTTAAGAAACATTGCATATGTGCGGTTGTTCAATCATAAACTTCTATTGCCGTTGGCGCTTGCGCGGAAGAAACATTTTTATGCACTGTTACAGCAACGGTTTATT
>CAMDOA010000064.1 GCA_945903305.1 Chitinophaga pinensis
CATCAGTTCAGGAATTTTTTTTCCTCCGAAAAACAGAAGCACTACCAATAGAATAAGGAACCACTCGCTGCCGCCGGGTAAGCTTAGTAAAAGAATGTGTTGCATTTCAAATTGTATTGAGTGTGTAAATGTAGATTGAAAAAGGGAAGTGTAAAAAATTACTTCTGCGCCAGCCAGTTCTCAGGGTCTAACAGGGTGGTGCCCTTCCATATTTCGAGGTGAACCATGGTGCCTTCTTCTTTATCGGTATAGGCACGACCAATGAATTGCTTGGTTTCTACTTTGTCGTTTGGCTTGACTGTTACACTTGCCATGTTGCTGTAAACGGTGAAGTAATCGCCGTGACGAATGATGACCGCCGTGTGGTAACCCGGATTGGCGAGCACACTCACCACGGTTCCTTTAAATATTGCGCGAACATTGGCGCCGGCATTTGTTTTTATATCGCAGCCATTATTTTTTGTAGTGACATTTTTTAAAACGGGATGCGCATGTGTGCCGAATGATTCAATGATGATTCCTTCGGACACCGGCCACGGAAATTTTCCCTGATTGGCAACGAACGAACTTGACATGGCCGCGATTTCAGGAGTGCTTGTGATGGTAGTTGTTGTTTTTGTGCCGGAAGTAGTTGTGGTGGTGGTTGTTTTTTTTGTGCTTACCGCTATTTCTTTTTTAATGGCATCGGATATGAGCTTGTTGAGTTTGGTTTGCTCGGCTTTCTTTTTTGTGAGGTCGGCTTTTATTTTTTTCTCCTGCGACGAAAGTTGTTTTACTACTTTGTCTTTATCTGATTTTTCTTTTTGCAGTTTATTTTTTTCGGCCTGTTGTTGTGTGAGTAATTCTTTCTTTTCGTTTTTCTGCTTGCTCAGCACTTTTACTTTTCCGGATAGTGTGTTTTTTGTTTGCACTATTACTTCGGCCTGCGTGCGGCGGTAGGCGCTGTATTTACGGAGGTATAAAATACGGCGCACAGCATCATTAAAACTTTCGGCGGATAACACAAATAACAGCCGGCTGTAAGTGCTCCGGTGCTTGTATGCCGTGTAAACCATGACGGCATAATTTTTTTTCAGGTTAGATAAATTGCCATCCATTTTTTTAATGGACGATTTTGTTTCGCCTATCTGGCTATCAATCTGGTTGAGTTGGGAATTGTAATTGCCGATTAATTTTTCGCGCGACGATATTTTTTTCTGCAGCGCTTTTACCTCGGTGAGTGAAGAGGTTTTGGATTTTTTTGTTTTGTCGAGATCCTTTTGCATTTGCTCAATCTCTTTTAGAATGGATTCCCTTTTCTTCTGTAGTTCTTCCTTGGTCTGGGCGAAGGAAAGTGAAACAGAAAATGAAATCAATAAAATAGTTGCCAGAATCCCTTGCAGGATATTTTTAAAGGACAACAGAGTCACTTTAAAGTGACTCTGTTGAATACAAGTTTGGGCTAAAGCCCGATGTGTTGTTGGGTCAGGCTCCCCCGACTGAAGTCGGGGGTTATTGGCTTTTGACTCCGACAGTTGTTGGGGTTGGGAATTATTACTCATATTTCTCTTTAACATTGAACGGAAATTTCAGTGGCTCGTTGATTTTCACTTTTGAAAAATTGATGAACAACATGGTGTTGTCGGCATCGTTGAGCTGAACTTCTCTGTCCAAAGAGAACGGATTTACATTATCGCGGTTATAATTTTTATACTTGAGTTTTAAACTTTTGCCCATTGCACTGTCCACTAAGTCGGTGCTGAGCATGGTGAAATCGGGATTGAGTTCAATGAAACTTGTTCTTTTTTTTCCATCGTTCTTCAACATATATGTTGAATCTTCTTTTTTGGCTTTGAATTTTTTCTCATCGAAAAAAATCGGAATGCCGCTGATTAGATTTTCTAAAATATCATAATCAACTTCTACTGATGTGAAGTGGCTGAAGTATTTATAATCGTAACTGAAAAATTTTTTATCGAGGCGGTCAATCACATATACAGAATCCTTGGTGGCGAATACACGCAAACCTTCCACACCCAGTGAAGAAACCGAAATCCAGATGGCGCTGTCGTGCTTGATACGGATGTTAGCGTTTGCACTGCGCGAACCTTTATCATCGGCTATAGTGAGTTTGGCTTTTGCAGAAAAATAAACGAACTCAAAATTGTTTTCGCGCATACTGTCGCGCACCGATTGTGTGTTGGTGGTATCAACCAGCACTTCATTTTTTTTCACTGCTCTTTTAAATGTGAAACAGGAATTGAACAAAACGAGAATGAAAACAAAAAATCCAATCCGCTTATTCATACAATTTTTTGTCGTTGATTTTTTTTTCGAGCCATTCTGATTCTGCATGAAACTCTTTTGCCTTCATCCAGTTTTCTATAGCTTTATCAGTTTCTCCTAGCTGAAATAATATATCGCCGTAGTGTTCGAGTATGGTTCCGTTTTTATCGCCGCCGTTCAGCAGTGCTTTTTCAATTTGTGTTTTTGCTTCCTGGTATTTTTTCTGTTTGTACAACACCCACGCATAAGTATCTAAGTTGCCTGCATTGTTTGGTAAAAGTTTAATTGCTTTCTGAATCACCACTTCTGCTCTGACTAATTTCTCACCTCTTAACGATAAGTAGTAAGCATAATTGTTCATGGCAAAATAATTTCCATCGTCGAGTGATAAACTCAATTCGTAACAACTATCAGATGCGGAATATTTTTTCAAACCATTGTATGCTTCGGCAATGGTTGAATACAGTTCAGCCATTAATTTTTTATCGTCGCTTCCAATCACAATTGCTTGTGAGATGGCTGTAACAGCATCATCGTATTTTTTACTCTGCAATTTCGAAGCCCCCAACATGTAAAATGGCAACCCCTGTGCTGGAAATAATTCGGAGCATCTCAGGGCATCGTTGGCTAAACTATCTTTCAATTTCATTGCAGATTCCAAATACAAAACCTGTTGCCAGATGGTGAACTTGCTGTTATCTAATTTTAGAGCTGACTGATATTGCTTCAACGCATTTTCATTTTGCTCCAATTGATTCAACACATCGCCATACATCGCAAATGCTTTTGCTTCGGTTGGATGAGTAGCAATCAATATAGCTCCTAACTGCAGCGCTTCGTTTTTTCTATTTTCATCTTTCAGATAAGAGAGATAACTCAACATCACTTTCACTTTATTATCAATATCCATTGATGGTGAAGCAAAAACTTTTTTCATGGTTTCGAAATATTTTTCGTTGTCGCCGGTTCTTCTGTAGTAATCTGAAAGAGCAAGTTGTGCTGTTGCATTTTTCGGGTCAACCTCTGCTAATTTTTTTATCACTTCAATTACTTTTTCGTTGTCGCCGGCTTGGGTGTACATATCAGCAAGCATGGCGAGGAAGCGAGGTTCAGTTGGATTTGCGTCAGCGAGTTCTTGAATTTCAACAATTCCCAGATTCTCTTTTCCCATTTTGTTGTAGAGCCGTTGCTTTTCCATTGCTAAATCTTCCTGCACGCCCACCTGCTGTTCTATTTTATTGTATTGGTCAATTGCCTGTTGATTCTGTCCGGAGAGCGAAAGAAAATAAGCGTAGTTAAAAAGATAGTCAACATTGTTAGGAGCTTGTTTGCACAACAAACCATAAACTTCACCTGCTGCTTTCGGATTTCCGCTTCGGTTTAATATCTCTGCATACAATTGCTGATAATATTTATTGGTCGGACTTTGCTTCACCGAAATTTTTATGTGCTCGAGTGCTTCAATATATTTCTGAGTCAGGTATAAAATATTTGCCATTTGAAAATTCACTGCATCATTCTCGGGTTGAATTTTCAAACAGGCATTGTAAAGTGATAATGCTTTTTGCGCATCACCCAATATCTCCTGTTTTTTTGCTTCGAGAAAAGTGTTTTCCAGTTCAGTTGCTTTCGGGTCTTGCCCCACAACATCATTCACTTTTGCTTCAGGTTGATTTTCAACTTTGGTTGTGGACTCAGTTGTTTTGCAGGAAGTGAAGAGTGAAAAGTGAAGAGTGAAAAGCGAAATAATTATTGGCAAAGAAATTTTTCGTGAAGAAAAATTTCTGAAAAATAAAATGAGAGAGAGAGAAATATAATTTGAAAACTGAATCATGATTCTGTTGAATAATCGCCGAGACTTAAATCGGAAGGTTTTGATTCTATTGATGCATTACTTCCAATCATACTGTTGTTTATCACTCTGTAACGAATTTGTGTTTGATTTTGTATGATGCTATTTTCAACTCTGCTGTTTTCAATTCTGCTGTTCGCGCCAATTGAAACATACGGACCGACAACCGAATTTTTTATCACTACTTTTTCTCCAACGAAACAAGGAGGAATGATTACTGAGTTTTCCATAACGGCAGTCGTTGCAACTAATTGTTTGTGCTTCGTTAATTCGAGCACGCGCTGATTGGTGTAAACAGTTGCATCCTTATTTCCGCAGTCGAGCCACTCTTTTACTTCGGCAGTAACGAGTTTCATGCCCTTACTTTTCATGTTCTCAAGTGCATCAGTGATTTGATATTCTCCCTTGATGCGGATATTTTTATCAATCAGGTATTGCAATTCTTTTTCAAGATTCACTCCGTCGCGGAAATAATAAATGCCAATGATGGCAAGGTCGGAAATAAATGTCGGCGATTTTTCAACGAACTCTTTCACCACATGATTTTCATCGAGCACCACCACACCAAAAGCAGATGGGTCCGGAATGCGATGCACCCAAATGATTCCGTCTTTTGATTTATCAATTTTAAAATCAGCGTAGAATAATGTATCGGCAAAAGCAACAATTACATTTTCAGTTAAACATTCGCGTGCGCATAAAATGGCGTGAGCTGTTCCGAGTGCTTCATCCTGGTAAAATATTTTTCCTTTCGCGCCAACACTTTGTGCAATGGCTAACAAATTTTTTTCTACTTCTTCACCAAAGTGTCCGACAACAAAAGCAATTTCGTGAATATCATCAGCGCACATTTCTGCTATGTCTTCCACTAATCGCTGCACAATCGGTTTGCCGCCAACTGCAATTAATGGTTTAGGTGTGGTGAGTGTATGCGGGCGCATCCGTTTTCCCATACCCGCCATTGGAATAATTATGTTCATGTATAAATTAAAAAGTAAAATTTAAAAAGTAAAAATGCTTGATTGCAGTGAATAAAAATTCTAAAACTATTTCACTCCAGTTGAGCCAAATCCTCCAGCGCCGCGTGAAGTTTCTTCTAATTCTTCAACTGCTTCCCAATTGATTTGTTCGAATTTTGAAATTACCATTTGCGCCACGCGCTCGCCGTGTTCTATGATTTGCGTTTCAGTGGAAAGATTAATTACTATCACTTTTATTTCTCCGCGGTAATCGCTGTCAATGGTGCCGGGTGTGTTGAGCATGGTCAATCCTTTTTTCACTGCCAAACCGCTGCGTGGACGAATCTGCGCTTCAAATCCGTATGGCAATTCAATAAACAAACCGGTTGGAACCAGCGTGCGCTCCATCGGTTTTAATTCAATGGTTGCAGTGAGGTTTGCGCGCAAATCCATTCCCGCTGAACCAGTGGTTTCGTACGACGGCAATGCGTTGGAGGAGTGATTGATGATTTTGATTTTCATTCGTGATTTTCGATTGTTTTAATTGTCTCATGGAATGCTTCGTGTTCCACGGCATTTCATGAGGCGAAAGTAAGGAATGAGCGTGAAGAAAATGAAGTATCAAATCCGTGTTTCATACAGATGCTCAATAAATTATTGCAAAAAATAAATTTCATGAATCTTTTTTATGTTTTGAATTTTAATATCAATAAATAAAAATGAATTGTTTTTTTGTTATGATAATTCCCGCTTCAAAAATTTCCCGGTAAAGCTTTCCGATTTTTTTGCAACCACTTCGGGTGAACCTTCGCATACAATGTTACCACCGCGATGGCCGCCTTCGGGGCCGAGATCAATAATGTGATCGGCTAATTTTATTACATCCATGTTGTGTTCAATAACTAAAACAGTATTGCCTTTATCAGTGAGTTTATTTAATACATCCATTAACACCCGTACATCTTCAAAATGCAAACCTGTTGTGGGTTCATCTAAAATATAAAAGGTGTTGCCAGTGTCTTTGCGCGAAAGTTCGGTGCTGAGTTTTACACGCTGCGCTTCGCCGCCGCTTAATGTTGTGGCCTGTTGCCCGAGGTGAATGTATCCGAGTCCAACATCCTGCATGGTTTTTATTTTGCGATGTATGCGCGGCATATTTTCAAAAAATGCTACAGCTTCATCCACCGTCATTTCTAAAATATCGCTGATTGATTTTCCTCTGTATCGAACTTCCAATGTTTCGCGGTTGTATCTTTTTCCCAAACATTTTTCGCACTTCACATATACATCAGGGAGAAAATTCATTTCAATGGTTCGCATACCTGCGCCTTCGCACACTTCGCATCTTCCGCCTTTTACATTGAAAGAAAAACGGCCGGGTTTGTATCCACGGATTTTTGCTTCGGGCAGCATGGTAAACAAATCACGAATATCACTGAATACTGAAATGTAAGTTGCAGGATTACTGCGCGGAGTTCTTCCTATTGGCGATTGATCTATCTCAATAACTTTATCAATCTCTTTCAGTCCATCCACTTTTGCGTAGGGCAGTGGCTTCATGTGCGAATGATAAGAATAATTACTGAGAATCGGATACAGGGTTTCGTTTATGAGTGTGCTCTTTCCGCTTCCGCTAACTCCTGTCACACCAATTAATTTACCCAATGGAAATTTTACCGAAATGTTTTTCAGGTTGTTTCCGGTAACTCCGGTGAGTGAAATAAATTTTCCATTTCCTTTTCTTCTTTCTTTCGGAACGGCGATTGTTTTTTTTCCACTTAAAAAATCTGCGGTCTCTGAACCTTGTTTTAAAAATTCTTCAACAGTACCCTGTGCAACAATTTTTCCGCCATGAACTCCTGCACGAGGACCAATATCTATAATGTGATCGGCGGCGAGCATAATGTCTTTGTCATGTTCAACTACAATAACTGTATTGTCGAGTTGCGATAAATGTTTAAGTGCTGCAATCAGTCTTTCGTTATCTCGCTGATGCAGGCCGATACTTGGTTCATCTAAAATGTAAGTGATGCCGCTGAGCTGCGATCCAATTTGCGTTGCCAGCCGAATGCGCTGCGATTCGCCGCCGCTCATGCTTCGAGCCGGACGGTCGAGGGAGAGATAATCCAATCCAACATCCAATAAAAATGTTAATCGCTCCCTAATTTCTTTCAGCACATCGCGAGCAATAATTTTTTGTTTTTCGCTGATGCGGTCTTCCAATCCATCCATCCATTTTCGAAGTGCGCCAATATCCATTGCAGATAACTGCGCAATGTTTTTTTCATCTATACGAAAGAAGAGCGCTTCTTTTTTTAGTCGTGTGCCGTTGCAATCAGGGCACGAAGTTGTTTCCATAAATTCCTCAGCCCACTTGCGCAAGGTGTCTGATGATGTGTCTCGGAACAATCGCTTGATCATGTTTATCACCCCTTCGAATCCGGTGTTATAGTTCCACGATTGCACCTCATCGAAGTTCAGATTCACTTCTACTTTTTCTTCTTCCGAACCATACAAAATAGTATTGAGCGCCGGTTTCGGAATTTCATTTATGGGAGTGGAAAAAGAAAATTTATGTTTCTGTGCCAGCGCGCGCAACTGATCGAACATAAAATTTTCGCGCACTTCGCCCATTGGTTTTATGGCTCCCTGATTGATGCTTTTTGTTTCGTCGGGAATCACTTCCTTCCAGTTTACCTGATAAATAAATCCGAGCCCCTTGCATTGCTGGCAGGCACCGTAAGGTGAGTTAAATGAAAATGAATTTGGTGAAGGATCTTCGTAACTCACACCGGTAGTGGGATCCATAAACGCGCGACTGAAAAAATGAACGCGATTGGTTTCATGTTCAAGTATCATTATTAATTCTTTCCCCAACTTCAGTGCAAGCTCAATTGATTTTTTTAACCGCTCCGCTGATTCATCGTCCATTGAAATACGGTCAATCACTAATTCAATGTCGTGAACCTTGTAACGATCCACCTGCATTTTATCTTTCAGATCAAGTAATTCACCATCCACCCGAACTTTTGTATAACCCTGTTTGCGCACCTGTTCAAACAGTTCGCGGTAGTGACCTTTACGCCCACGCACCAGTGGCGCGAGAATGATTATTTTTTGTTCGGCGAAATTCTTTTTTACCTGTTCAATAATCTGTTCTTCGCTGAAGCGCTGCATTTTTTCGCCGCTTGAAAAAGAAAATGCTTCGGAAGCACGGGCGAATAACAAGCGGAGGAAATCATAAATCTCAGTAACTGTTCCAACTGTTGAGCGCGGATTTTTGCTGGTGGTTTTTTGTTCAATGGAAATAACAGGACTCAGCCCTGTGATTTTATCTACATCAGGCCGCTCCATATCGCCGATAAACTGACGGGCGTAAGCCGAAAAACTTTCCATGTAGCGCCGCTGCCCTTCAGCATAAATAGTATCGAATGCAAGAGAAGATTTTCCGCTGCCGCTGATGCCGGTAATCACCACTAATTTGTTTCGCGGAATGCTGATGTCAATGTTCTTGAGGTTATGAACGCGTGCGCCATATACATTCAGCGCTTCTACATCAAAATCAACTTCGTTTACTGCTTCGCTCATAATTCGGGGGTGCAAAGAAAGAATACAATTGCTAAAGCGCTGAATTGATTTTAAACTCCTGCTGTGTTTTTATACAGCTTTGGAAAATGCAAGATTCGGACACGGTGGTTAACACATTCAAGCCACCTTGTCTACGCAAATCATTGAAAAACTCAACAGGGGAATATAATGAATAGTGCAAGTTTCGCACAAATAAAAAATCGTGCAGGTGAAAACACCTCGCACGGGCTTGGGTTGTTTATATTTGTTAAAAGATAAAAATGTGGAACACCAACAACGGCGGAAAAAGTGTGGTTACTGAATAATCAATTTATTGATTAAAACATTTTTATCTGAAACGGATTCAATAAAATAAACTCCTTCGGGTAGTTGAGAAGTATTTAACCGCAAATATTTTTCTGTTGTTGAAAATTCCTGTAACACCATGCCTGTTAAATTCATAATACGAACTTGAGTCAAATTAACTGATGATGTGATAGTAAAATGACCGTCAGCAGGGTTAGGGAAAATATTCATTCTTGCATTATTCGGTGATTTAATTCCCGTTTGCGATCCTTCTCCGTTACTCCTGAAACTAAATGCTTCTAAAAAAACTGCGCTGTTCCAGCTCCAATCTGACACATCCGCGATTACAACTTTAAAATGATAGGTGGAATAAGGTATTACAACTGCAAACGCAGTTAAGTTAAGTGTGAATCCATCAAACGAAACATATTGTCCATAAGGATTCTCATTGTCATAATAATAAGCTGTGTTGTAAAATGCGTTCACATTATTTATGGCGACAGGTGTGCCCCCTGGTATTGTTGCTACATTTTGCGCTCCGGTTATTCCAGGCCCTGATAACAAAATAGCAAAAATGTCATTGAACGAAGTACCAACCCATTCTGGATATTCCTCAGAACCAAAAGCAAAATTAAATTCTAAAGTATCGCCGGTAGGAATGCAATCAAATTCTAATGCACATGCATCATGGGTAGTTGCTCCGCTTAAAATGGTTAAATCAGAATCACCAAGAGTAATAAGGGCATTTGATGTTTGTGAAAAAGTATTTGAATCCGCAAGTGAAGAAACCATTCCAGTACTCATAACTACACCATTTGTAATAGCAAGTTCTGATGTTCCACTAAAATGTCCGTAAGCAGAATCATGACAATTTATTGTGAGATTTAAAATACTTACCTGCAAACCCTGGAGTAATGTAATCATAGCAGTATCACTTATTCCTGCCTGAATGGTTAATTGCGCTTTAGAAAAATTAAACCCAAGTAGAAATACAATAATCAGAACAAGTTTTGTTATCATGATTGTGATTTTTAATTAATCAAATATAAGAAATAGGAGTTATACCGAATTTGTTTCTGCATTGGTGCTTCGCATTTTTAACTTTTAAAAAATTAACCACACAAAGCCAATGTGAGGTGTTTTCACCTACAAGTTTTCTACTCCAATTTAAACTCCACAGGCAAATAAACTCTTGATTTTACAGGGATTCCCATTTGCATGGCGGGTCGCCAGTTGGGCATATTTTTTATCAGAAATTCGGCTTCTTCATCGCATCCTTCGCCAATGCGGCTATATATTTTTACATCGTGAATGTGGCCAATTTCATCCACTTCAAAATTGAGCCACACGGTTCCTTCAATTTTTATAGTGCGGGCGCTTTCAGGATATATCAGGTTCTTCAACAAAAAATCTTTAATTAATTTATTCCCCCCCGGAAATTGTGCTGGTGTAAACATTGATTTGTTAGTTGAGTCGTAACTCATATTCAAATCAAACGGCGTATTAGTTTTTCCAAAAGTGGCAAACGGCACTTCGGTTCCATCATAATTCAGGTATGTCCAGGTTTCCTTTTTTATATTTTCTACATTAACTCCATACGCTTTTTTAGCCCCGTTTAAATTCATATACTTTGCTTCGCCGCTTAAATTTCCGCCTGCATATTGTTCAATAGAATAAAGCTGTCCGTATGGATAATATTTGAAGAGGTTCCCGTTTCCAAACTTAAAATCGCCGCTTTCGAGCGGGTTTCCATACAAATCCCACTGACCAATAACAGAATATGGTGATCCGTTTTTATAAACCATGGAAAAATAATTCATGCCGTTTTCGTGAAATGTAAAGAGTGTATCTACAATTCCACCCAGTTTATACCTTGCCTTAAATATGGGCAGTTTATAGATCGACATCCCTGTCCAGATACTATCAGCATACCCATTTTTAAAAAAAATTTCGCATCGATCATTTCCTTTTTCATCAAAGTATTCCCATCGGCCTGTTTTTAACCCGTCTTTATATTTTCCTGAAAATATTTTGCTTCCGTTCAAATCAAAAAAATACCAGTCGCCGGTTTTTTTTTCATTCATAATATGCCCGGTTTCTGTTACAGCATCAAAAAAATACCGCGAGAAAACGCCAAGCTTGTTCGTGTCGTCATCTTCATAAACAATGCTTTCCGATAGCATGGTAGGGCGCATCTGATCTTCGGGCTTGTATTGTGCCTGTGCAGTTAACTGCATGAACAAAATGAATGCGGCGAAAAAATATTTTTTATTCATGATGAGTAGGGTAATTGATTTTTTTATTCGGTGTAGTTTAAGTCTTTTCCAAAAGTTTCTTCCATCAGGTAGGTGGCAATCAATGCCAGCAAAATAACAACCGAGCCAACAATAATTGCCGAACTCCAAATTCCCATTGATACCGCCATAGCATTCCAGCAAAGAGTCATGATAACAGTTGCGCCGCGAACAAAATTAGGAACAGTGGTAGTTACAGTGGAGCGGATATTAGTACCGAATTGTTCGGATGCAACAGTAATAAACACAGCCCAGTATCCCATTGAAATGCCAAGAATAAAAACAACGAAGTAGAATACATCGGCACTCACATTAAAGCAACTGAAATAAACAATGCAAAATGTAAGTAATGAAATTAAAGCAATGTTCAATGCCTTTTTTCTGGAATGAAGTAGCTGACTGAGCAAGCCTGTAAGCAAACTTCCGATGGAAGCGCCGATGTAATGATACATCACTGCCTTCCCGGGATCAATGGATTCATCAATTGATAAATATTCGCCAAATTCTTTTGAGAAGGTAATCAGAATTCCAATCACGAACCAAACCGGAAGCCCGACACAAATGCAGAGAATAAATTTTATTAAGCTTTTTTTCGATTTAAATATTCCAAGAAAATCGCCTCGCTTTACATTCTGCGTTTTTATGTTTTGATACATGCCCGATTCGTGTAAATAAATGCGCAAGCCTAAAAGCATCAGACCAATTACTCCACCAAACCAGTATGCTTCGCGCCATCCCCATTGCGAAACCAAAAAGGCAAGTGCTGCGCCTGCTATTCCTACGCCCGATACAATGGCTGCACCCATTCCTCTTTTTTCTTTCGACATTACTTCCGATACCAATGTTATTCCCAATCCTAACTCACCTGCTAAACCAAAACCGGCAATGAACCGAAGCCAGTAATATTGATCAATGGTTTGCACAAATCCATTGGCAATGTTTGCAAGAGAATAAATAAGTATGGTTAAAAACAAAGCCGACATTCTACCTTTTTTATCGCCCAGAATTCCGAACACAATACCGCCTAACAACATGCCTATCATCTGAATATTTATCAGCTGAATACCAATTTCTCTTATTTGATTTTCAGGCACTCCCAAAGCAGTCAAGCTCGGAACGCGCACTATTGAAAACAAAATCAAATCATAAATATCAACGAAGTAGCCAAGCGCCGCAACAATGACCGAGATGTTCAGTAGCTTGTGTGTAGTGTTCTGATTCATTAGAGATAGTTATCTGTTAGTGGTTATATGTTATCAGTAGTTTCATTTTTAATGGAAAGCTTCATTAATAAATTAATCATAGTGCCAAGTTCTGACGATGATGCCTGCAGTTTCCAGTTTTTTTGTTCGGCAATTTTTACTGCCTTGCTTATTTCATTTTGTATGGAAGAAAATTCATTTCCTGTTTTAAAAGCTGAAATCATTTCGTGTGACATCATCCAATTGCGAAAATAAATCTGATGATTAATAGCCACTTCAGTAGTGGTTTCTAAAACCAGTTTGAATCGCGAAATGGTTTGTGTTAAATCGGGATTCAGATTTATTAATAGATAAATAATACGATGATAATTTCGATGGTCGAGTAAAGCTGATTCCGGAATTCGTTTGTCCCAATCGGGTTCCGTTAATTTTTTATTCAATAAAATTTCGGTGAATTGAAATAAATGTTCTTTCATGTTGCAAACAGATTCCTTAAATACCGGTATTTCAAAATTCGTTGCAGATGAGGGCTGTTTTGCTTCCTGAATAACGGTAATGAGCGAATTTATTTCTATTGCAGGAACCTTTTTTTCTTCTGTAATTTCTACTGCTGTTTCCGCCGGCTTTTCAGTTAACTTATCTGCTTCATTAATTTCTGCAATAGGTTTCGGTTTTTCTTTCTGACTATTTTTTTCAACTACCGCTCTTGATTTTGTTTTTCTTTTTGTAGAAATCCAATTGATAATAATGGCAATGAAAAAACAAGTAAAAATTAATATCAGCACAGCACCGAGCGCATGATGAAACATGTATAAAGGAGAATCGGTTGAGCCGAAAAAAAATTGTTGAATCATTTTATTTCTTCAGGGAGCGAACATAGGAAATTCAGTTTGATGATTTACGCACCCTTAACTTTTTGATTTTTTATTTGCGTGAACTTCGTCAGTTTATTTTTTTGAAAGAAGTGTTATTGGTGATGCGCAAGTGATGCTTAGTTTTACTGCGATGAAAAAAATGTTTCTTTCTGCTGTTTTGTTGTTGTTGTTTGTTTCCGGAAATGCGCAGCCATTGTCGGCTTATGTAAATCAAGACGGGCGGTTTTTTGTTTTCGATAATTTTAATATTCAGCAGGCCGATTATCTGGAGCCAAAGTTTTTTTCAGTGGGAAAAACCTGTGTTCCGTTTATTGACAACACCAAGAATTTTAAAATTTATTACAACGGAAAACCTCAACAGATAAACGAAGGTTACACTACCGATTTTTATGTTACCGACAACATTGTGGTTTTTAAAAACCAGGCAACTCTTTGTGTTTTCGACAATGGAAAAATTACCAAGTTAGCAGATTACAACACCAGCTTTGCTTTTGGCGATAGCATAGTCGGATATTTTGACGACCGACAATATGTTTACAATTTATACTGGAACGGAAAAATTGTTCGCCTCGAAGAAAACAGTTTAGGAAACCCGGTGACTCTGAGTGCGGCGGGCAGCAATGTTTTTGCGTGGGTTACGGTGTACGATCAGTTCAATATTTTTTACGACGGTGATATTTTTGAACAGGAAAGTCAGGCGCCACAAATGATTAATGCCGGAAAAAACATTGTGGTCTATCGTGATTACTATAATGATTTAAAAGTTTTTTACAAGGGCGAAACTTTTGAATTAGGTGCTGTGCCCTTAGGAACCGGAACAAAGAAAATGGCACCTGTATTTATAGGAAACAATATGGCCGCTTTCCTGGATGGCACCGGCGAATTAAAAATATTTTATGCCGGAAAGATTATTGAAACCGGAGTTATGAATCCACAATCTATCCGCATAAAAGATAATATGCTGGTATATGAAAACGGCACCGGAGGAATTTCTGTTTTTTATCAGGGACAAATTACACGGCTCGAAAATTATATGCCTTCAAAATTGGAGCTGAGTCAAAATTCACTTTACTATTTCACCCAATCAAACGAAATTCGTTTTTATACTTTCGGAAAAATGATTGAACTGCCTGCACAGATTTACGATGACATTCGTTTGGACTTTGATGTGTTGCAGGTAAAAACCGGATTTAATTCGTTCAGCTTTTATTACAAAGACAAAAAACTTTAGTGCAATAAAGTCAGTTTTTGTTCGTCACAAACCAAAGGCATTACATTTGCGTAACTAAAACAAAAAAAAATTAAAACATGTCAGGTTCATTCATTATTCTTTCTCTTGTTTTTTTAGTGGTTGGCTTAATCGTTGGCGGCTTGTTAAAGCGTCGCATGGCCGAGTATTCACAAAACCCCATTGAGAGCGGACTAAGCGGAAAAGAAATTGCCGCAAAAATGTTGCGCGACAGCGGCATTGATGATGTAACTATCACTTGCGTTGAAGGTCAACTTACTGACCACTACAATCCGCAGAACAAAACTGTTAATCTATCAACCGATGTATATAATGGCAGAAGTGTAGCGGCGGCGGCAATTGCGGCGCATGAGTGCGGACACGCAGTGCAACATGCACAATCCTATGTTTGGTTAGGGTTGCGAAGCACATTAGTTCCCGTTGTAAGTTTTTCATCACAATGGGTGCAATGGATATTATTTGCAGGAGTATTAATGGTGAATGCATTTCCAATGTTATTAGTTGCCGGTGTGGTTATGTTTGGAATGACCACCATTTTCAGCATCATCACATTGCCGGTTGAGTTTGATGCAAGCCGCAGAGCATTAATCTGGCTCGACACGACAAATATTATGAGTCGTGAAGCTCACAATAAAGCAGCGAATGGATTGAAGTGGGCAGCATCCACATATGTAATTGCCGCGCTTGCTTCTATTGCAACCTTACTCTATTATCTTAGTTTTTTGAATCGTAGAAATTAATTCAAAAGAAAAACTGATTGAAGCCCGGGTCTTTTGATGCGGGCTTTTTTATTTCTGGTTCTGCAAGTGCATAAATTGCGCGCTATAATTTTGCTCACTACAACAAAGCGTTTGTTCACTACCGGTTTTTAGCAGGACCTAATAATTCTTCACTCGCTTACATGAATTATACTGACGAAGAGTTAAACAAGATAAATGTGCCTCAGAAAAATCGTTTCAGTTTTGCAAGTTCAGAAGAATATACCGATATCAATTTCAGTCAAGTGATGAAAACACGGAAAGAAATTTTTAAAACCCGTTGGGAAAATAAATGCTGGCTCGAATGGAATTATCCCGAACAGAAAGCATATAACCTGTTGTTTAAATAGTAAATGGAATTTTCAGTTCAATAATAATTAAAATAGAAAAAGGCACATTGTAATAAAAGCCAGATAAAACAGGTTGATGTAAATTTTTACCGCTCACCTCCAATCATATATCCAGCTTCATAAAAAGAAGAATTGCCTTGCAGAATGGAGGCTAGCCGTGAAGGAGTTGCTTTGGCATCGTTGATTGAGAATATACTATTCGCCGATATTCCGCTTTGCGATGCCACCCATTGAAAAACATAAACAACAAACTGTGTACAAAACATAGGAGTGTTTTTTCCGGTTAAAATTCGCTGGCATAATTCATCCATTTCATTGGCCGATTTTGCGTTTCCGGTTTCGCCAAATTTTGTTTTCACCGTTCCAATTAAATTATATTTCAGCGAATTATTTTTTCCCTGAATGTCAAACATCATTTTGGCGCAAGTTGCAGCACCCGTTGCAAGGTTGTTATTAGTTGGGCGGTAAACAATGTATCCTTTTGCTTTATTCTGTACCCGAATATCATTGGCAATTAATCCCGGTCCAGATGATTCAATTATAATGTTTGAATCAAACATAATTCCTCCGTGAACAATCTGTGCATTCAATTCACCTCTTTGACCCAGTGCAATTAATTTATTGGTTAAAGAACCATCATTCAGTTTTAACAAAATATCGCCTCCTTTTAAATCTCTTGACTTTAATTGATTCATTTTAATTTGATTAATTTCTCAAATATAATAATCGAAATTGAAATCGGGATTACCTATTCTTATTTCAAGAAAAGGAAGAAATCCAAAACCGTTAGATTTTAAATTATTTTTTTTAATTCACTAAGCGATGCAATCTCATGCATTAAATTTTCTTCATGCAGAGTTTTCTTCGGGTTGTAAAAAACATAATCCATCCCAACTGCTTTTGCGCCATTGATATCTGCTTCAATACTATCGCCAACAAACAAACTGTTTTTTATTTCGGCATTCGTTAGTTGCATCGCAAAATTGAATATTGCGGGGTCAGGTTTCTGGCTGCCCGCTGCTTCTGATGTAATAATGTATTTGAAATATTTTCCGATACCGGTGTTCACTATTTTTTTAAATTGAATTTCTTCAAAACCATTTGTGATTATGTGCATCGAATATTTAGTCACAAGATAATCGAGCACTTCAATTGTGTCGTGAAACAAGTTTGTTTTCGTTGGAAGAATCTCCAGATAAGAAACCGCTAACTGCTGCACCAGTTCTTCATTATCAATATTAAATTCATTGAGTGTGGTGCGGAATCGGATGTGTCGTAATTCTTCTCTGCTCAATTTTCCTTTTCTGAATTGCTCCCAATAAATTTCATTGTGATGATAATAGCGATTGATGAAATGATGCTTGTCGTCAATACTTGATTTCAGCACTGAATATTCTTCAAATAAATCTAAAAGTGTTTCGTGCGAGTTGCTTTCAAAATCCCAGAGTGTGTGGTCGAGGTCGAAGAAAATGTGTTTGTATTTTGCGTTCATAATTGAATGCAATAATAGAAAGCAACAGTCAGTTGTGTTTTATGGAAAATACAACTCACCATCATCTAAGCTTTGTTGTCGGAAAATTGTTTTGGTGGTAATGCTTCAGCCACTATTTTTAATCTTCTCTTTGCAGGCACAATAACTCTGCACAATTTTTGTTTACATCGTACACTACATTTACCTCATGAACGAAAGCGCATATAGTTTACTCCTCCTCAAGCTCGATGCCTTCATCCGTAAATACTACATGAACCGATTGGTGCGTGG
>CAMDOA010000065.1 GCA_945903305.1 Chitinophaga pinensis
TTGGCAAATGGAACTGTTGTTACTTTGCCTCAAACGAGCATTGCAACACTTCAGGTAATACATAATGCTGCAGATCCAGCGGCTGTATCAGTTGATATATATGTGAACGGAACATTAACACTTGACAATTTTGCGTTTCGCACTGCAACTCCATTTATTGAAGTTCCTGCCGATGTTCAGTTAAACATTGGTGTTGCTCCTCCAACTAGTATGTCAGTAAGCGACACTTTAAAAAACTTCCAGGTGACGCTAACTAACGGAGGTTCTTATGTAGCCATTGCAAACGGAGTGTTGAATCCTTCAAGTTTCGCTTCTAATCCTGATGCAGTTTCTACCGCGTTTACTTTATTTCTTCAGAACAATATGCAGACTGCTGCTACCATGATGGGTAATGTAGATTTTCGTGTAGTTCACGGAGCAACTGATGCACCTACTGTTGATGTAATTGCACAAGGTGTTGCCACAATAGTTAATGATGCACCTTATAGTGCAATCACTAATTATATAAGCGTTCCTGCTGCCTCATATACATTAAATGTTACTCCGGGAAATGACAATGCAACAGTTGTAGCAAGTTTTAATGCACCTCTTTCAACTGCAGCCGGTTCATCAGCGGTAGTTCTTGCATCTGGTTTTTTAAATCCTTCTACAAACCAAAATGGTGAAGCATTTGCTTTAATAGTTGTTCTTGCTGATGGAACTGTTTTAACTCTTAATAATACCATTACAGGAATTGATGAGAAAAATATTTCTGATAAAGTTGAATTGTATCCTAATCCGGCAAGTGAGTCAACAACGATTTCTTTTGCCAATACAAATGATCGGATAAATTCAATTGAAATAACCGATATCACAGGAAAAATAGTAAAAAATATTCTTCCTCAATCAAATCAGAATTTGATTCAGTTAAAAGTTGATTCATTTTCTTCAGGTTTATATCTAGTGAAATTGATTGGTGACAATTCTGTAATGACAAAAAAATTGATAGTGCGTTAATATTTCTGGTTTTGATTTTGAAAAAAGGGGGCATTTTTAATGCCCCTTTTTTTATGTTATCTGTTTAAATAGCAACTGATGAATTTATCATTTGTTCTATATTGATTAAAAAGCTTCGAGAATAATTCAGCATTCTTTATTTAGGTTTCTTTTTCAATTATAAGCATCATAAAATTCTTCACTCTCCTGTTACATTTGCAAAAAATTATTATAAGCAAATGCAATTGAGTGAGCACGAAGTTTTACGCCGACAAGCTTTAGAAGAATTAATTAACCTCGGCATTAATCCATATCCAGCCGATTTATTTGAAGTGAATGATAATTCGGTTCGTATAAAAACTGACTTTGAAAAAGATGCCGCGCATTACGAAGGCAAAACCATCACGCTTGCAGGAAGAATCATGAGCCACCGTGATATGGGAAAGGCAGCATTTGTTGTGATACAGGATTCGGTAGGCAAAATTCAGCTCTATTTTAAGCGCGATGATATCTGTCCCGGCGACGACAAACAATTGTATGATGTGCTTTTTAAAAAGCTATTGGATCTTGGAGATTTTATTGGTGTAACAGGTTATGTGTTCCGCACGAAGACGGGAGAAATATCGCTCCATGTGCAACAGCTGAAACTGTTGTCGAAAGCACTGAAGCCTTTGCCTGTGGTGAAGGAAAAGGAAGGCGAAGTTTTTGATGCGGTGAGTGATGTAGAGTTGCGCTATCGTCAACGGTATGTGGATCTGAATATTAATCCTCATTCTAAGGAAGTTTTCATTCAGCGTAGTAAGCTAGTCATGAGTATGCGCAATTTTCTGAATTCGAAGCAGTATGTGGAAGTGGAAACTCCGATTTTGCAACCGTTGTATGGCGGTGCTGCTGCTCGCCCTTTTAAAACGCATCACAACACGCTCGACATGACTTTGTACCTGCGTATTGCGAATGAACTTTACCTGAAGCGATTAATTGTCGGCGGCTTCGATGGTGTGTTTGAGTTTGCAAAAGATTTCCGCAATGAGGGAATGGATCGCTTTCATAATCCGGAGTTCACACAAATGGAATTGTATGTGGCGTATAAAGATTATTACTGGATGATGGATTTGGTGGAGGAGATGGTAGAGAAAATTTGTATTGACCTCTATGGAAAAACTGAAGTGCAAGTGGGTGAGAATGTCATCAATTTCGCGCGCCCCTGGAAACGGTTTACGATGTTTGAAGCGATTCAGCATTTCACGGGAATAGATATTTCGAAAATGGATGAAGCTGCTCTGTGCGAGACTGCAAAAGAATTGCATGTGCCGATTGACAACACAATGGGAAAGGGAAAACTGATTGATGAAATTTTTGGAGAGAAGTGCGAAGCGCAACTGATACAGCCGACTTTTATTACTGATTACCCGGTTGAGATGAGTCCTCTTGCGAAGAAGCATCGCAGTAAGGATGGTTTGGTGGAACGATTTGAAGCCATCTGTAACGGCAAGGAAATATGTAATGCATTCTCAGAGTTGAATGACCCGATTGATCAACGAAAAAGATTTGAAGAGCAACTTGAACTCGGCAAGCGCGGTGATGAGGAAGCGATGATGTTGGATGAAGATTTTCTTCGTGCGCTCGAATATGGTATGCCGCCAACTGCAGGTCTCGGAATGGGAATAGACCGCTTGTGTATGATTCTGACGAACTCACATTCTATTCAGGATGTGTTGTTGTTTCCGCAAATGAGGCAAGAGCAAATGGATTGAAGCAGTGTGCTGAATTCGTGAATGCCATTGAAAAAAAATAATTCAATGAACAAATGAGACCTGAGAAAACTATGGAGTAAATATTTAGCTTCGAAATATTTTAACACGGAGATTTAGAGAACACGGAGGAAATTAATGGGCGTAATTTTTTACTGCGAAGTATTCGCTCATAAATTGTTGCGTTTAATAATATCAGTAACAGTCCATAAAAAAAATCTTCGATTGGAATGGTGAGCAATCTGATTCCAAGATTCTGATTGTTGTTATACCAAACAACCGGAGATTCTAATCCGGTACCTGTTAAAATTCCATTGCAGATAAAGAACGGAATTAATAAAATGAGGTAAGCAAGAAAGAATTTTCCCAACGAAAAAGCGAAATTGAATTGTGCAGTTATGAAAAGATAAATCGCCAGTGCAATAAATGTGGATGATGTATAAAGGTGATTGAAGTAAAAAATTCCGATGACGAAGAGCACAACACTTGCGATTTTTGAAATTAATCTGGTTGTGGTTTCGTCAGGAGATTGATTTATCAGTATTTTAAAACAGTGGAAAGTAAAAATGCACGCGTATGGAATGCAGAAAAAGAAAAGGTATTCTTCAATGGGTAAATTGAAAAAATAAATTCCGGTTAAATAATCAGGATTGAATCCCCAGATTCCTAAATGAGTAAACAAAACATCGGCTGAAATAAAAATACTTGCAGCAATAATCATAGCCGGAAAAAAAGCAAACCATGTTTTATAAAACTTCAGTTTTGGATGAAAACTGAAAATAAAAGGAAATAAAATTGCTCCAATATTAACAGCGAGATAAGTGAAGTGATTCATTAACCCCAAAGTTCGTTCTTTGATTTTCTAGCTTCGTCATAATACCTCTTTGGTATAAAAAGCATTCCGAAACATTCGCCTTCTTCTTTTCCTAAATGTTTATGATGCACTTTATGCGCTTTGCGCAAGGCGCGAAAATAAGTTGAGTTGAATTGCTTTAGTATCGGAAAACGCTGATGAATAAAAATATCGTGTACGAAAAAATAAGCTGCGCCATACAATGTAATTCCGGCCCCCATCCAGAAACGAAAATCGGAATAAGAATTTGTAAGTCCATACGACATCAAAAAAATTCCTGGTACAGCGAACAGCAAAAAGAAGAAATCATTTCGCTCGAAAAAACCTTCATGATCTTTTAAATGATGATCGTGATGAAGCGACCACAAAAATCCATGCATGATATACTTGTGTGTGAACCAGGCAACTCCTTCCATTAAAACGAAAAAAGAAATGAGCACTAATAAGTTAAACAGAATGGTCATGATTGAAATTCGGTTGTATTAATTACAATATTTAGGCAGCGTATTTTGTTAAAAATTTTTCTGTGATACTGAAAAAATCAAAGGCCTTTTCATAAATGATTTTGAACCATTCGGTAAAGGTATCAGGTACATCATTCATTTCATCTTTTAATTCATCCAATGAAACATAACGATATGCTGAAACTTCATCTTCATTTATATCAGGTAAATTATTACTGATACCGAAAAATACATGATCCACTTCGTGTTCAGTTAAGTGGTTTCCTACATTTTCTTTATACAGAAATTTAAAACCGAATTTTAAATCGCAAAGCATTCCCATTTCTTCATTCAACCGTTTTGCAGCAGCACTTGTAATAACTTCACCAGGACCAGGGTGTCCGCAACAGGTGTTGGTCCATAAACCACCTGAATGGTATTTTCCATCGGCCCGCTTTTGTAAAAGCAATTCGCCTTCAGCATTAAAAATGAAAATTGAAAAAGCGCGATGGAGTTCGCCCTTAATATGCGCTTCCAGTTTTTCCATTTTTCCGAGCGCTACATCCTGCTCATTCACGAGCACTACATTTTGAATTTGTTTCATTGTATTGAATATTTAAAAGTTGTTAAAGCACGGTTTCTTGCAAAACGATGTTCGACTATTGGTTTACAATAATCAGCGGAAGAAAATTCCTTCACCCACCTGCTGATGTATTTATTTTCAGGGTCAAATCTTTTAGTTTGTTCCTCGGGATTGAAAATTCTGAAATAGGGCGCGGCATCGCAACCGCATCCCGCACTCCACTGCCAGTTGCCGTTGTTGGATGAGAGTTCGTAATCCAAAAGTTTTTCTGCGAAGTACGATTCGCCCCAGCGCCAGTCAATGAGCAGGTGCTTTATTAGAAAACTTGCCACTACCATTCGCACACGATTGTGCATCAATCCGGTTTCATTCAACTCGCGCATGCCTGCATCCACAATTGGAAATCCGGTTTCACCATTGCACCATTTCAAAAATTCCTGTTCATCATTTCTCCACGCAATGTTGTCGTATTTCTTTTTAAAACTTTTCGTAACAACCTCAGGAAAATGAAAAAGTATCATCATAAAAAACTCGCGCCAGATTAATTCGTTCAGCCATTGGTCATTCAATGCTGCGGCCATTTGCGCGAGCTTTCGCACACTCACTGTTCCGAAACGGAAATGCACGCTGAGTTTACTGGTGCCATCAACTGCAGGTAAATTTCTTGTTTCGTGATAATGCCTGATTATTGTTTTGTCAACTTCAAGCGAAGGAACTGTAACAGTTGTTTCTTCAAAACCAATTTCTTTAAGTGAAGGAAAATAAAATGGTTTTGTTTTTAAATAATTTGATTTAAAAACTTCGCTCGGAAAAAGCTGCTGACTTTCATTTCTGAATTTTTCTTTCCAGAGTTTTGAATACGGAGTAAAAATTGTGTAAGGTGTTCCATCGCTTTTCATCACTTCCGATTTTTCAAAAATCACCTGGTCTTTAAAAGTGTGGAATGAAATTTTTTTCTTGCTGAAGTATTCACTGATTTCTTCATCGCGCACTATCGCATAAGGTTCGTAATCGTGATTGGTTAAAACCGCTTTGACATCAAAAGTTTTTGAAATTGTTTTGAAAGCATCAAGCGGTTCTGCGTAGAGCACATAAAGCGATGAACCAACTTTCAGCAATTCATCATTTATATTTTTTAGTGTCTGGTGAATGAAAGAAACGCGTTTGTCGTTTTTATTTTCAAGATGCTCGAGAATATTCTTATCGAAAATAAAAACAGGAAGAACAGCATCTGAACTTTTCAATGCTTCATACAATCCATGATTGTCGCTCAACCGCAAATCACGGCGAAACCAGAAGAGTGTAACAGATTGTTTTTCGTTTTTCAAATTTGCTCTGTGATTTGAAGTTTACTTACATCCAATCCTTTTTCAATCAATCGCGAAATAGTGTGCTGATAAATTGCAATATCTATTTTCGAAGTTCTTGAAAGAATCCATAGATATTTTCTGTTCGGATGGCTGACCACAGCGTAACTGTAATCGTTTGCCAAATCAATAATCCAGTACTTGCCTCTGAAAGGCCAGAAGAATTGAACTTTAAGTTTTGCATTCATTGATCCGGCTTCTATAAATGCTTTTCCTTTTATGTATGATTCTTTTCCTGTTACACTTCCTTTGTTGCATCTGTTCTCCACTATCACAAATCCTTTTTCGCTGATGGTGTAAGTTGCAGTGGTGCAATGACATCCTTTCTGAAATCGTTGCGGGAACGAAGCAATTTCGTACCATTTTCCGGAATACCTGTTTAAATCAACATTTGAAACTGCCTGCAATGGTTGTGCGCTTATCTTTGACATAGTGATTAAATTTATCAGAACGGAAAATCGGATTATTAATATGAACTGAATTTTATTTTGCATAATTCCACAATACATTTTTCACTTAATTAAATCATTAATTATTTTCAGCAGAAATGTATTTTACTATTCTATTGTACAAATCAGCATCAGCATTTTTAAATTGCTGCTCTGAAATTTTCTTTGTCATCAACTGTTTGTCTTCCACCAAATTCGAACTATATCCTAAAAAGGAGGGAACATTTTTTTGAATAGTGTATCTTAAAAATCTAAGCTCAGTATTATCACTGCTCATCGAAATTGCTTTGTCCAATAAATTTTTTCCTTCACTGAAATATTTCAACTTGTTGTAAGGATTGTATGAATAATTGCAAAGCATGAATGAAGCCATTCCTTTATATCCAATCATTATGGCAGAAGCACTAGCTGTAACACTTTGCATTTTTGAATAAAATGAATCAGCAGATTCACCACTTGCTTGGGCACGATAAAATTGTTCTCTGATTTGAATCAGTGATTGCGATTTCGCTGCGAAAGAAAAATTTAAAATAAAAATGACACTGAATAATATTTTCATAACAAATTTAATTGATGACGAATTACTGAGTTAATCAACAACCCAAATTTCTGATTGTTCGGAACTCGAATTCGCTCTTGCATTACTCTTTCTGCAGGAACGGATTTGATTTTTGCAAACAATGCTTTGTAATAAACAAACGCAACATAAACACCAAGTCGAGCGCCTTTCGGTAGTTTTTTAATTCCATTTAACGCCAATGTAAAATCAGATTCGATGTCGGATTCAATTTTTAGTTTTTGTGCGTAATCGAAATTATCCAAATCAATTCCAGGGAAATAGGCTCTGCCTAAATGATTGTAATCTTGTTTTAAATCTCTTAAGAAATTAACTTTTTGAAAAGCAGCGCCCAAGTACATTGCTGCTGGTTTTAATTTTTCATACATCTCATTATTTCCTTCTGTAAAAACACGAAGGCACATAAGCCCCACCACTTCTGCTGAACCAAGAATATAATTGTCGAACGATTTTTTATCGTGAAAAGCTTGTGTTAAATCCATTTCCATACTGTGAAGAAATGTATCAATCAATTCCTGCTCGATTTTATATTGATGCACACATTTCTGAAAACTATTCAGAATCGGATTCAAACTAATTCGCTCTTCAATAGCCAATTGTGTATCAGCACGAAATCTTTTCAGTAATTCCGCTTTATCAAAATCATGAAAGCTATCAACGATTTCGTCAGCTAAGCGAACGAAACCATAAATTCCATAAATGGGTTCATGAAATTTTCCGCTGAGAAAATAAATTCCCAAAGAAAAACTGGTGCTGTAAGTTCTCGTCACCATTTTGCTGCTTCGTGCAGAAATTCTGTCAAATAAATTTTTCATCAATTAAGATTGAGTTGTTTAATTACTTCTTTAGCTACTATTTGTCCTGATATTAAAGCTGGCGGAACACCCGGGCCCGGAACAGTTAACTGCCCTGTGTAAAAAAGATTTTTCAATTTTTTATTTCGGATAGATGGTTTCAGCACTGCAGTTTGGCGAAGCGTGTTTGCTAAACCATAAGCATTTCCTTTGAAAGCATTGTAGTCCGATTGAAAATCGTTAATAGCATAACTTCTCTTATGAATAATTTGCTCGCGAATATTCTCCCCGGTTTTCTTTTCCAATCGAGTGAGAACGATGTCAAAATATTTTTCCCTTGTTGCATCATCATCTTTTAATCCGGCTGCAATCGGAATCAGGATAAATAAATTTTCCATTCCAATCGGCGCTACTGCTTCATCGGTTTTTGAAGGACAGCACACATAGAACAATGGTCGGCTCGGGTACTTCGGAGTTTCGTAAATTTCTTTTGCATGTTGTTCCAGGTCTTCATCAAAAAACAAATTGTGATGCTCCAGATTTTTAATTTTCTTTTTTACTCCGAGATAAAAAATGATGGACGAAGGAGCCATAGTTCGCTTGCTCCAGTATTCGCCTGAATAATTTCTGAATTCTTTAGCCAGCAATTTTTCCTCTGTAAAATGATAATCGGAAGAAGCAATTACCGAATCAGCTTCGAAGAATATTTCATTTGAAAAAACTCCTGTTACTTTATTATTGACCACAGAAATTTTTGTTACTGGAGTATTGGTAGTGATTTTAACATTCAACGACCGCGCTAAATTTTCCATCGCGTCAATAATTTTCTTCATTCCGCCCATTGGATACCATGTGCCCAGAGCTAGTCCTGCATAATTCATCAAACTATAAAGCGCTGGAGTATCTTTTGGTTGCGCACCCAAAAATAAAACCGGAAATTCAAGAATGCTGATGAGTCGTTTGTCTTTAAAATAACGGCGCACATATTTTTGAAACGATTGAAGTATGTGTAAGCGAGTTAAACCCGCAAGCACTCTTCTGTCGGCAAACTCCATCCACGAAAGCGCAGGTTTGTAAACCAGTTCCTTCATTCCTACTTCGTACTTATACTTTGCTTCCTTCAGAAATTTCCGAAGTTGAAGTGCGCTCCCTTTTTCAATCGATTCAAAAAGATTTTCTAAATCTTTTTCCGATTCAGGAATATTTATTTTTTCATCTCCATTAAAAAATACAGAGAAAGAAGGCGACAATAATTTCAGTTCATAATAGTCAGCCACATTTTTACCGAAAAGCTGAAAGAAATTTTCAAACACATCGGGCATCCAGTACCAACTTGGTCCCATATCGAACAGAAAACCACCTGCTTCATAACTGCGTGCACGACCTCCTGCCTGTTCGTTTTTTTCCAGCACTGCTACATCTGCTCCTGCCTGTGCCAGACAACACGCAGCTGCAAGACCCGAAAACCCTGAACCGATAATGACAATTTTCTTCTGGAGCGCCATGAAATGTAATGTTATAACTAAAACAGCATTTGAAATTTCTGTTTTATTTTGTTTAATGATTATGCAAATATATTAAACAAAATCTAATTTCCAATATTCCAGAAAAATTTATTTTATCAGTTTTAAATCTTCCGGGCTTTTTAAGCGAACGAAATTTGAAGCGAGTTTTATTTTATCGAGTAATTTATTGTTGCCACTAATATATATAACGGCATTGTTGCAACCAACAGAAAGTTTTTGCAGGTAGGTAGTAATTTCCTTTTGGTTACTTGGGGTGATAATGAAGAGCAATAAATTTTTTGTATTGGTAGCTTTATAGGTTGCTATTACATTATCGAGTGGCACACCTTGCCCCAGGAAAATGGTATGTTTTCCCATTGAACGAAGTAAGTAATTGGTGAGCAGCAATCCGATTTCGTGCAACTCACCTTCGGGAAGAAATAAAATGAAAGTATCTTTTTTATCGGTGTTCAACAATAAAGAATCAGTGGCTGAAAAAATTTTTTGCTTTACGAGATTGGTAATAAAATGCTCTTGGGCCGGAAAAATTTCACCACTATTCCATAGAAAACCTATTTTATTTAGTAAGGGATATAATACTTTATACAGCGCTTCAACAAATCCAAGTTTTAAAACAGCAAGCGAGAATGCTTTATTGAAACTCTCTTCATTAAACTCGAATAAAGCAAACATCAGTGCGTTTTGAGCTGTAGGAAGAAAATTTTCAATCGGTGATTCAATATTTTGCCCTATGGCAATTTCCTCTTGAATTTGTTTTGATGAAAGTTTGCTGATGTTTGAAATTTTCATCCCCTTATTTATGAGGGAAGAAACATTCAAAAGTTTTCTCAAATCGTCATTGGAGTAGTGCCTGATATTGGTATCAGTGCGTGATGGTGTAAGCAAACCATATCGCAATTCCCAGATACGAATGGTGTGTGCCTTAATGCCTGAAAGCTTTTCTAAATCGCGAATAGAGTATTTTCCTGTCATGGTTTGCAAATATAATTGTTTAATGAATATATAAAAGTATTAAACAATATTTTTTGTCGAACGGAATATTTTCCTTTCATTTTCAGACGCCAATTCGCGCCGATATCTTTCGTTAGTATGTGTTAATTTAATTTTTAAGTTGCAATGAAAGTGTGTCACATATTTACAACCATGAATAGAGCACACAAAAAAATTTTAATGAGAGCAAGTGAAATTATAAGTATTACAGTTCTCATCTTTACCCTAAACTTTTCACTTTTCACTTTTAGTTCCTCTGCTCAGGTGCTTGATATTCCACGCAACAGCGACAGCACTTTTTATCGTGTCGAATTTGCATTGAACAATCCACAAAAATGTTATTACCTGTTTTTAGAATATGATTCGTTGGAAACACTTCCTGATATGAGTGCGCTTTCTAATCTGAGAGGAATTGCTTTTCGTCATTGCACACGCATGAATTTCAATCAGGCAATCAGTAAACTTTCAGTGTTGCCGAATCTTGAATATTTTGAAATCAGTATTTCAGCACTTCCGAAATTACCGGGAAGCATCAGCACACTTTCACATTTACAAACACTTAATCTAAAAGCCAATTCATTGCAAATTCTTCCAGAAGAAATCAGTGATTGTGCGAGTTTGAAAAATATTATTCTCCCGTATAATTCTTCGCTTCGGTTGGAAGAATTGTTTTCGAGATTGGGAAAATTAAAAACATTGGAGCATTTAGATTTATCCGGAAATCAGTTTCGGATTTTACCAGATGCCATTGGAGATTTAAGTAACCTGAAAAAATTGGACCTCGGTTCCAATTATTTCGTTCAATTGCCAACTTCCATTTCATCTTGTACATCGTTGGAGGAAATTGATTTAAGCAATTGCCTTGCTCTTGATTTTAAACAAGCTTGTACAGTATTGAGTAAAATTTCGACTCTGAAAAAAATAAATATTTCTTCAAGCAATATCAAAGAGTTACCTGAATCTCTCGGAACAATTATATCGTTGGAAAATATTGATGCAAGCGGAAACAGTTTAATCAGTTTGCCAAATTCAATTGGGAAACTCACGAATCTGAAAATTTTAAATATTGGTTCGGAGAACAGAAGTTTAACTGGAACCACAATTGAAAAATTTCCATCATCGTTTGCTAATTGCATCAGCATGCAAACATTAATTCTGCGTGGAAATTTTTTAACCACACTGCCTGATTTAAGCAAGATGAAAAACCTGGAGGAGTTGGATGTGAGTTGGTGCGGAATGGGTGAATTGCCATCGTATATTAAATCATTAACCGGATTAACATATCTGAGAGCTGCACATAATTATTTTCAAGTACTTCCTGAATGGATTGGTGAATTGCAATATCTGAAAGTATTGGAATTAGATGGGAATTTTTTTCCAAACAGAACAGTGCCGCATTTATTAAAATTGCCGGAATCAATCGGCAACTTAAAGAATCTGGAAGTACTTACACTTGATGATCAGATTATAAAAGTACTTCCGGAGTCCATCATACAGCTCACTAGCCTGAAAGCATTGCATTTACGAAACAATGCACTCATAGTTTTGCCCGAAGATTTCGGTAACTTTTCACAATTAGAAATTCTTGACCTAAAAGCAAATGATTTGAAAACATTACCTGAATCATTCAATTCCTTAAAAAATCTTCAACAATTAAATCTCAGTTTCAATCCCAATATTGATGTGATACAAATGATGGGTGCTGTTCAGCATTTAACACAATTGAAAAGACTCGATATAAGTTTTATTCCTATCAGCAAAACATATTTAAGTGAATTTAAAAAAGCACTGCCAACCACAACTATATTTTCAAAAACAAATGCTGATTTAAATTTTCAACCCGATAAAACGGTGGACGAGCAGAAATAATTTTTTCCCTTAGTCAAATATATTTTGCAATTGTTTTTATTGTGGAATTGAATCATAGATTTATAGCCACAAACAAAAATTCATGAAACACCTTTTCACCACAGTTTTAATTATTTTACTTGCTAATTCATTTGTAAATGCACAATGCTATGGCCGGTATCAAAATGAAATTTTCAGCACCGTAACTATTCATTCCGATATTGTTTTCGGTTCTAACATAAGTAATACCGGAGCAACCGTTACTTTAAAATTGGATGTTTACGAGCCAACCGGCGATACTGCTTCCATTCGTCCGATTTTAATTATGGCACATGGAGGTTCATTTCTTGGAGGAACGAAAACAGATGCTGATGTAGTTGCCATTTGTCAAAGTTTTGCAAAACGGGGATATGTAACTTGTTCGTACGATTACAGATTAGGTATTACTCCCATTCCGGATCAAACAAAAGCTACTGATGCTGTTTACCGCGCCGTGCAGGATGGAAAAGCGGCAGTTCGTTTTTTTCGACAAGATGCTGCAACCACCAACACCTATAAAATTGATCCGACACAAATTTTTCTTGGCGGAAGCAGTGCCGGAGCTTTTATTGCCTTGCATCTTGCTTACTTAGATAAACCGTTTGAATTACCAGCAACAATTGATACAACTGTTTTAGGTGGTATGGAAGGCACGAGTGGAAATCCGGGCTATTCATCAAAAGTAAAAGCCATTGTAAATTTATGCGGAGCACTCGGCGACAAAACATACATTGAACAAAATGATATTCCGGTTTGCAGCATGCATGGCACACAAGATCAAACTGTACCTTATAATACTGCTATGCTTTACATGCTTGGTATTATTCCAATTATGCAGGTTGATGGAAGTTCATCGCTTCATCCATTTGCTTTAACAAAAAATGTTGCCAGCTGGTATTATCAGTGGGAAGGAGCTGATCATGTTCCCTACCTTGGCAGTCAGTTGTACATGGATACTACATTAAGTTATATAAGAGATTTTCTATACCAGCATTTAAATTGTTTTGTTCCAAGTGCTGTTACTGAAATAATAAATTTGAATAGCAACATGTATCCAAATCCATCTGCTGATTTTGTGTATGTTGATTTAAGTACATCAGGGGCTTACGAAAACAACATGCAGCTTTTTGATATTTATGGAAAACTGGTGAGAGAATACAGCAATTTTTCAGGAGCAAAATTGAAAATTGAACGAAATGAACTTTCATCCGGTACTTATTTTCTTCGAATCAATAATACTGAAAATACAAACACCGGAAAAATAATTTTTCAGTAAACATTTTTTTGACCATCACTTATTTTCTGCATGGAATCCAGAAAATAATCAACACTAAATAAAATTGAAACTGAAGATTTTCAGAGTTAAATTTTTTTTCATTCTGTTGATTTCGATTTCAGAAATCAGTTTCGCGCAAACAATTTCCGGTGTTATAAAGGATTCGAAAACCAATGAAGCACTCATTGGCTCAACGGTAGTTATTAAAGGAACAACCAACGGAACGCAAACGGATATTGATGGAAAATTTGAATTATCGGTAACCGGAATTTCTTCAGCCACACTTGTCATTTCTTATTTAGGTTATCAGAATAAAGAAGTAGCTGTAACTGATTTTACTAAAAATATTTCTATCCTGCTTGAATCATCCAATGTAACATTAACCGAAATAATAGTTCAGGACACACGACTCACCGATAAGCAGCGTGAGTCGGCATTAACTATTGAATCAATGGATTTAATGGCCATTAAACAAACTCCGGCATTTAATTTTTATGAGGGACTCGGGCAGTTAAAAGGAGTTGACATTACTACTGCCTCGCTTGGTTTCAGAGTAATTAATACCAGGGGATTTAACAGCACTTCGCCTGTTCGTTCACTGCAAATTATTGATGGCGTGGATAATCAGTCACCGGGATTAAATTTTTCGTTAGGGAATTTTTTAGGGGCATCGGAATTAGATGTAGTGAAAGTTGATTTGGTAGTTGGCGCAAGTTCAGCATTCTATGGGCCGAATGCTTTTAACGGTGTAATCAGCATGAACACAAAGGATCCGTTTTATCATCCGGGTTTTTCAGTAATGACAAAAACCGGTGAGCGTGGTTTGTTTGAAACTGCCATGAGATGGGATCAGATTTTTAAGAACAAATCGGGAAAAGACAAGTTTGCTTACAAACTCAACTTGTATTATTTAAGAGCAAATGATTGGGAGGCAAAAAATTATGCTCCGACCGAACAATCGAAAGACGATGAAAAAAATCCGGGAGGATATGATGCGGTGAATACCTATGGCGATGAATTTAATTCGCAATACGATCAATCAGGCAAGAAGGGAATTCAACTGCAACCTGGACTTGGTCGGTATTACCGAACCGGATATAACGAAATTGATTTAGTTGATTACGACACCCGAAATTTAAAGCTGGCTGCAGCTTTTCATTATAAAATTTATAACGAAACCGAATTCATTCTTTCATCAAATTTTGGCACCGGCATTACTGTTTATCAGGGAGATAACCGATACAGTTTAAAGAATATACTTTTTTTTCAGAACAGAATTGAATTGCGGAAAAAAGATAAATATTTTATTCGTGCCTATTCAACCAACGAAGATGCCGGAGAATCTTATGATGCCTATTTTACTGCATTGTTGTTACAAAAGGCAAGCAAGTCTGATTTAAATTGGGGCATTGATTACAACCGATATTATACTGAAAATTGTGCGGGCGTAGTTCAATCGTTAGAAGGATATCCGCAATTTATTCCCGGTCATTTTATAGAATGGATTGATAGTATTGCAACTTTTGTATCCAGTCCCGAAATTCTTCCCTTGCTATTTTCATTACACGATTCAGCTGCAAATTATGCAAACGATTCTTCATTCGCATTTGGTGAATATCCATACTATCCGCCAGGAACAGCAGCATTTGATTCAGCTTTTCAATCCATCACTTCCAAAAAATCTTATGGCGAAGGTGGTTCTATGTTTTTTGATAAATCTGCATTGTATCATGTGCATGGTGAATACAAATTCACTCCGAAATTTTTGACAATTACAATTGGAACGAATTACAGAATGTTTAAGCCAAATTCACAAGGCACAATATTCAGTGATACGGGTTCAAGAAAAATAACCAATCAGGAATTTGGGGTTTACACTGGATTTGAAAAAAAGATTTTAGATGACAAATGGAAATTCAATTTTGCTATCCGAATGGATAAAAATCAGAATTTCGATTACCTTTTTTCACCGGCACTTTCTGCAATTTATAATTTGAAGAAACATACTTTTCGTATTTCATTTTCATCAGCCATTCGAAACCCAACATTAACAGATCAGTATTTATTTTATAATGTTGGCCGCGCCATTTTGCTCGGAAATATTACCGGATACGATTCGCTCATAACCATTCCTTCACTCTATAATTTTTTGCTGACAAAAAAACTCGATACGCTTAATTATTTTAATGTGGCGCCAATCAGTCCTGAAGAAGTAAAAACAATTGAAGTCGGATACAGAACAACTATTTTGAAACGGTTGTTTGTTGATGTTGGTTATTATTATAGTTATTACCGGAATTTTATAGGATATAAAATAGGTGCCGCAGTAAATTTCAATTCTTTTTTTCCTACAGAAATCAATAACCTTCAGGTTTACAGGGTTGCAGCAAATGCCGATGGAATTGTGACAACACAAGGATTCTCAGCTGGGTTGAATTACTATTTTAAAAATAAATATGGAATCTTGACCAACTATTCATGGAATGTGTTGAATAAGCAGGATACGATTGACCCAATAATACCTGCCTTTAATACACCTGAAAATAAATTTAATGTCGGCATGAACGGGCGCAACCTGAATCTGATTATTAAGTTTTTGAATTTAAAAATTCATCATCTCGGCTTTAGCGTTAATTATAAATGGGTGCAGGGA
>CAMDOA010000066.1 GCA_945903305.1 Chitinophaga pinensis
GGTTTGTGAAGGAGTGAAAAAAACTCTTACAACTCATATTGTATTACTCCTATAACTCATAGTTAAACAGATTCTTCAAACAACGGAATAACGATAAGTTGATTCGCTTCCAAGAAACTGTTCGATGTGAAAAACCTCGTCGCAATCTCTGAATAAAATTATTTGTCCGTCGCTGATGTGATATTTTTTTCGTTCGCTCTCACTTAATTTTTTAATGCTTGGAAACAGTGCAAGCGGAACAATTAATATTCTGCCATCCTCCAGATAAATACTCATTTTACCCTTGTGGTCAAATTTTAACTTGTCAATCGCAGGTGTTAATCCAATTGCTCCTTCCTTGAATCTCATTTTAATTTCAGTTGAATTGGTTTTTGTTTGTTGCCTTCAGCAAAGCTATGAATTACACGAATGATTTCCGTTTTGTTTTTCTCAATCAGTTTACAACAAATTTTTAATTCTTCTTTTGATAAATCTCCTTTCGAAAAAACTTCTGCGGTATCAATCCAGATTTTAGCATCTGTTCCTTTTCGACTTTTAGTATTTCCAACATGCAAATGCAACCGCTCATTCAGATCGTAACTTACAATGTAAAATAACAGGTATTTATAAAATGCAATCTTAGGCATTCGGGATTTTCGTTTGCTTTTGGGGTCACAAATTAACTCTTTCCAAAAAACAAAACCACACAAGAAATTTTTTCTCTGGGCCTTTGTGTCTATGCGTTAAATATTTTTAACAGCAGTCAATAATTACAATTGCGGTTTTTGATTTAATAGGTAAACAAGTTCAAAGTTTCAAGGTCAGCAATGCAACTCGATATTCAATCTTTTTCTCCGGGAGTTTATTTTATAAAACTTCAACTGCACGATGGCAGTTGGGATGTGAGGAGGTTTGTGAAACAGTAGCGCTTGATTATTAAATTTTACAAATGCTATCTTTGAAAAAAAATTAATTATGAAAGGACTCACCATAATGACTGATGAGAAAAGCGGAAAAAGAATTGCTCAGGTTGATTTAACTCACCTCAGCAAACACAGCGAGGAAACAGAAGATTTATTAGATGTACTTGTTTCAGAGGCGCGCAAAAACGAAAAAAATATTCCGTGGGATGAAATAAAAAAAGACCTGAAGAAAAAAGGGAAGCTGTAATTTATTTGTATGTATAAAATTTTATTTAAAGAATCAGCGCGAAAAGAATTCTATTCCTTACCACAAAAAGTTTTAATAAAAATGTCAGTCGCTATTGATAATCTTCAACAAAACCCAAGACCAGCAGGAGAAAAAAAATTAAAGGGATAAAGCAATCCGCTATATAGAATCAGAATCGGAGATTATAGGATAGTTTATACCATTGATGATTCCATTCATATTGTGAACATAACCAGAGTTGGTCACAGAAAAGATATTTACGACTAAGGCATAAGCAACAATTAGTTTATTTTATAAAACTTCAACTTCACGATGGAAGTTTGGAGGTGAGAAGGTTTGAGAAAAGCCCCACCTAACTCCCCAAAGGGGAGGGATTTGATATCAATAAATGAAAAATCTGGTTTCTGTAACCATTGAATAATTGAGTCGTAAGGGCGAGAAATTTTTATATCGTCATGTCATTTAAATTTCGTTTGTTGTTTCTTTCTTGTTTTATCATTTTTTTACAAAATGAAACTTCTTTTTCGCAGATGGTTAATAATCTATCGGCAAAAGGAGAAAAATCCATTGCATTAAACTTCAGATTAAAGGAATTTTCAACCGGAAATAATGAAGTGGAGCTGAAAGAGTTTACAATTCTTCCATATCGAACCAAAGAATTTGTTTCGTTGAAACAATCGTCGACTTCCGGAGTTTTAGTAGTATTAAAAAATGCTTCCGGCGAAATTATTTCACAGCAAAATATAGCATCTCCTTTTACACAACATTTAGAAATCCCTTCGGAAGACGGACACATTGAAGCAATAGAAGTAAAAAGGCAGGAAGCTGATTTTCTTATTCGTTTGCCTTACAATATCACAGCACAACGGGTGGAGGTGTATCAAATGAATGACCGCCGCACGCTTTCGTTGCTTGCCACATTTGTTTTGAAATAATTAAAATAAAAAGCAAGGCGGTTTCAGCAACCGCAATGAAATATCCTGGTAGAATTTTTAGTGTAATTAAATTTTTTTATAAATGAAATATTGGTTGTTCGCCCTTTTGTTACAGGGAATTTTAATCGGAAACACATCAGCGCAAGTAGTTATCGGCGTTGATACTTTAATTAACAACGGAAACAAAAACAACCGCATCAACCTTGTTTTTATGGGCGATGGTTATACATTGGCGCAGCAATCGCAGTTTATTTCGGATGTTAATACCATAGTAAATAAATTATTTATCACAGCGCCATTTAATCGGTACACCAATTTTTTTAATGTGTATGCAATTAAGGTGGTATCTGCAGAAAGCGGCTGCGACCATGCACACACGGCTGGCGATTGTGGCTCGGCAAATCCGCAGGTGCCGAATGCAGTTGTTAATACAATGCTCGGAGCGCAGTTCGATTACGGTGGAATTCACCGCTTGCTTTATTGTACCAACACCACAAACATCAACAGCATACTTAATTCGTATGCGCCGTTTTACGATAAAGCCTTAATTGTTGTGAACACGCCCTTCTACGGCGGTTCGGGTGGAACATTCCCTACTTGTTCGGTGGAAGGAAACAGTGCCGAGATTATGATTCATGAACTTGGGCATTCGTTTGCCGGCTTGGGCGATGAATATGGTGGAACAAGTTGTGGCGGCACCGAAAAACCAAATTGTACGCAGGAAACAAATCCTGCATTAATAAAATGGAAAAACTGGATTCCAAACGGATTGGTAATTCCAACTCCGGCAGGCACTAATTGTACTTCCATCGGCTTGTATCAGGGAGCAAATTACTGCAACACTACATGGTATCGCCCAAAGTGCAATTGCAAAATGAATCAGTTGAACAATGCCTTTTGTGAAGTGTGTTCGCAGGAATTTGTTTACTGCATTTCCAATGGAATTAATCTGATTGAATCAACTACACCAGCAAACTCAACGCTCACTTTATCAAACGGGCAATCACAAACTTTCAATGCAAGTGTGGTGGCACCTATTCCGAATTCATTATACATCACCTGGAAAATGGATAACAATATTGCTGATGTTAATACTACCTCATTCACCTTAAATGGAACAAATATTTCCACCGGAATGCACACTTTAATTTTAACAGTAAGCGACACCAGTTCTTTATCTAAAAAACTAATGGCGCAGTATACCACGGTGTGGACCATTACAAAAACGGGAACAACGGTTACGCTCACTCCATTTAATCCGGTGTGTTCAAACGCAACAGAATTTTTATTAACTGGCGGAAGTCCGACAGGTGGAACTTACAGTGGCCCAGGAGTATCGAGCGGAAATTTTAATCCAATAATTGCCGGTGCAGGAATACACACAATCACTTACACCTACAGCGGTTCAACTGCCACACAACCATTAACTGTGAATGCGCAACCGAATGTAACAGTTTCATCTAACACTACAATATGTGTTGGTTCATCCACTAATTTAATGGCAAGCGGTGCAACTACTTATTCATGGTCGCCATCAATTGGGTTGAATGCAACAGTTGGCGCAAGTGTAATTGCATCACCAACTTCCAATCAGGCATATACTGTAGTAGGAAATACAAATGGATGCACAAAAAGTCAAACTGTTTTTGTTTTTGTGAATTCATTACCCACTGTAAGTGTGAGCGGCGCTACCTCAATTTGTAAGGGAAGCAATACTGTTTTAACAGCCAGCGGCGCAACAACATATTCATGGTCGCCATCAACAAGTTTAAATTCATCAACCGGTGCAAGTGTTACTGCATCACCAACTGCAACAACTTCCTATACAATTACCGGAAGCAATAACGGATGTACTGCAACTGTTACAAAAATATTATCAGTAAAAACAACTCCTGTAATTTCTGCAATCACAACTCCAACTTCATGTCCGGCATCAAGTGATGGATTGATAGATGTTTCAATTTCTCCTGGCGGACAAATACTTTCCTACTCGTGGTCGAATGGAAGTACAACACAAGACCTTCAGAATATTTTGGCAGGAAATTATTCTGTGTCGGTTACAAATTCTTCAGGATGTTCAGCATTAAAAAATAATTCACTCATTGCTCCGGCGTGCAACGGTATTTCAGGAATTTCAATCAGCAATATCAATTCATCTTCTGCAATCATAAACTGGAATGCAAACTCATGTGCTTCATATATTAAGTTGAGAAGAAAAGCAACAACAGAAACAATATGGAAGTATGTAGAAATTTCAGGAATAAATATTTCAAAAACCTACAGCAATTTACAACCCGGCAAAACTTATGAAGTGCAACTGATGAGTTATTGTAACAGCAATAAAACAGATTCATCAGGATATTCTACATCTTCTTTTTTTACAACTGCAAATTCATGTACCGCTCCTACCGATTTGAGTGCAATAAATGTTTCGTCAACTTCAGCAACACTTTTGTGGAGTGCAAGCAGCAATTCATTTTACAATAAACTCAGATACAGAGTTGCAAACGGAACATGGTATTTTGTAAATGTATCGATGGGTTTAAATCAATACACAATCAATAATTTATTGCCGAATACTACTTACCAATGGGTATTGAAATCTGTATGTGATTCAGCTGGAACAGATTTTTCTTCATTTACCGGAAGCCAGTATTTCACTACTTCTTCAATAGCTAAAATAGAATCGAATGAAAACAATATTTCAACCTCATGGAAAATTTATCCGAATCCAACCAATGATAAAATTATTCTGAGTAATAAATATTCTACCGAAGGCACTACCATTTTAATTTTCAAGGATGTACTGGGAAAAGAATTGTTTCGGAAAACAATTTCTGAATCAGGTTCATTGAATACAGAATTAGATTTATCCGATTATTCAGCCGGAACTTATCTGTTGCAAATACAATCGAAGGAAGGAAATTACATGAGTAAAATAATTAAGCAATAAACTTACTTCATTTCTATCGGATTGAAGTTGTATCCTTCATCCTTCAGAAAATTTAATACATGCGGCAATGCATATTTTAATCTTGGTTCAGCTTTCACGCTGTCGTGAAATACAATGATGGAACCCGGCTCGGTATTATTCAAAACATTTTTTACTACTTTTTCTTTCGGTATTTCAGTATCAAAATCACCACTCAATACATCCCACATAATAATGCGGAAACGATTGCCTAAACGGCGAGCTTGTGCCCTTGTGATGCGACCATAAGGCGGACGAAATAAATTACTTGGAACAGTTTCGCCACACTTCAATGCGCTCTTTGTGTAAGAAGGCAAAGTTGTTCTCCATCCATTTAAGTGAGTAAAAGTGTGATTACCGATAGAATGACCTTCAGCTAAAATACGTTGCACAATCTCAGGATGATTCTCAGCGTTTTTTCCAACTAAAAAAAAAGTAGCTTTTGCTTCAAACTTTTTTAAAGTATCGAGCACCCATTCAGTAACGCCAGGAGTGGGGCCATCATCAAAAGTGAGGAAAGCAGATTTTTCAGCCACAGGAATATTCCAAACCTGCTGCGGAAACAATGATTTAAGGAGAGTAGGCGTTTTTATAAAGTACACTTTCGGAAATTCAACAGCATAGACAACCGAATAGCGTGGTTCGTTGCATGAGTATCAAATTAAATTTCTAAACCCTTTTTTTTGAGATTAAACCAGCTTTTTTGGGGGCTCCATCACATTTCCGCAGTTTTCGCAAGTGCGCAAATCAATGCTGCCATAAAATTTATCGAAGATTGCTCCGAAATCTTTTTCAATATCTTTCAGTTCAAAATATTCTTCGTAGAGTTTGTAGTTGCATTTTTCGCAAAACCAGTTCAGTCCGTCTTTTTCGTGATTGTGTTTTTTGTGTTCAATCACTAACCCGATTGTATTCGGTCCGCGGCGCGGTTGGTGTGGAGTAAGCGGAGGCAGCATAAAAATTTCTCCTTCGTTGATAGGTATGTCAACTGCTTTCCCATCTTCCTGAATGCCGACCACAATATTTCCTTCGATTTGGTAGTAAAATTCTTCGCCTTCGTTGAAGTGATAATCCTTGCGCGAGTTCGGTCCGCCAACCACCATTATGATGAAGTCGGCATCTTTGTAAACAACCTTGTTTCCAACCGGTGGTTTCAACAAGTGACGGTTATCATCAATCCACTTTTTTAAATTGAACGCTCTTTGAATGGGCATGAGAATTATTTTTATCAGACCGCGTCGGTTTTAAAAACCGACGCGGTCTTTAGGTTCGAAAAATTTTTCGGCAAGATAAATTATTTTTGATTCATAGCAGGAAACGATTTAATACCCGAAAATTTATTAGATGATTACAGAAGGATTTGTTACTGATAAAAACGGAAATAAAATTTCCATCATTGTTCCGATTAAAAAATTCAAAAGACTTATTCTAAAATTAGAAGAACTGAAAGATATCAATCTATATGATGAAGTCAAAACGAAAAAGGGAATAAGCATTTCAGTAGAGGAATACATAAAAAGTAAAAAGAAGAAATAAAAATCTACTTGCTTCTGACGAAAAACTATCAACTTCGCCGCAAGAAATTTTGAATATGGATTTTTCACTGAAAGGAAAAAATGCACTCGTGTGCGGAAGCAGTAAGGGAATCGGGAAAGCAATTGCAATTGCTTTATCTGAACTCGGCGCAACTGTTACACTCGTTGCGCGCAATGAAGACAAACTGATTGCAACCAAAAAGGAATTGAATACTGATGCAGGCCAGCAGCATAGTATTCTGTTGTGCGATTTCAGCAAGCCTGCAGAGTTGAAAGAAATTATTCAGTACCACCTGAAAAATTATTCGTACCAGATTTTGATAAACAATACCGGCGGACCACCAGCAGGAAGTATTTCGGATGCGAAGGAAGAACAATTCATTAGTGCCTTTCAAAATCATCTACTGTGTAATCACATTCTGGCAATGGCATTAATTCCCGGAATGAAGCAATCAGGTTATGGAAGAATTGTGAATGTGATTTCTACTTCCGTAAAAATTCCGATTAAGGGATTAGGAGTTTCAAATACAATTCGCGCGGCTGTAGCCAACTGGTCGAAAACTTTATCAAGTGAATTAGCTCCATGCGGAATTACTGTAAATAATATTTTGCCCGGCGCAACAAAAACAGAACGGCTCGAAGAAATAATCCGCAACCGCGCAAGCAATTTAAAGGTGGATGCAAAAATTATTGAAGAAGAAATGTTAGCCGAAATTCCGATGGCGCGATTTGCAGTTCCTGCTGAAGTGGCTGCTGCTGCGGCTTTTCTTGTATCTCCTGCTGCATCGTACATCACAGGAATAAATATTCCGGTTGATGGTGGAAGAACCGGTTCATTGTAAAACGATTTCGAAATGAAAATTCTGAACTACATAAACGGAGAACTGAAAGAACCCATTGGCAATTTGTGGATGGATAATTACGAACCTGCAACCGGAGAAATTTATTCTCAGATCGCCGACAGTGATTTGCGAGATGTAGAATTCGCCGTTGCTGCTGCTGAAAATGCATTTGAAAATTGGAGTAACACCGCAGCAGAAGAGCGCGCAAAAGTTTTATTGCGCATTGCTGATATCATTGACAGCAAACTGGATTTTCTTTCTGAAGCAGAAAGTCGTGATAATGGAAAACCAATTAAGCTCGCATCAGTCGTTGACATACCGAGAGCATCCAGCAACTTTCGATTTTTTGCAACAGCAGCCATGCAGTTTTCTTCTGATGCACACATCACTGAAAACACAGCCGTGAATTACACAATTCGCCAACCGATAGGAATTGTTGGTTGCATTTCGCCGTGGAATCTTCCGTTGTATTTATTTACCTGGAAAATTGCACCTGCACTCGCTGCCGGAAATTGTGTGATTGCAAAACCATCGGAGATAACACCGCTTACTGCATTCGAGTTGTCGAAGATTTGTATTGAAGCCGGATTGCCTGCCGGAGTTTTAAATATTGTTCATGGCAACGGACCTCGATGCGGAGCCGATATTGTGAAGCATCCGAAAGTGAAAGCAATTTCATTTACCGGAAGCACGCGTGCCGGAAAAGAAATTGCCAGTGTAACAGCACCGATGTTTAAAAAAGTTTCGCTGGAGTTAGGTGGAAAAAATCCGAACATCATTTTCGCTGATTGTGATTTTGAAAAGATGATTCACACCACCATTAATTCTTCATTCAGCAATCAGGGAGAAATTTGTTTGTGTGGTTCGCGCATTCTGATTGAACGAAGTATTTATGAAAAATTTAAAACACGATTTGTAGAAGAAACTGCAAAGCTGAAAGTATGCGACCCGAATGAAAAAGGAGTTCGCCTCGGCGCAATTGTTTCGAAAGTTCATTTCGAAAAAATCATGTACCACATCAATCTCGCAAAAGAAGAAGGAGGAAAAATTTTATTCGGCGGAGAACAAGTGAAGTTGGAAGGAAGATGTAAGAATGGATTGTTCATTCAACCCACCATCATTGAAGGACTGAAACAAAATAGCAGAACCAATCAGGAAGAAATTTTCGGACCGGTTGTTACACTTCAACCATTCGACACCGAAGAAGAAGCATTGCAATTAGCCAATGAATCTTCGTATGGATTATCAGCAACCATCTGGACAGAGAATCTGAATCGCGCGCATCGTGTTGCTGCAAAAGTGCAGAGTGGAATCATCTGGATTAATTGCTGGCTGTTCCGTGATTTAAGAACTCCGTTCGGCGGAATGAAAAATTCCGGAGTCGGTCGCGAAGGTGGAAATGAAGCCATGCGATTCTTCACTGAACCAAAAAATGTTTGCATAAAATTTTAAATAAAGAAATTATGTCAGAAAAATTTTCTACTGATAAGGCGCCAAAAGCTGTTGGACTTTATCCTCACTCTCGTCGTGTTGGTGAATTTTTATTCCTCTCTGGAATAGGTTCGCGTGAAGCAGGTACGAATAATATTCCTGGAAACGAATATGATGAAAATAAAAAGTTAGTGAAGTATGATATTGCTGCGCAGTGCCATTCTGTTTTTAAAAATGTGCGGACAGTTTTAGAAGAAAGCGGAAGCAGCTGGGATAAGTTGATTGATGTAACAGTTTTTCTAACCAACATGCGAGATGATTTTGAAACTTACAATAAAATTTATGCGGAGTATTTCAAAGACAATCAACCTTGCAGAACTACGGTTGAAATAAAATCTTTACCAACTCCGATTGCTATTGAGTTGAAGTGCATTGCAACTATTTGATTCTTCGACAACACTTCGACAAGTTTCCGACGATTACATCGGGTCAACTTAGCATGACAATAAAAATGAAAGAAAAGAAAAAGAAAGCACCATTAAATTATGCGGAGGGTTTAGTAAAAGCCCGTCGATGGTGTGCGTTACAAGAGCGAAGTCATAATGAAGTGAAAGAAAAATTACTGACATACGAAGTTCATTACAGAGACATTCAGTTAATCATTACCGAATTAATCGGCGAAGGATTTTTAAGCGAAGAGCGATTTGCAAAAGCATATGCCGGTGGAAAATTCAGAATAAAGCACTGGGGAAAAAATAAAATCACTCAGCAGTTACAGCGCAAAGGAGTTTCTGAAAAAAATATTGAAACCGGACTGAAAGAGATTGAAGAAAAAGATTATCGCAATACAATTAAAAAACTGATTCATAAAAAACTTGCTTCAGTAAAAGAGCTGAATGCTTTTCGGAAGAAAGGAAAACTCGCTCAGTACTTAATGACTAAAGGTTACGAAGCAGAATTGGTTTGGAATATTTTGAATGATGTAATTGAGTAATTATTACAACCACTTCTTCTTTCTGAAGTAGTAAATCATAGCACCGGCAATGGTGGCCATGATGAGCATTATAAGCCAAAATGTTCCAAGCTTTGAATCCAGATTAGGCCAAGTTGGGAAGTTCATTCCATACACACCAACAATAAAAGTGAGCGGCATAAAAATAGTGCTGATGATGGTGAGCACTTTCATCACATCGTTCATACGAAAACTTTGAACAGAAAAATTTACATCCACCACACTCGCCAGTGAATCGTGATACGATTCTATTGAATCAATTACCTGCACGGTGTGGTCATACAAGTCTCGATAAAATAAAAGTGTTTCAGGTTTTATTTCTTTCACTTCACCACGCAATAAAGTATTTATCACTTCGCGCAGCGGCCAAATGGTTTTCCGGAGCAACACCAACTCGCGCCGCAGGTAACTGATGTCGCGAATAAATTTTGTATCTTGTTTAGTGAATGCATTGTCTTCAATTTCTTCTACCCGCTCTCCCATTTTTTCCATAATGACAAAGTAATTGTCAATCACTTTATCCATTAATGCATAGGCGAGGTAATCGGTTCCGTACTTTCGAATGCGCGAATCCGGATTGCGAACACGGTTGCGCACCGTATCGAAAATATCGCCGATGTTTTCCTGAAACGAAATCAGAAAATTTCTTCCTACAATTAACGAGAGCTGTTCTACCTCCACATTTTTTGTAGCATCGTTATAATCCAGCATTTTAAATACAATGAAATTATATCCCTTGCCTTCTTCTACTTTAGGTCGCTGTTGCGAGTTTACAATGTCTTCGAGAAACAATGGATGAATATTAAATCCCGCACCTATTTTATCTATCACATCGGTGTGATGAATGCCATCAATATTAATCCAGGTAACAGTTTCGGTGTCTTTAAAAGCAAAGCAATCCTTCAAATCTTTAATCTCCCGTTCATTAAAATTATCAGCATCGTAATCAATCACAGTAATTCGAACCGACGCAGAGGTTTTTTTGCCAATGTAAACCAATCTGCCGGGAGGCAATCCGCTTTTTATGGCGTGAGTCGATTCTTTAATTCGGTTGGTAATATTTTTCATCCGAACAAAAGTGAACGAAAACAATTAATGTGAATTGGAATCTAATCAACAGCATGGATGTTCTATTTTTGTGCCTTCAAAATTTAATGAATGGAAACTTCGCAACTGATACCAACAAATGTTTATACCGAAATGACTCCGAATCCGGAGACTATGAAATTTGTGACCGATAAAATTTTAGTGCTCGATAATTACATTGAGTTCAAGGATATGGAATCAGCAAAAGTTTCGCCACTCGCTATGGAGTTATTTTCATTTCCGTTTGTGAAAGGTGTCTTTTTCATGAACAATTTTGTAACTGTTACCAAGGATTTGAATACGGAGTGGATGGATATTAACACTTCGCTCAAAGATTTTATCAAACTCTATTTCGACGAAGGAAAACCGATTTTCGAAACCGGATTTAAGCCAACACCTTCTTCAGAAAAAACATCGGATGCAGTTGCATCTTCTGATGTGGAGATTGTGGCGAAGATTAAAGAAATGCTGGAAACTTATATTAAGCCGGCAGTTGAAATGGATGGCGGCGCCATTCAATTCAAATCTTATAACCAGGGAAAAGTTTCGCTTTTATTACAAGGAAGTTGCAGCGGTTGTCCGTCGTCAACTATCACACTGAAAGCAGGTATCGAAGGTTTGCTAAAGCGAATGGTTCCGGAAGTAACTGAAGTAGTTGCGGAAGCTGGATGATATTCAGTTTCGAGTTATTTAGTTTCGGGTTGCTTAACTAGAAACTCTGAACCCGAAACCCGTAACTCTACCGAAGGTCATATTCAAGTGTAACAGTTATCGAAATGGTTTTCTCTTTTGAAGTGGTGTTATAACTTCCGCCGTATTCATAATCTTCATTAGAGTTTTGCGCGGTGATTTGAAAAACACCCATGTAGGATTTTACTAAATTTGATAATCCGCTTCCGGCGTTTTCAGTAATTGTTTCGGCGCGCTTGCGTGCATCATCGGTTGCCGCTTTCAACAATTCGATTTTAATATCAGAAAGTTTGGTGGAGAAATAAGAAGGTTCGTTACTATAAAATTCAACGCCCTGATTTATCAGTTCAGTTATTTCTCTCGAAATTTGTTCCACCTTATCAACTTCCTTTGATTCAATAGAAACACTTTGCATCAATTCGTATCCTTTAAAAACAGTTTGCACCACATATCCCTTGTCGTTATAAACGCTTTCAAATTTTTTGTCAATCGTGATGGAAGAAAATTTTATTTCATCCTTCTTTACGCCTTTTTGCTGCAAGTAAGCATTAACCACATCCTGATCTTTTTTTACTAATTGATATGCATCTGAAAGATTATCTGATTTTTTGGTGTACGAACCACTCCATACAATTAAGTCGCTCGTGAAATTCCGGTCGGCTTTACCGGTTACACGAATGGTTGATTTGTTTGAATCATTCAAATGCGATTTTACCCAAGCACCTGAAAGCAAAACAGCGGTGATGACGATGCATGCGCCAATGATGATTGAGTTGATGTGATTTTTCATGGAACTAAAAACGATGAACTTTTAATTTTCTGATATAACGCCGATAGTATTTTCTTCGGGCTGTTCTATGTCTTTCAGTTTCGGTAATTCCGAAGGAGAATTAATTCCAAAATAATTCATGAAGAAACTGCTGACTTTGTATAAAATTGGTTTACCAACTTGTGCAGCTCTGCCGCTGATGACTATTAAGTCTTTCTCTAATAATTTTTGAATGGAATAATCGCAATTCACTCCGCGTATTGATTCTATTTCTGGTTTTGAAATCGGTTGCTTGTATGCAATGATTGAAAGCACCTCCAGTTGATTTGTGCTAAGCCGTTTGTTGAGTTTGCTTTTCAGCATTTCGGCCACTGTTGTTGCATATTCATTCTTGGTAAAAAACTGATAACCGCTTGCAAGGTTTACAACCTGAAAAGCATAATCATCGCCCTCATATTTTTTTACCAGATCAATTAAATGATTTTCAATTTCAAATTTGCTTACTTCCACACCTGCGAGTTTCGAAAGGGTTGTTTGAATCTCATCAATGGTTATTGGCTGATCGGCCGAAAACACCAATGCTTCAATATGCGACTTCAGTTGTTCTAACATGTAATAGTGGTTGAGCCGTAAAAGTCTTAATTCAGCAGGCCTTTCCCAACTTATCGCAATAAATTTTTATTAACAAGTAATTAACTTTTTACAAAACTGCGAATGAAAACAGATGAAGGGAAAAAGAATTATCCGGTCGTGATTTGGAAATTAAAATATTTCAATCGTATATTTGCGATAAACTATTAATAAAATGTCCATTCATAAGAAAGACGAATTCAGTAAAAAGGAAAATGAATTAGCCGATTTTGCCAATGCCATCAGTCACCCTGCCCGGGTTGCTATATTAAAGGAAATTGCCAAAAGAGAAACCTGCATTTGCGGTGAGATAGTTGAAGTGCTGCCGCTCGCTCAATCCACTGTATCGCAACACCTGAAAGAACTATTGAAAGCAGAATTAATTACCGGAACAGTTGACGGGGTAAAATCGTGTTACTGCATCAACTGGAAAACCGTGGAACGATTCGAAAAAACATTCAATGAATTTTTCAAGAAAACAAATTCAAATAATCCAAAATGTTGTTAAACCACTTTTAAAAAAACTAAAATAACTACTATGCAAACTGCTGAAGAAATTAAACAAATGGTAAAAGAAAAGTACAGCGAAATCGCCTTGCAGGATAAAGAACAAAACAGTTCGTCGTGCTGTGGTGCTTCGTGTTGTACTGATGAAGTGTATAACATCATGAGTGATGATTATACCGAATTGAAAGGCTATGCCGCCGATGCCGATTTAGGTTTGGGCTGCGGATTGCCTACTCAATTTGCAAAAATTAAAAAGGGCGATGTGGTTGTTGACCTCGGTTCAGGCGCCGGCAACGATTGCTTTATTGCAAGAGCCGAAACCGGTGAAACCGGAAAAGTTATTGGCATCGACATGACTGAAGCAATGATAAACCGCGCAAGAGCGAATGCCGAGAAACTCGGTTTTCACAATGTGGAATTTCGTTTAGGTGAAATTGAAAAGATGCCGCTCACTTCAACGGTTGCTGATGTGGTGGTGAGCAATTGTGTGCTCAACCTGGTTCCTGATAAAGCAAAAGCGTTCAGTGAAATATTTCGCGTGTTGAAACCCGGAGGGCATTTCAGTATTTCGGATGTGGTGCTGGTTGGAAATCTTCCTGAAAAAATTATTCAAACTGCAGAGTTGTATGCCGGTTGTATTTCAGGAGCCATTCAGAAAGAAGAATATTTAAACATCATTCGCCAGGCAGGATTTCAAAACATTCTGATACAAAAAGAAAAAGTAATTACTGTTCCTGATGATATTCTTTCAAGCTATCTCACAGCCGAAGAAATTAATTTGTATAAAGAAAGCGGTGTAGGAATTTTCAGCATCACAGTTTATGCGGAAAAGAAAAATGAACCGTGTTGCGATAAAGAAACCTGTTGTAATTAAAATTTTTTTTCAGCAGGGTTACCCGCCAAAGGCGGGAATCCTGCGCATTTCATCGCAGGGTTCTGATTACAGTAACCCTGCTAGGACAAATTAAACCAACCAGACTTTCCATAAAACAAACGATAATATGAGTAAAATAAAAGTTCTCTTCCTCTGCATTCACAACTCTGCCCGCAGCCAGATGGCAGAAGCATACCTGAAAAAATTTGGCGGCGAAACATTTCATGTTGAAAGCGCCGGATTGGAAGCCGGCAAACTCAACCCAATTGCGGTTGAAGTAATGAACGAAGATGGAATTGATATTTCCGCCAACGGCACACACGATGTGTTCGACTTTTATAAAGAAGGCCGTATTTACAATTATGTCATTACCGTTTGCGACGAAGCAAGCGCCGACCGCTGCCCCATATTTCCGGGAGTGAATAAAAAAATCGCGTGGAGTTTTCCCGACCCTTCATCATTTGCCGGTACACACGACGAAAAATTAATGATGACTCGTGAGGTACGCGATAAAATAAAATCGGCAGTGCAACAATTTATTTCCGAAATCAAAACAAACGGATGAGAAAATATTTTGCCGAAGCCATCGGAACATTCGCTTTAGTTTTTTGCGGAACAGGCGCCATCATCATTGACCAGCAAACCAATGGCGCAATTGGCCACATGGGTATTGCCACCACCTTCGGGTTAATTGTGCTTTGCATGATTTACACATTCGGCCAAATTTCAGGCGCACATTTTAATCCGGCCGTTACCATCGGATTTTTTATTGCCAACCGGTTCAGCAAAAAAGAAATTGCGCCATACATTTTCAGTCAGCTTGCGGGAGGCATTACAGCTTCGTTGGTGCTTAAATATCTTTTTCCGCTGAATGAAAATTCAGGCGCAACCATTCCCTCCGGCAGCAACAGTCAATCTTTTATTCTCGAATTTATTCTTACCTATTTTTTAATGCTGGTCATCATGCAGGTGGCGCACGGTTCAAAAGAAACCGGAATTATAGCCGGCATTGCCATCGGTTCTGTTGTTTTATTGGAAGCCATGTTTGCCGGCCCCATTTCCGGCGCCTCCATGAATCCGGTTCGCAGTTTAGCTCCCGCCATTGTTTCCGGCAATCTTCATTCGCTCTGGATATACCTCACCGCACCATTTGCCGGCTCTGTTTCAGCAGTGCTGACCTGGAA
>CAMDOA010000067.1 GCA_945903305.1 Chitinophaga pinensis
ATCATCAAAGCAGCTGGCATCGCGATTTGCCTTATCAGGAATATACCACTTCAAAACCATTGGGCGTTAATGCGCTTTATTGTATAGATACTTTTTCTGCTCAGTCAGGCGGCACTTTACTGCTTCCATTTTCACACCAAATGGAAAAACTTCCTTCATTAAATTATTTACAAAAACATTCGTTGCAATTAGTTGCAAAACCGGGTTCCGTTGTGTTATTCGATTCCATGGTTTATCATAAAGCAGGTTTTAATGAATCCAATAATATTCGGCGCGCCATCAACCATGTTTATACTTCAGGCATAATTAAACAGCAAATAAATTTACCGGCATTAATGGATAAAAAATATGCCGATGACCCTGAATTAAAAATTCTGCTCGGTTTCGAATCGGTAGTGCCCGACTCTGATTTGGCCTGGAGAAATAATAAGTTAATGAAAAGTATGAACAAATAATGGCGTGGAAAAAACTGAAAAATATATTTTGTCCCGACAATAATTTTTCGTGGATGCAAACGCATGCCGCTAATCCTTTTGCTGTTAAACTTTCAGAAAATATTTTCAGAATTTATTTTACCTGTCGCAATATTTCTAATCAGTCACATATCGGATATGTTGATGTAAATGCTGCTGCTGATTTTGAAGTAAAAGCGATTTCAGAAAATCCTGTTCTGTCACCCGGTGAACCTGGTATGTTCGACGACAGCGGAGTAGCCATGGGATTTTATTTGGAGATAAATGGAGTTCCGCATATTTATTATTTAGGATGGAATTTGAAAGTGACTGTGCCCTGGTTAAATAGTATTGGTCTTGCAAAATTTGATTATAAATTGAATCAATTTGTTAAAGTAAGCAGAGCACCTATTATGGATAGAAGTCATGAAGATCCATTTTCAATTTCGTATCCCGGAATATTATTCGATGGCGGTATTTATAAAATGTGGTATGGTTCCAACTTGAAATGGGGGCAGCAACAAAATGAAATGAATCATGTAATTAAATATGCTGAAAGTGCTGATGGGATAAATTGGATAAGGAAAAACGAAATTGCGTTGCAGCTGGAACATAACGGAGAATATGCTTTATCAAAACCATTTGTAATAAAAGAAAACGGAGAATATAAAATGTGGTATTCCTATCGTGCCAATGCTGATATTTTAAATTACAGAATTGGGTTCGCCGATTCGCCTGATGGAAAAACATGGAAACGCAAAGATGCTGATGCCGGTATTGATATTTCAACTGATGGATGGGATAGCGAGATGATTGAATATCCTTTTATTTTCACATTTAAAAATAAACTATACATGCTTTATAATGGAAATGGTTTTGGTATAACCGGTTTCGGAATTGCTGAAAGCACCATCTGACCGAGCAAACTTCTAATGAACAATAAAAATATTTTCATCATAGCCGGAATGCCACGAGGTGGAACCACTTTTTTATATTTTCAATTGCAAAAACATCCCAATGTATTTGCGCCCCTTCGGAAAGAAACGAATTACTTCAGTGTATTATTTGATAGAGGAATTGAATGGTATCAATCACTTTTCGAGGGCGCCGGAAAAGATCAGGTAGGTATGGATGCAAGTCCGGTTTATTTTATGGATAAAAAATCGATTGAGCGGATAAAAACTTTTAACCCCGATGTAAGAATAATTTTAGGTGTTCGCGCTCCGGCGCAATGGTCTTTGTCGTTTTACAAACAAGTGAAAAGTCATTCATATATCAATTCTTCTTTTCCTGAATTTTTACAAAACCATGATTGGAATGTAAGCGAAAAAATTCTTCCGTTCAGTATTGCAGGCAATTTGGTTTCTGAAACTATTGAACAATACAAAGCTGCTTTTGGCGATAATTTATTAATGTATGATTACGATTTCTTTAATAAGGAACCCCTTGTTGTTTTAAACGCCATCGAAAAATTTTTGGAAATAGATTCTTATTTTAATGAAAAAAATTTTCAGAATATCATTATTAATTCCAGTCAGCGAACGAATATTAAATGGTTGACCCACCTGCTGAAAAATGAAAAGATAATTGAGTTTGTATCGTCCTTACTTCCCCGAAAAGTTATTCATTTTGTGAGAAACAGAGTAATGAAAATGACGAACCCGGTGAACACACCGGTTTACGACGAAACAAAAAACGAGAATCTCATGCATGCGAAAAAAATATTATTCAGTCAGGATGATTATGTAAAAGAATTATTTAAAAATGCAGGCATTGTTTCGGGCAGCGGCAAATCGTTGATATAAATTTTTTAAAACCCAGCAATCAGTATTGTGTCAAGAAAAATTAATAAAAATATTTTTACTTTATTTAAAATAGTATTTTCTGCATTACTAGTTTTTTTAATTTTCAGAAAAGTTGATTTCAAAATTATTTTTCTTGCCATAAAGCAGGCTTCCTTTATTTTACTTTCTGCCTCATTATTTATTTTTTTAATCAGAAACTATATCGCAGGATACCGACTCAAATTAATTTTAAAAAATAAAAAAGCGGTTACTACAGTGGCCGTAACGAACGATTACTTCGTAGGCATGTTTTTTAATTTTTTTTTACCCACCGGAGTCGGAGGCGATATCATGCGCGGATATTATTTAACAAACTATGGAATCACTGCAAAGGAATCAGCAGCCGCAATAGTGTATGAGCGCATACTGGGTTTAATCAGTACTATTTTTCTACCACTGTTCGGTTTGTTTTTTTTTGAAATTGATACTGAAATTATTTATGCCTATTTACTATTCACAGGTTTTTGTGCCACAATATTTTATTTAATTTTTTCAGGAAAGCTGAATGCAATTATACATTGGATTCAGAAAATGTATGCGCCAAAGTGGGTGGCAGCCTTATCAGAGATTGTGTTGAACATAAAAAATTATGGAAATAACAGTCAAAGCAAATCGAACAACATTCAATTGCTTTTACTCTCCTTATTCTATCAATTCACAGGTGTTTATTCCACTTATTTGATAGGTGCAGCCCTCGGCGACAATATCGGATTTTGGCTTTATCTATTTTATGTTCCCTTAGTTTGGATTATCAGCATGCTGCCAATTTCATTCGGAGGCATCGGCATTCGTGAAGGTGCGTTTATATTTTTTTTTACAGGAATTGGCATGCCGCACTCAACAGCTGTGGCAGTATCATTAATATATTTATTACTTATGATTGTGCAGGGTTTAGCAGGAGCGGTTATTTATATTTTCAGGAAAAGCAAACCCGCTTTGGAGTGATTTTTAAATGTGCGAAAACAAATTCACCTTTAGCCGGTAAATTTATTAATGCATGATGCACATTGGATTTAATAAGCCGTATTTCACAGGCAAGGAAACAGATTATATAATGGAGGCAGTGCTTTCCGGAAAAGTATCGGGCGATGGTTTGTTTACAAAAAAGTGTCAGCAGTTTTTTGAAGAAAAATATGCCTTTAAAAAAACTTTGCTCACTACCTCTTGTACCGATGCACTGGAAATGGCGGCCATACTTTTAGATATAAAGCCCGGCGACGAAGTAATTGCCCCATCATACACTTTTGTTTCTACTGTTAATGCATTTGTTTTACGAGGGGCAAAAATTGTGTTTGCCGATAGCACCGCGCAAAATCCAAATATGGATGTCGCGTTATTGGAAAAATTAATCACACCAAAAACAAAAGCAATTGTTCCTGTTCACTACGCGGGCATTGCTTGTGATATGGATGCGGTGATGAGTATTGCAAAGGCAAAAAATATTTATGTGGTGGAAGATGCTGCACAGGCCATTGATAGTTTTTATAAAAATAAACCCTTGGGCAGTATCGGGCATTTATCAGCCTTCTCATTTCACGAAACAAAAAATATTATTTCAGGTGAAGGCGGAATGTTGAGTGTGAACGATGAAAAATTTTCGAGCAGAGCTGAAATTATTCGTGAAAAGGGTACTAACCGAAGCGCTTTTTTCAGAGGCGAAATTGATAAGTATGGCTGGGTTGATATTGGTTCCTCTTTTTTACCCTCTGATATTATTGCTGCGTTTCTGTTCGCCCAATTAGAAAATCTGGAAAGAATACAATTGCGTCGTAAACAAATCTGGAATAAATATTATGAGCAATTAGCAAACCCGGCAATGAAAAATTTTATCGATTTACCGTTTATTCCGGAGCATGCTACAAACAATGCGCACATGTTTTATATTGTTTGTAAAGCAGAGAACCAACGGGAAAAATTAATAGCTCATTTAAAAATGAACAATATCAATTCTGTTTTTCATTACCAGTCTTTACATAAAAGTCCGTATTACAAAAGTTCCGGAGGGAGTATTGATCAGCCATTTACTGATTATTATTCCGAAAATTTATTGCGGCTTCCTTTTTATTTTGAATTAACTGATAACGAAGTTGATTTTGTTTGTGAAAAAATAATTGAATATTTCACCTCGCTCTGATATTCATTTGAAAACACCAAGTTGTTAATTAAATCAAATTAAAACTATGCACAAGCCTATTATACTATACTGTTTAATTTTTACAGCATTTATATTTTATCATCTACTCACTCTCAGCATTTCGCCGATTGTTTGGATTGATGAAATCCCGAATAATTCGAAAGTGCTTGATTTTATTTTGAATGGCACTTTCCATTTTAATGCAGATAAAACCTGGGATTGGGGTGGCGGAAAAGCATTTGCCGGTCCGGTTTATTATGTGCTCAACAGTTTTATTATTTCCGCTTTTGGCAATGGCGTTTTTCAATCGCGGTTGTTGGAGTTGGCAGCCGGTTTATTAATTATATTTTTTATTTCAAAAAATTATGCATTCCGGAAATTAAACCTGTGGCAACTGTTAATTTTTATTTGTTTTCTTTTCGATCCGTTTTTCAGTAGTGAAATGCATCGTGGCCGGTTTGATTTGCTGGCTGTTTTATTCTGCTTGCTATCAGTTAATTCTTTAATCGGTAGCCCGGTAAAATCATTAAACCAAAAAAAGGCGGTTACTTATTTCAGCAGTATTGCCTCTGGTTTATTTTACGGGGTATCGATTTTAACACATATTCGTTTAGCTTTTTTTGCACCCGTTTTTTTCGCATTATTCCTGGTGGAATGGTTACAAAACAAAAACGAACGAAAAAATATATTTTATAAATCGGTAGCATGGGCGGTCGGTGTCGGCATTTTATTTTTTCCGTGGATTTATTTTCATTTTGGTGGAATCGGTCAGTACATAGATGAATATACTTTGCTCATGAAGCGCGCTCCGATATTTGTCGGCAGTGAATGGATGATCTTACCCGAGGTGCTCCCATTGTTTTTAATTTTTATTACCTTCAGCGGCATCTTCCTGCTGAATTATAAATATTTCGCAAACAGCCGATGGCCGCTTGCCTGCTTTAGCATGATTGCTGTTTTTTTTACACTCATTCGCGATACCGGGCATTATTCTATTTTAGTAATACCGTGTTTTTATCTCCTTATTTTTTTAGTGATAGAATTTTATGATCAGTACAAAAAAATTTACAGATTAGCCATTGCCGGTGGCACCACCTTATTATTTATAGTTTATACAGGCATCTTTATTATGAAATCAAATGTGCTGATTACAGATTACCCGGCGAGGGATCCGGCTGCACTTAACCAGTTTATTTCACAGCATATTCCTGCATGTGTGCGGGTTTGTACCGATGAGTATTATTATTTTTCAGTATTAAAAAATAAAAATGATTTACACCTGTTTTATTCGTTTCAGGCCGAAGCCAACAAGGCCAAAAAAGATTCACTCTTTATTGAAATTGAAAAATATTCGCGCGTAAAGTTTGATTATGACTACCTTGTAATATCCGATATAACACAATGGCTGCGCCCTGAACTTTTTGAGCTTTATAAGGGCAATGGTCATCTTCAAGCCATTGCCCGGTTTGATCCGCCGGCTACACCGCTGCCCGCAAGCTTAAGTTTTTTAAGTGTAAAAAATATAGGAAAAACTGGTTACAACGGAACCATTTATAAACGAATAAGAGAATAAATATTTTTATTCAGCCGTAGCCAAAGAATATTTATCGCGAATAAAAGTCGCCACATTTTCCATCAGCCAGAGAGGAGTGGAGGTGGCGCCGCAAATACCTACTGATTCGCAATTGGTAAACCAATCAGCATTTAATTCATCGGCCGACGAAATAAAATAAGTATTCGCATTGGCTTCCTTACAAACCTGAAACAACACTTTTCCGTTCGAGCTTTTCTTTCCTCCTACAAAAATGATAACATCATGTTTAACCGAAAATATTTTCAACTGCGGTTCCCGATTACTTACCTGGCGGCAAATAGTATCATTGGCCGATACATTTAAGTTGCCAACTAATGCAGCGCGCTCTTCAATCAGTTGTTTTATTTTATAAAATTTATCGGTGCTCTTCGTGGTTTGCGAAAACAGGATAATGGGTTTCGAGTAATCAATTTTAGTCAGGTCGGCTTCGGTAGTAATGATAATAGCGTTCTTATCGGTTTGCCCCATTAACCCGTTCACCTCCGCATGACCCGGAATTCCGAAAATCACTATCTGCGATTTCGCTTCCGGCAATTTATCATAAGCGGTTTTAACACGGTTCTGTAATTTTAAAACAACCGGACAGCTGGCATCTAACAAATTAATATTGTTTTGTAATGCGGTTAAATAAGTTTCGGGCGGCTCGCCATGCGCACGAATCAGCACGGTACAATCGTGCAGATTTTGCAGGTCTTCGTGATTAATAATTTTTAATCCCTTATCAGTTAATCGTTTTACTTCAATGTCATTGTGCACAATATCACCAAGGCAGTATAGTTGTTGGTTTTCTTCCAGCTCATCTTCCGCCATTTGAATGGCATACACCACCCCAAAACAAAATCCACTGTTATCATCAATTTTTACAATCATCTTATCATTCAAAATTCAACATTCACAATTCAACATTTCTAATTCCTTACCCCAACTCCGCAATTTTTTCACGCACCAAATTTAATGCAAACTCCAATTGCTGCGCTTCATTCAAATTTGTATTATCTAATTCTATGGCATCACCTGCCTTGTAAAGCGGACTTGTTATGCGATGGCTGTCTTCATAATCGCGCGATTCTAAATTATGAATCACTTCTTCCAGCGTGGCATCAATTCCTTTTTTATGCAATTCTATAAATCGTCGCTCCGCTCTTATCGACTCATTCGAAGTCAGAAATATTTTTAACTCCGCTCCCGGAAACACAACAGTACCAATGTCTCTTCCATCCATAGTTAATCCCTTATGATTTCCCATTTGTTGTTGCTGCGCCACTAAAAATTCACGCACCTCTTTTATAGCACTCACTGGACTAACTTCATCCGAAATTTTCATGGATCGAATTTCCTTCTCCACCACTTTCCCATTCAGTAAAGTTTCCGGCATTTCTGTTTTTTCATTATACTGAAAACTGATATTAATATTTTTCAATGCGCTGATCATTTGCCCCTTGTTGCGATAGTCAATTCCATTCTCTAAAAAATACAAGGTAACTGCCCGGTACATGGCACCAGAATCTACATAAGTGTAACCGAGTTTGTTAGCCAATTGTCTGGCAAGCGTGCTTTTACCACAAGATGCGTGACCATCAATAGCCACAATAATTTTTCTTTCCATTGGTCGCAAAGCAAACTAAAAGAATTCAGAGGCTAAAATGTTTTCCGCATATATAATCAAAGTTTGCATTAATGTTCAAGTCGCTTATTTTCGGCTCTCCAAAATCAAAACCCCTCTAATGAAATCGAAGATTCTTAACTTCTTAAAAAATAATGCGATGAATAATAAAATATTTTTCGTTGCCGTTCTGCTGCTTGCTGCATACAATGTTCAGGCAAAAGAAATTACCGGTGCAGCCGCTTTTAACATGATTCCCGGAGCCGAAAAAATAATTGTATCCGATAAAACCGGTTTTTCCAATTTTATTTTTTTAAGAAAAGAAAACGCAGTTCCTGTTTCCACTATTGAAAAGTGGACTAAATCAGTTTTCAAATCCGGCAAAGAATTCGGATTAAAACTGTTGAATACTAGTAGGGATAAATTCGGAATGACATCCAATCGTTACCAGCAAACCTGGAACGGATTACCGGTTGTAAACACCATGTGGCTTGCTCATATAAAGGAAGGCAAAGTAATATCGTTTAGTGGATTTCTTGTTCCCGATATTCAAACTGAATTAGACCCTGTTTATGTCGAATCAACTGCACTTGGTTTTGCCATCAATTACATGAACGCTGAAATTTATCGCTGGCAAAATCCGGTTTATGAAAAAATGATAAAGGACCAGCAACTAAATCCAATGGCCACTTTCTTTCCAGTTGGCGAATTAATGTTTGCCCCAAATAAAGGCGATAATAAATATATGAAATTGTGTTACCGGTATGATGTGTACGCCATAAAGCCACTGCGCCGCGAGTATGTATTTGTTGATGCCGTTACCGGTGAAATTATTTTTGTTCAAAACAGAATACTGAATGCCGATGTGATTGGAACCGCAAACACCGGATACTCAGGTACACAAACAATTACCACCGATAGTTTTGCCGGAGGATTTCGCTTGCGCGAAACACAAAGAGGGTTAGGAGTGGAAACTTATAATATGCTTGAATCAACCAACTATGCCAACGCGGTTGACTTTGTTGATGCAGATAATGTATGGAATAATGTGAATGCGCAAATGGACGAATATGCAACAGATGCCCACTTCGGTGCCGAAAAAACTTACGATTATTACTGGTTAGAGCATGGGCGGAATAGTGTGGATGATGCCGGCCAAAAACTATTAAGTTATGTGCACTACGACCAGCAATATTATAATGCTAACTGGGATGGAACCCACATGAACTATGGCGATGGTAATGGCACCGTTACACCATTAACTACTATTGATATTGCCGCGCATGAAATGTCGCACGGTGTTACACAATTTACCTGCGGATTAAATTATCAGGATGAATCGGGCGCGTTGAACGAAGGCTTTAGTGATTGTATTGGCGCTGCCGTTGAATTCTATGCAACACCCGCAAATTTCGATTGGTTAATGGGCGAAGACATTGGCGCAGTATTCCGTAACATGGCCAACCCGAATGCTTATGGCGACCCAGATACTTACTTGGGCACTAACTGGTATACCGGGCCGGGAGATAATGGCGGTGTGCACACCAACAGCGGAGTTTTAAATTTCTGGTTTTACTTAATGAGCGATGGCGATAACGGAACCAATGACAATGGCGATGCATTTAATATCACCGGTTTGGGAATTGATTTTGCCGCCGATATTTTATACAAAGCGTGGAGAGATTACCTGTTTCCAACTGCTGAATATGCCGATGCACGACAAGCAACATTAAATGCCGCTACTGATATTTTCGGTCCTTGCTCACCGGAGGTAATAATGGTGGCCGATGCCTGGTTTGCAGTTGGAGTAGGTGGCGCGTTTGACCCAACGGTTGTGGCTGATTTTAGTGTCGATGTAACTACTGCCTGCATTACACCTGCAACATTTAATTTTCAAAACCTGAGCGCAAACGGAGGGTCTTACACCTGGTACTTTGGCGATAGCGGTACCTCTACTTCGATTTCTCCTTCGCACATTTATACTACTTATGGAATTTTTGATGTGAAGCTTGTGGTGGATGGTGGAGTTTGCGGAATGGACTCAATTACCTACCCTGCATTAATTCAAATCGACTCTTCATTAGTTTGTATTTATAATATGCCTGTAAATGGAAGCACCATTTTAACAAGCTGCGATGGTTTGCTTTATGATAATGGTGGCCCTTCCGGTAACTATACTGATAACCACGAAGACACAATAGTCATTGCACCAGCTAATTCTACCGGAGTATCTATAACATTTACTTCGTTCAATTACGAGAATAATTATGACTACCTCTATATTTATGATGGCCCATCAACTGCGAGTCCATTAATCGGCGTGTACGATAACACGGCACTTCCAAATGGAGGAACAATAGTAGCAACCGGAAATACATTAACATTAGTCAGTACTTCGGATGGTGGAGTTACAGCTTCCGGTTTTGCTGCAAGCTTTATCTGTGAAACTGCTGTTCCCAATGTTGATTTTATTACCAATGAAACAATCAGTTGCGATGGCACCATTGACTTTACTGATTTATCCACTCAATCACCCACTACATGGGATTGGGATTTCGGTGATGGTGGATCTTCCAACCTTCAAAATCCAACACATACTTACACAGCAAGTGGTACTTATACAGTTACTTTAGTTGCCGATAATGCAATTGGCTCAGGAACCGAAATTAAACTCGGTTATATTATAATCAATCTTCCTGCTTCGCCAATTGTAATGAACGATTCAAGTTGCAGTCCGACAAATTTTTTATTAATTGCAGCAGGTTCCGGAAGTGGCTTAATAAATTGGTTTGATTCGCCTACAGGTGGAATTTTGGTAAACACCGGAACAAATTTTAACACACCGGTATTAAATAGTACCACCACTTTTTATGTAGAAGAAGAAACAACTCCATCTCCCATGTTTGCCGGACCGGTTGATACCAGCATTGGCACTACAAGTGTTTACACAAGTAACACCGACCGATATCAGATTTTTGATGCATTGTCACCTTTTACTTTAGTATCCTGCGATATTATTGCTGATGGTGATGGTAACAGAACATTTGAATTATGGGATGGTGCAGGCAATCTGCTTTACGATTCGGTTGTATTTGTTTTAAACGGTCAGCAAACTATTTATTTAAATTGGGATGTTGCAATCGGAACAGATTATGAACTCGGATTACAAGGTCCACCTGATGTTTACCGAAGTACAAGTGGTGCAAGTTATCCATACACAATTCCCGGCGTTATTTCTATAACCGGAAACACAGCCAACATTCCTGACCGATGGTATTTTCCTTATAACTGGCAATTACAACAACCCGGATGTTTGAGCGCAAGAGTTCCGGTTACAGCTACAATTGAATTGTCGTCTCCGGTTATCAATCCATCCGGCGTTATTGATTTGTGCGATGGTGCAGGAGTAATACTTTCATCTAGCTCCGCACCCGATTATTTATGGTCAACAGGAGCTACTTCACAAGGCATTACCGTAACCGCATCCGGAAATTATGCAGTTACCGTTTCAAACAATAATTGTTCTGCAAATTCAAATGTGGTTAATGTTTTAGCCGGCACAACACCTACTGCCGCTTTTACCACCACTAACACAAATTTCGATTACAATTTCAGTTCATCATCTTCAGGCACATCATACATCTGGGATTTTGGCGATGCAACAAATGGAAATGGACAGACTGTTAATCACAGTTATTCTGCCGAAGGGTTTTATACTGTTACATTGATTGTTTGCGATAATAATTGCTGCGATACAACAACACAGGTTTTAGATGTTAAAACCGGAATTGCTGATTTAAGTAATGCCGATGGATGGTTCATTTTTCCAAATCCGACACTTGAAAATTTCAATTTAAATTATTCAGGCAATCAGCAAATTGAGTCATTAACACTGATTAATACTTTGGGAGAAATTGTATGGTCTGATGTTTCTTCCAATAAAAACAATTGGATTATAAATGCTACGGTACTTCCTGCAGCCATTTATTTTCTTTCAGTAAAATCTTCTGGCGGATTTAAAAATTTCAAACTCCAGAAACTGAATTAATTTTTAATTCATAAATCTTTCAAAAGCCATCTTGTTAAATTATGAGATGGCTTTTGTTTTATTACAACCCGATTATTTTATTTTCGCTCCATGGATTTTGATTTTCAAATTTTTGCACTGGCAAGTACCTGGGTAAGTTTATTGACACTTACATTTTTAGAAATTGTACTTGGTGTCGATAACATTATTTTTATTTCAATAGTTGCCGGGAAACTACCTAAAGAACAACAACGAAGAGCGAGGATGATTGGCCTTTCACTTGCCTTGGTCATGCGAATTATATTACTTATGTTTTTAACTTTTTTAATTGGTTTAACAGTGCCAATGTTCACTTTACCTATTGAATCATTATTACAAAATATGGGTTCTGAACATGCTGCCGAAGGAGCAGGCATAAGCGGAAAAGATTTGATTTTAATTCTTGGCGGATTTTTTCTGTTGGCAAAATCTACCTCCGAAATTCATGGGAAAATGGAGGGCATTCATACTGAAAAAGAAGTAAAAGCAAAAAGCAAATTCTGGCCGGTAATTATGCAAATCATTTTAGTGGATATGGTTTTTTCGTTCGATTCTATTTTAACTGCCATTGGTTTAACTCAATTGATTTTAGTGATGATTATTGCAGTCATAATTTCTATTCTGGTTATGATGCAATTCAGTGGAGCTATCAGTAATGTCATTAACCGGCATCCGACTTTGCAAATGCTCGCACTTGCCTTTTTAATTCTAATTGGATTTACATTGATTATGGAGGGCTTGGCTATTCACATCAACAAAGCATTTATTTATGTGGCAGTGTTGTTCTCACTCAGCGTTGAACTCGTAAATATCAGGTTGAGAAAAAAGAATAACTCACATTAATTTATTACCAACTTTCTTCCGACAAAATCAACTCTCAGTTGATTATTCTATTTTTGTGAAATAATTATGTCAGAAAATAATAACGAAGAAGTAAAAGTTCCTTCCGCTATAATGGAAGAAGTGATTCAGGTTTTTATGAAGTCGGGCGAACCGAAATTATCGTTCAAACAAATCAAGAAAAAATTAAAACACAAATACACTGCCGAACAACTGCATGCTGCGGTCAACATTTTAGCAAGCGAAAATCGCTTAACAAAGCGTGGAACTCAGTTTTCTTTATCGAAAGAAAAAAAGAAAGAAACGGAAAATGCAGAAGGTGAAAATGCAACAGCACCACAAGCCGGAAATGTATTTGAAGGAGTGATTGAGTTTACACAAAGCCGCAACGCTTGGGTCATAACTCCTGAAAGCAAGAAAGACATTTCCATAGATTTTCGAAATACCGGGAAAGCATTTGAAGGCGATACGGTTAAAGTCCGGTTGTTTCCGATAAAACGAAAATCGCGACTGGAAGGAAAAGTGATTGAAGTAGTAAAGCGCGCGCAGGAAAACTATGCAGGCACTGTTCACTTTGATGAAGGAAAATATTTAATGGTTCCCGACCTGCCACAGTTTCCGGTTACCTTTTTAATTCCTGCCGATAAATTAGAAGGTGCAAAACCAAAAGATAAAGTGTTGGTGCAAATGACTGAGTGGGTTACCGGCGCAAAGCATCCAACAGGAATGGTTACACTTGTACTTGGCCCTGCCGGAACCAATGAGGTGGAGATGCATTCCATATTATTAGAGTACGAATTCAAATTAAATTTTACAAAGGAAGTGTTAGCAGAAGCAGCTGCATTGCCTGATAAAATCACCGAGGAAGAAATAGCGAAGCGCCGTGATTTCAGAAAAATTACCACCTTAACCATTGACCCCGAAGACGCAAAAGATTTTGACGATGCTTTGTCGTTTCAAAAATTGCCCAATGGAAATTATGAAGTAGGAGTGCACATTGCCGATGTATCGCATTATGCAATTCCAGGAACAGAGATGGATAAAGAAGCTTATGCAAGAGCCACTTCTGTTTACTTAGTTGACCGTACTGTTACGATGTATCCGGAGCGGTTATCGAACGAGTTGTGTTCGCTTCGCCCCAATGAAGACAAGTTGAGTTTCTCGGCTGTTTTTGAAATGACAGAAGGAGCGGAGATAGTAAATGAGTGGTACGGAAGAACAATTATTCATTCCGATAAAAGATTCACTTACGAAGAAGCACAAAAAGTTTTGGATGGAGAATTAGAAATTTTCAGTAATGAATTAAAAACATTGAATTCGCTTGCTTATAAACTTCGTGATAAACGATTTAAGAATGGCAGCATCAATTTCGATTCAACAGAAATAAAATTTCAATTGGATGCTGATAAAAAACCAATCGGAATAATTATTAAGGAAAGAAAAGACACGCACTTATTAGTAGAGGATTTTATGTTGCTCGCCAATAAAAAAGTAGCAGAATTTGTAAACAAGAAAAAAGTAAGTGGCAAGCAGGTAAAATTTGTTTACCGCATTCATGATATTCCGAATGATGAAAAGATAAAAGCATTCGGCGAAACAGCTTTAGCATTCGGACACAAAATGAATCTCAGTACTCCAAGTCACATTGCAAAAGCTTTCAATAAATTACTGGAAGAAATAAAAGGCAAGCCTGAACAATATATGTTGGAGAGTTTAGGGATCCGCACTATGGCGAAAGCAGTTTATTCATCAGAAAATATCGGGCATTATGGTTTAGCGTTTCCACATTACACCCATTTCACTTCACCAATCAGAAGGTATCCTGATGTAATGAGTCACCGGATTCTTGCGCAGGTATTGGATGGAAATTATCACGAGGATAAATTACTGGATGATAAATGCAAGCACAGTTCAGCAATGGAGCGCAATGCATCGGAAGCCGAACGCGCATCGGTAAAATACAAGCAGGTGGAATTTATGGAAACCAGGGTTGGAAATGATTTTGATGCGCTCATTACCGGTGTCACCAACTTCGGATTCTTTGCCGAGATAATAGAAACCAAGTGCGAAGGGCTGATAAAAATTAACAGTATCAAGGGAGATTTTTATTCTTTTGATGAAAAACATCATCAGTTGATTGGAAAAAAATACGGATACAAATTCAGGTTAGGAGAGAAGGTGCGCGTGCGGTTATTAAAAACCAATATGGAGAAAAAGCAAATTGATCTGATGGTTTTGACTGAAGAATTATATTAGAAAAAAACGGTCGTAGTTGCATCCCTTTCGTATCGGCTGATTTTTATTTCAATGTAAACGGAACTGATAAATTATATTCCGCCTCAACAGGTTTTCCGTTTTTTTTTGCCGGAATCCATGAAGGCATGGCATACATTAAGCGAATAGATTCCTTTACAAAATTCGGGGCGCCCGGAACACCATTGATGGGTGTTACACCGATTATTTTTCCTTCCTCTGATACTATGAACTTCAGGTAAACACCGCCCTCCAATCCTTTAGATCTTTCCGGTTCAGGATATTGAATGCTATCAGCAAAATATTTCATCATAGCTGTTGTTCCGCCGGGAAATTGCGGAGCAGTATCATGCTTCGGTTCTTCATAAACAAAGGGCAGCGGGTTTTCACCCGATTGCGAAAACGAGCTTTTGGTAATCAGTATGAAAATAAAAAACAGAAAAATATTTTTCATCGAATTCAAAACTAATATTTCCACGCTAAGATGGGTATTGAACCCTAGTAGAAAATTAAATCCCACATCAATCACCTTATTAATAAGGTTGGAAAAAAATATTGAAATATTTTTCTACTAAGGTTGAGTTGCAAGAACCTACCGAACAAAAACCTTAAAGTTCTGCGCTTCGGTTGCGCTTACTAAACACAGAATATAAATTCCGGATGGAAAAATATTTTCAGGTAAAGAAATATTTATGGAGTTTTTGAGTTTTCAATTCTGGTGAATTAATCAAGACG
>CAMDOA010000068.1 GCA_945903305.1 Chitinophaga pinensis
TTTATTCAATGCTATTGATTCACTAAAATTGTTTTGCTCTGCTGCTTCGTTGCTGTTACTGATGTAAAGTATGCCGGTATTGATTTTGTTTTTATCGGCTGTATTAAGTATTACAATTAAACTATCAGCATGCAAACTTATTTCGGCACTGGCAGAAGCATTATAATTTTCATTAGAATTGCTTGGAAAAAGTGCTAATTGAATATTTAAATCAGTAGCTGCTATTGCCTCTTTATTGTTTGTTGTCATTTGAAAAATAAACGATAAACAAAATAGTAAAAAAGTGACGCAAATGCTGCTTACAGAAATAAGCCCTATTGTTTTTAAGCGAACCTTATTTGTGTTTTTAGGAATTAATTGAAGTTTTTGCTTCATTTGAATACTGTTTTTTTGACCCACTACGATAATATTTATTATATGTTCATACGATTCAACTATTTTTATGTGCCATCGATTTTAAATCGCCACTCACAGCCCAGTCGCTAATTATCAACTGTAATTGAAAACTACATTTTGCATAGGGCTTATTGAATGATATAATGAATGAAATTTATTTAGCTGCTTCACTTGTTTTATTTCAGCCAAGCATGGGTTTCGCATATCCCGATTGAATATGATAGACTACCATTGTAATTGTTGAACAACGGTAATAAAAAAAATAAATCAACCTTTGAACATTGGCTAAGCAAAACCAACCACTATTCCGGCAAAACCAATTCTGATTTAATCTTAATCAGTTTCGCCATAATCATATTTATATTTGTTGTTATTGTACTTAAAATGCAGAATTAGGCATTTATTTTAAAATTATCAAAAACAATTAATTCTGATAATAAAATATATACTACACATCTGAATATAAATATATTTGAATATGAATAAGCTATATTTAAGATTGTTGTAAGTATAATTTAGTTTGTATTTACTATATATTATATTAAAGTATATAACATTATGTTTGTATAAACTATATTAAAAAATGATTGAAATTCATTTATTATCGTTAAAATTATATTTTATTATGTTGCAAGTATATTTAAAAGTGTTTAAAAAGCATATAGTAAAGTAATATAAAATTGTTAATAGGTGTAATTTGTATTTTAATATAAATGTTTAAATTTGTGAAAATTTAACCATTAAATCAAACAACTATGAACAGAGATTATGGCGGATTAGATGCTGATGCGCTTTTGGAATCATCATCGGTTATGCGAACCAATACTGATAAAAATCTGGCGGCATTTTCAGCTTTTGATTTGTCGCTTGATGGTGCATTTATCACACTATGGAAAAACACACACAATGCAGCGCAGGTGTTTATGGATGATGAAACCTATGTGGATGACATACAAATACACAGCACCCACACCGATAAGCAACTGAATGTGTGTATAGGTTTTGTGCGCGATATAAAATATTATGCCGGGCGCGCATGGGGAACAGGCGGCGGCAAGTACCGCGCTTTTCGTTTTGCAAAAGTGCATGCAATGGCCAACACACCCTATAAATTTTTAACCTACTGCAAAACCAACCACCGCCTCGCTACTGATTATGTGGCCGACTTAAATGCAGTGAGCATGCCTGCCGGTTTATTAGGAAATTTTTTAACCGCCATTACCGATTACGATACCGCCCTCACCGCTCAGGAGGTGTTCACGCAAAAAAGATTAGTGGCCACCGAAGACCGCACTATTTTATACAATACCATTTATGATTTTATGCGCCGCGTGAATGCGGCTGCCGCTAATGTTTTTGTTAATGATTTGGAGCGAAGGAAATTATTTGACTTGCCGCAGGTGGAAAAAAAGGGGAAGGAGGAGGAAGTATAGTGCAATGGTGTAACAGTTTCGGCAGCACGGTTGCAAAGGTGTCGAGCTGGTGAAAACACTTCCGACGATTACATCGGGACATTCTGCGCTCACGGGCTTGGATTAGTTACATTTGTTGAGCAATGAAAATATGGAATACCAACAAGAAAGCAATTAATCAATGGAATATTTAATGGAAAACTAACAGCGCCCGCCGGAATAGGAAATGGAATGTATTTAGTAGAAATAAAATCGGAACATTTGCATGAAATTAAAAAACTAATCATTCAACAGCCATGAAAAAAATAATCATTACCATTCAACTCCTACTTTCATTTTGTTTTTGCAAAGCACAATACTTTGAACCCATAGGTAATGGAATAGGCATTGATGGGCCGCCATTTGGGCCGAGTGATGGGGTAAAGCTGATTCTCAATGATACAATAAATGATATATTGTTAATATATGGTGGGTTTTCGTATGTTGATTCGATATTTAGCCCTGGTAAATGCTCGTGGGATGGTCAAAACTATCAATTTTTTAATGGTAATAATTCAGCCCTAACCTATAATGCCACTATGTGGAACGGATACAATGTAATATCAAAAGATTTAAGTATCGCATGCCTGTTAGGAAATCAACCTACATCCTATCAATTTGCTCCATTGTACAATAACTATATTCATGATTTAATCACATACAATGGCGATTTATATGCAGGAGGTAGTTTTAACGCAACGCAAGCTGGCACCAAGGGCATTGTTAAATGGAATGGTACAGATTGGGAAACAGTTGGTGGTGGCTTAACCAATATGACAGGACCAACTTTAGTTTATTCGTTAGCTGTTTATAATGGCGATTTAATAGTGGCGGGTCAGTTCCAGGAAGTAAGCGACAGCATAGCTGTCAATAACATAGCCCGGTGGGATGGTACTCAATGGCATGCAATGGGGGGGGGGGGGTTCAGGTTCCGGAGTTTTAATTCAAGCAATGTGTGTTTATAATAATGAATTATATTTGACAGGATATTTTACCAATGTTGACGGCAATTTTTGTAATGGATTTGCTAAATGGGATGGACTTACTTGGTCGGTTCCAATGCCCTATAGTTTTATGCACGGGAATGACTTACAAGTGTATCACAATAAGCTTTATATAGCAGGAACACTATCTTTTCCACCTGGTTGTGGATTTGCTAGTTATGATGGCAATAATTTTCAGGCTTTCAATGGTTTAAATATTGGACGAATTTATACAATGGATACTTTTAATAATTATTTATATGTAGGAGGAGGCTTTGAATATTTAGAGGGCGTTTACTGTAATAAAATAGCTCGCTTCAATGATGATTCAGTAGTCTGTTTTCCTCCTATATTAGAACAAAGTGGCGATACATTATTTGTAAATGAAACCGGTTATTTTCATTGGATAAACTGTGCCGATAACAGTTTAATAGCCGGAGCTACTGCGAATTTTTTTATACCGGATTCAGTGGGTAACTATGCTGTGATAGTAACAAGCGATGGTTGCAACGATACAACAGCGTGCATTTATTATAACGGAGTAAATGAATTACTGATTGAAGATTACAGATTGCAGATTTACCCGAATCCGGCAAATGAAACTGTAACCATAGAATACAAAGCAACCACCACAGGCAAAGCAACAATAACAATAGAAAACTACTTAGGTCAAACCATACAAACACTACAAATAACTACTAACGAAAAACAAACATTAGATATAAGCAACTACCCAAGCGGTATGTACTTTATAAAATGCTTTGATGGTAAGGAGATGAGGGTGGTAAAATTGGTTAAGCAATAAAATGAAACAAGAAAATGCAAGCACAAATACACGCTATCAGTTTCGGTTCGTTTCCCCTGCTCGGCACGGAATGTTTCCGTGCTGCGAATAAGCTTATCAAGAACGCTACAACGCAAAACCAACTCCGATGAAATCGGAGCTACAGCAAAGGCATCCCGATAGCTATTGGGATTCTTTTCCACCAAAAAAATAATTTCTCCATGCACGACACGGCAAAGTGAGCGAAGCATAAAAAACAAAAACGGAGCAAAAAAATTTGCTCCGTTTTTGAATATTAAAGGTGGAAGAAGTTTATCGTTGAATAAAAAGAGGGGATTGTTGTTTTTCAGTTCCTGAAAAAATAGTTGCAAAATACAACCCATCGCTAACTGCTGCCGGAAGCGAAACCTGAAAATCATAAGTTCCATTATCTAATAAAACGCGCTGCGAATAAATTACCTGACCTATGCCATTGTATATTTCTAACAGCGCCGAATTTGCATGTTCGTTAAATGAACCGGCTATGTTAAAGTCAGCAGCATTCGGATTAGGATAAACAAATAAATCAGTGGCAGTTGGTTTTACAGCATCGTTCTCTATTCGTTGCGCCGGAGTCATAAACGAAGCAACAGGCGACCATGCCGATACATTGGGCGCGGCGGCACATCGGTTTCTGATTCGATATTCATAAATTGTATTCGGCAATAAATTAACCAAGGCCTGATTCGGAATTGCAGTACTCTTTACAGTCCATGTAGTAGTGCCCTGCGGACGATAAATAACTTTGTAGCCAATAGAAATGCACGATTCAGTCCATGATAGGGTGGCGCTTGCACTTGAATTAATGGCCACTGATCCGTTCGTTATCATTTCGCATTTATTGGTTGAGTCGGTTTTTGCTATGTATCCACTGGTAGCGCCATTATCGCAAAAAGAGGCAATGGCAAATTGGTACTTCGCGCCGGGAATTAAATTCTCAATTAAGTAGGCACTAACATTTCCGGTGGTTACAGCTAAACTCCAATTGGCCGAGTCAACCGGTTTGTACCTGATTTTATAATTATCGGCACCGTTGACCAAAGCCCAATTCATTACCAACTGGCAACCGGTTTTATTGTTAAACGAAGTAATAACAGGTTTTGAAAGTGTTTGTTGTTGCACAGTATAGGTAGTAGCAGCACTTGCATTTCCACCGGTAACGGTAACGGTATAGCTGCCAATATTTAATCCTGAAATATCTTGCGTGGTGGCACCATTCGACCAAAGATAAGTGTAGGGCAAAGTTCCACCGCTCACATTAATATTGATGGCTCCGTTATTAGTACACAGTGCGTTCGAAATATTGTTTAACGAAATTACGGGAGGCACCGGAGGGTTATTTGTTTGTGGTGTTGGCGCATAAGCCGCCTGCTTTATGTTTTTTGTGTTATTGTCCTGCACAAAACCAACCATGGCCAATTGATTTATGTTGTAAACATTTGCCAAAAGCCATCCAACATTTATAACCACCGAATCGCCGGCATTCATGGTGGCCGGTAATAAAGTTCCGGTTTCAGAAGGCAGCATTTTTTTCATCACCATCGGAAAACTGGTTTCGCCATTAGAACCCGGAGCAGTTGTAAAAGTTACCATCTTTTCAACCACCACAATATGGGCTTTTAACGCACCGCTAATGGTTGAAAGTGCTTTTACCGATGCCTTTGCGTAAATGGAATCGTTATCGGCCGATAAATAATAAGTTAGCTTAATATCAAAAAACGGAGCAATGGCATATGCCGCATTAATGGATGTTTGATTGATATCGCCTAAAAAAACACCGCCACCTTCCATTCTTCCGGTTGGGGTTCCTGTTATTTGATAATAAATGGTTCGGGCCTGATTCTGCACCATATTATGTGAATAAAAAGGGTCGTAACCGGGGAAACTTGTATGGTTTCTTATGGCTACCACCTTGGTAGCATTCGCAGTCATCAAAGCATTAAAGGCAGGATTCGACAAGGCACATGGGCCGCAAGAAGCATTGGTAAATTCTTCGACCAATACCAATCGTTGCGTTTGAGCCGAACTAATGAAAACGAAAAGACAAAACGGAAGGCTAAAAAGTAGTTTTTTCATTTTTAGGAATTGGTTTAGTATTTAAAACTGCGCCGTATCTACGCTTCCAATTCCCTCATGTTACAAAAAAAACACTATAACTTTATGACCGGTTGTTGTGTATTGTAGTCACCACTTTTTAATTCAATAATATAAACGCCCGGTGTTATTTCGGATGGAAAATCAATTTCGCAAATTCCATTATTGAATAATAGATGGTGGAATTCAGCAACATTTCTTCCCAAAATATCAAACACAACAACAGATGCATTTTCAGAAAAAATCAGATTGGCGGGCTGTTTCAAATACAGTTTTGATTCAAACGGATTTGGATAAAGTTCCATGGTCATATCAGTATCGGTTGTTGATTCTAACCGTTGTGCAGGTGTTACAAATGTTTTCACAGCGGAAAAGGCAGTGTAAGTAACTCCACATAATGTGCGCACTTTGTATTGATAAATTTTTGAAGGTGTTAAAGCGGTTAAAACTTTTGAAGTTGTGGTGGAAGTAGCTATCGACCACGAAGTGCTTCCCTGAATCATGTATTGAATTTCATAAGAAGTGGAATTACATCCGGCCGACCAGGTAATAGTTGCCGAGGTTGCGGTAACTGATGCAGAGCTGGTGCTCGTTGGCAAAGTGCACGATGAAGTAGTAGCAGAATAAGTTGTAACTGTACCAACAGTACCATTGGCACAAACCGCTGCGGTGCTGAAATTATATTGAGTTGAAGGTAGCAGGCCAATGAAGTTATAATTTAAAGTAGTCACACTTATTGGTGCCGACCAGGTAGAGGAACTTGACGGTTTATATTTAACCTGATAATAAGAAGCACCGGATTTAGCTGCCCAATTTAATTTAGCCGAACAAGATGTAATGCCATTGGTAATTACACTGGTTGGTGCACTTAGTGCTCCCTGTGTTAATGTAAAAGTTGTTGTAGCGGTTTTTATTCCGGATGTAACCGTTACACTGTAAGTACCGATTGCCAGGTTTGTTCGGTCTTGCGTGGTAATGCCACCACCCCAGTTATAGGTGTAGGTGCCGCTTGCCCCGATAACCGAAATATCAATGGAGCCATTATTTGTACAAACCGGATTTATTTTAGAAACCAAAATAATAGTTGGGTTCGTTGGAACTGTAGTTGGGTTAGGTGCATAAGCAGCTTGTAAAACGGCTTTTGTAGTATTGTTCTGTACAAATCCAATAACACCAATTTTACTAATATCGGCAAAGCCGGTTGTTACAGGCATTCCGGTTGTAACGGTAATTATCTGATTGGCATAAAAAGTAGCGGGAAGTATAGTTCCGGTTTGCGATGGCAGCATTTTGCGCATCACATTGGTAAAATTTAATTCTCCGTTAGTACCCGGTGCGGTAGTAAAATTTACTGCCTTCTCAATGATAACAATATGACCGGTTAGTGATGCAGTAATTGTTTGTAAAGTTTTGAAAGCAGCCGTAACATAAATGGAATCGCCGTCGGTTGAATATTTCCACGAAAGAGTTACTGTAAAAGTGGAAGGAACTGCATATTGTGCATTGATAGAAGTTTGATTTACATCCTGTAGAAAGGTGCCCACTCCGTCCATTCGTGCATTTGGAACACCCGTAATAGAATAGTAAACAGAGCGAGCTTGATTTTGAGTTGAATTAGCGGAATAAAACGGATCGTAACCCGGAAAAGAAGTGTGATATTTTATTGGAATAACCTTGGTGGTGTTTGCATTCATCAATGTTTCAAATGCCGGATTTGATAATGCACATGGCGAACAAGAAGCATTGGTAAATTCTTCAACCAAAACTATTCGTTGCGCAGTTTGCGATTGTGCGTTTACTGCTATTACTGTGAATAGCAAAAAGAAAATTTTTTTCATTGGATATTATTTTTTAAAAGTTGAATGTTTGAAGCCTGGAAATTTTTGGTATTAAAAAATCACGAATGATTTCTTTATTAGAAATTTCAATCTGTTGTTTGTGAAAAAAGATTCATAAAACCTAAAGGCCAAATAATATTAATTTTAGAAAATAAGTAATCAACAATAGATTTTGTAAAACGGGCTCTACACTAAATAAAGGCACAATGCCTTTCCATTAATAAAAAATACAATGTGGAAAAAATATTTTGGGTAGCCTTTTTACCATAGGCGCTAACCCATTCAGGTTGATATTATAGGTAGTTGCTTTTGTAAACTTTTATTGATTATTTCTATTGGCGCATTAAAATATCCATACTGCAGATTTGGAAATTCTTCCTTCAATAATTTCATCATTCGGTTAATGGTAATGGTCTTTTCTGAAGGGGTGTATTTTATTTTTTCAAGATACCAATCCGGGTCAATATTAAAATTGCGCCACTGAATCATATTCAAATCTGTTTCACTTATAAATTTTCGCAGCGCTTCATATTCCTCCACCTCATCAGTAACTCCCGGAAAAACAAAGTAGTTAAGCGATGCCCAACCACCATAGCTGCGTATCACTCGAATACTTTCTTTCAGCGCATCGAATTTATAATTGTTTGGCAGGTAGTAAGCATTGTAAATATTTTCTCTCACACTGTTCAAGCTCACCCGAATACTGTTCAATCCGGCCTTGCATAATTCGTCAACCGCTTTGGGCATGCTGCCATTTGTATTCATGTTAATGCTGCCTCTGCTGGTGTGTTTTCTTATTTCGAAAATGGAATCTCGTATAGTTTCCCACATTAATAAAGGTTCACCTTCGCACCCTTGACCAAAACTGACTATTGCATTATCTGCATTTTGTAAGTGAGGAATGGTGTATTCGGTTATTTCTGAAACAGTAGGTTTAAATGTCAATCGCTCCTGGGTGCTTACTATATTTTCAGTTACAGGCTGAAACGAAATACATCCGATACAATTACTGTTGCATGCAGGTGAAGTCGGAATAGGGGCTTCAAACCGATGCATAAAATGATTACGCGCAGCAGGACAGGTATAAGTGAGGGCGCAGGTTTCGCCAATGTGTTTCAGTAACCGGTTGTTTGGAAATTGTTTAATCATTGAGTGAACATTTCGCTCAATTAATTGCCTGTCAAAATCTCTGGGTTCTTGTCGTTTATCGGCATCAATACGAACAGCTGGCACATAAAATTTTCCATCATACCAACCTAATGCAGTATATGCAAAAAGCGGCAGAGTCGGTGCATCTTGATTTTTTTCAAATGCCGATAAATAAAACATAGTGTGAGCAGGAGCCATTTGCGCGCCAACAGCAAATCCGGCTTTATACACTGTGGGTTCATTGGTTTCTTTATCAAAACCTATGGGGTGTCTTCCTTCTAAAGTATATAAATCACTGCCATCCGGAAGTTCAATAAAATCGTCAGAGGTCATAGCTATAAAATCGTTTCCGCTGCGGCCGCTCATCCATAGTCCGGGTGCATCAAAAATATTTCCCTGTGCATCAGCATAAACTAAATTAGGGACCTGTGATAATGATTTCATTTTTTTCTTGTCGAGCGGCGCAAATATATTTCATCAGTGTTCAGAATGGACTTTGTAAACTATATATATTCTTCCATAGCAATTTATACCAATACTAATTATAAAATAGACCAATGCCCCTCTCCTTTTCGGAGAGGGGTTGGGGTGAGGATGAAAAAATATAAGACTAATTTATAATTTGTATTGGTATAACTAAATGCAACAAACACTTAAAAAGTTAAAATCGCTCTGCTTCCATTTTCATTTTAATGAATGTTATTGGTTAATTGCTGCAATCAAATGCCCTCACCTTTGGATTTGAGGTGCTGAAAGTTATTTTTGTCGACCAAAAAAAATTAAAGAATGAGTCCTTATTTCTACCTGATACCGTGTTTCGGAATAGTTGCGTTAATTTTTACTGCATGGAAATCTTCATGGGTAACCAAGCAAGATGCGGGCAACGAGCGAATGAAAGAAATTTCAACTTACATAGCCGAAGGTGCTATGGCGTTTTTAAAAGCGGAGTGGAAAGTACTCGGCTACTTTGTGATAATTGCCGGAATATTATTGGCAATTCTTGGTTATTCAAATCCTGAATCGAGTTGGTTAATAGCCGTTGCATTTGTGATTGGTGCAGTGTTTTCTGCCACAGCAGGTTACATTGGAATGAACATAGCTACCAAAGCAAATGTTCGCACAGCTCACGCAGCACGCACCAGTTTATCAAAAGCATTGAATGTATCATTCACCGGTGGCTCTGTAATGGGAATGGGAGTAACCGGAATGGCTGTACTTGGTTTGGGTTCATTGTTTATTGGCTTGTATTATATGTTCGCTGATGGACATGGTGCGGCAGGAATGCAAACTGCCTTGGAAGTTCTAACCGGTTTTTCACTAGGTGCCGAAAGCATTGCACTCTTTGCCCGTGTAGGTGGAGGAATTTATACAAAGGCCGCTGATGTTGGAGCTGATTTAGTTGGGAAAGTAGAAGCCGGAATACCGGAAGATGATCCGCGCAATCCTGCAACTATTGCTGATAATGTAGGTGATAATGTAGGTGATGTTGCAGGTATGGGTGCCGATTTATTCGGTTCATTCGTGGCAACCATTTTGGCTACCATGGTTTTAGGACGAGAAATTACTGTTACTGATAATTTTGGCGGACTCTCTCCAATTTTACTTCCTATGATGCTGTGCGGTTCAGGAATACTTTTCTCCATGATTGCAACCTTCTTTGTAAAAATTAGTGACACAGCTGAAGCATCCACTTCAGTGGTACAAGGAGCATTGAATAAAGGAAACTGGGGAGCCATTATTCTCACTGCTATTTCAAGTTATTTTTTAATCAACTGGTTATTGCCTGAGCACATGGATTTGCGTGGACATGAGTTTACTAAGATGGGAGTATTTGGCGCGGTGATTCTTGGTTTAGTGGTTGGAACTTTAATGAGTTTGATTACTGAGTATTATACTTCAATGGGCAAGCGACCTGTGAATTCTATCATTCGTCAATCATCAACCGGTCATGCTACAAATATTATTGCGGGTCTTGCAGTTGGAATGGAATCAACAGTTGCACCTATTATTGTTTTAGCTGCCGGAATTTACGGTTCATTTATGTTCGCCGGTTTATATGGAGTTGCAATTGCCGCGGCCGGAATGATGGCAACTACCGCCATGCAATTAGCCATTGATGCATTCGGCCCCATTGCTGATAATGCAGGAGGAATTGCCGAGATGAGTGAATTGGAAAAAGAAGTTCGTGAAAAAACCGATATACTTGATGCGGTTGGAAACACGACTGCCGCAACCGGAAAAGGATTTGCCATTGCATCTGCGGCACTAACTTCATTAGCATTGTTTGCTGCTTTTGTTGGCATTGCCGGAATAGATAAAATAGATATTTACAAAGCAGATGTTTTAGCCGGATTATTTATTGGTGCCATGATTCCATTTATTTTTTCTTCACTGGCAATTGCAGCTGTTGGTCGTGCGGCTATGGCGATGGTAGAAGAAGTTCGCCGGCAGTTTCGTGAGATTCCGGGAATTATGGAAGGTACCGGAAAACCGGAGTACGATAAATGTGTGGCTATTTCTACAAAGGCATCGCTTCGTGAAATGATGGCTCCGGGTGCCATTGCCATTACAGTTCCGGTAATAGTTGGATTCACTTTTGGTGCTGAAGTTTTGGGTGGATTGTTAGCCGGTGTAACTGTATCGGGAGTACTGATGGGAATGTTTCAATCAAACGCCGGTGGCGCGTGGGATAATGCGAAAAAGAGTTTTGAAAAAGGTGCAGTAATAAACGGAGAAACTTTTTATAAAAAATCAGAACCACATAAAGCATCTGTAACAGGAGATACTGTTGGCGATCCATTCAAGGATACTTCAGGCCCTTCGATGAATATATTAATCAAGCTGATGTCAATTGTGAGTTTGGTTATTGCACCATCAATTGGTCATCCGTTTATTAATTCAAGTGTTGGAAATGAAAGTGGTCATGGCGGTATGCACAAAATGGAATGTTGCGATCATGGAATGAGCCATGGCGGGTATGATAAATGCGAATCGGAAATGGAAAATTGCCACGCCATGATGAAAGGTGGTGATTCGCACTGCAGAGGTAAAATGGAAAATTGCGAAGGCCACGAAAAAATGGATTGTTGCAAAAAGGGCGATGTATCAAGTGAAGGAATTTGTTGTGATGAATGCAAGGACCAATGCAAACCCGATTGTGCCAACGATGGTAAGTGCCGCGAAGAAGGAAATAAGGGATGTTGTAAAGACGGTAAAAAGGAATGCTGCTCGGTAGAAAAATAAAAAATTAAAAACGAAAAATTAAAAATGAAAGCCGTTCCATTTGGAGCGGCTTTTTTTTCGAACATCATTCTACAAATTTTTTATTTGTATAAATTTCATCAGTTGAAAAACGAAACTGCAGCTTCCTGAAATAAATGCTACTTCTTCTTCTTCCCCATTAAAAATGCTTTAATGAATTCGTCAATATCACCATCCATTACCGATTGCACATTACCAGTTTCGTGACCGGTGCGCGCATCTTTTACTAATTTGTAAGGATGCATTACATAGTTGCGAATCTGCGAACCCCATTCAATTTTCATTTTGCCGGCTTCCACAATATCGCGCTTCTCGTTACGGCGCCTTATTTCTTCTTCATACAATTTACTCTTCAACATCTGAATGGCGCGCTCTTTATTTTCCAACTGACTGCGCGCAACCTGACACTCCAAAACAATTCCTGATGGAGCGTGATGCAATCGCACTGCTGTTTCCACTTTGTTTACATTTTGCCCGCCCTTGCCGCCTGCACGATAAGTATCCCAGGTAATATCAGCAGGGTTCACTTCAATATTAATGGTATCATCCACCAACGGAAACACAAATACGGATGCAAATGATGTGTGCCTGCGTGCGTTACTATCAAACGGACTGATGCGCACCAACCGATGCACGCCTGATTCCGATTTTAAAAAACCGTAAGCAAACTCGCCTTCAAATTCCAGCGTGCTCGATTTTATTCCGGCAACTTCGCCATACTGTGTATCAAGGTCCGATATTTTGTAGCCCTTCTTTTCGCCATACATAATGTACATGCGCCGTATCATCTCCACCCAATCCTGACTTTCGGTTCCGCCTGCGCCACTGTTTATTTCCACCACTGCACCCAGTGCATCTTCAGGGTCGGTAAATGTGCCTTTGAACTCTAAGTCGTCAACTGCTTTCAACGCCAACTGATAATTCTGCTCTACTTCTTCAGCAGTTATTTCGCCTTCCGTATAATAATCATACAGCACCTCAAGGTCATTCACCTTGCTTTCCACAGCAGTGTAATCTGCAATCCATCCCTTATTAATTTTAATTTGTTTAAGAGTGGTTTGCGCCTTTTGCGGATTGTTCCAGAAATCGGGGTCTGCAGTTTTTAGTTCAGCTTCGCGAACATCATCCTGCTTTTTGGCGAGGTCAAAGAAACCGCCCCAGTTCCCCGGTGCGGCGCGAAATATCTTTCAGTTGTTCCTGTGTCATAATGCGCGCAAAGAAAACAAAATAGTTGAAAGTGAATAATGGGCAGGCAGTTTTACAGTATGCAGTTTGCAGAAATTTCGAAAATTAAATAGCCGCTCCAGGTTTCGGAGCGGCTTTGCTTTTATGCCGGATGCAAACCGGCTTACTTAACTGAGTTCAATTGAAAATCAAGCACAACTGAGAATTAAATGGGATAGTTTGATCGCTTTAATTCTGTTTTATAAATTAAGGAATCTTTAACATAAACATATAAGCCATTCACATCAGTTTCAAATTTTGATTCGTTCAAGTAAAATTGATACAAAGAATTGCTTTCTATTAAAACAGCAGTTGCATTAAAAGTGATTTTATATTTTTTTAAAAAATCATCTTTTTCAATTTTTCTGATATGTGGCATCAAAACCATTAGTTTTTTATTATTGGCTTGAAGATTATTAATTGTATTCGCATAAAAACTTATGCAAGGAATACAGGCATTATTTGCGAGCGTTACTAAAAATAAAGTGTCGTAACCCAAAACCCGGTTTTTTAAAGTGTCGGCTAATAGATTAATTGTTATTGGCTGTCGGGCATTTGAGTTACATCCACTGAAAATAAAAAAAATCTGACAGCTAATGATTGGGTAAACTATAAGTTTTAAGGTAGTATTTTTCATCGCCTTCTTGCTGTAAAACATACATTTTATTATTAAAGAAATCCATTTTTTCTATACTGATGCTATCGCCGAATTCTTTTTTATAAAGTTCTTTATAATTATTGCAATCATACTGCATCAGAAATTTTTTAACTTTTATTTTTCCTTCTTGAGATGAATCGCGGCTGGTTATAAAAAAGGTTATTATATTTTTATTTAAAATAAATTGCCTCATTGGATCTGTGGCTTTATATGAAGTTGAATCTAAAGTAAAATGTACTTTCATAGTTTCAAGATTAATAATATTTCTTCCATCATTATAGAATGCCAGACCATTACTCTCCAAAAATTTAAAGGAGTTATATGCACTTCTTGCTTTATCATATTCATTCATCACCGGTGCATTTATATCAATCGTGCTATAGTTACCATCTTTCCCTTTTATTAATCCAACGGTTCGTTTTATATTTTTTTTATCAGAGTATTTGTTGCCACTGAATAAAGTATTTTCATAACTGAAAGCATCATTAAAACTAACACCGGAAGGGCTTAATAATGTATCAGTCAAAATAAAATTTATTGTATTTTTTTTATCATTTAAGTTGGTTACAAATTGTAATACCTGCATTTTTGGAAGTGTTAATTGTTGACCCCCATAATTATACAACCTTGTTCCTTTTAACCTTAAAAACATTGTGCCGGATAGTAAAATACTATCGCTTTTATTAAAAAACGACAATATTTCAATTGTCCGTCTTCCTTCATCCATATTATATTTATTTTGTTCTGCATAGCTATCAAAATACAACTCTTTTCCATTGCTTTTCAATTTATCATATACAATATTCCAATTGATATGATTAAAATTTAATTCTCTGATTAAGCTCCCGGTTTGTATGTCAATTAAATTCACACAAGAATCTCCATAAGAATAAGACCCGATAGTATTATCATTCAAAACTTTAGCAGCAAGAGTTTGTGATTTTATTGTATATCCGACTTCATTTAGTAAAACCTTGTTTACTAAAGAAAAGTCTTTGTGTTCCTGTTTACAAGAGATAAGGAACACAAAGACTATAATAAAAAGACCCTGCTTTGACAAAATTTATTCCTTTTCTTTGTTTACTAGAAAAAGGCTAAACGCATAATATTTAGGTGCAATTATAAAAAGAAGAGTATATCCGATGGGTAAAATAATAAATTTAAAAATGAAGGTGTGGAAAAATTTAAAATATGGAATAATTCCTTCGGATTCTAAATCCAAAAAAACCAATGCAAACCAAGGAAAGGCAAGAAATGCAAGTAAAACGGAGATGCTTTCAAATCTTGAAAATGTAAACAGCTTTTTGGTGTTATTATTTTTTTTATACTCCCAAAGCTGTATGTAGAATGCCACAAGTATGCAAGTTCCAGCGAGAAAAAAAAAGAAATAGTTCATATATCAATTTGTTTTTATGGCCAAATATCCCACAAGAAATTTC
>CAMDOA010000069.1 GCA_945903305.1 Chitinophaga pinensis
TACTTTTTTTTCAATATCTTTTTTTTCAGCTTCAGAAAGCTGACTTAAATCCTGTGAAACCAAATCGGCAAACGATACGCGACTGAGTGAATAAATGGCATTGATATCAATCTGCGCCTGATACGGATCACCATTCCATGAAATAGAACTTCCTTTTTCAATTATGAATTTTTTGTTGAAGAAATTTTGTAAGGTAAAATTGTAATCACCTTTTTCAATTACATAATTTCCATACATATTGAAGTTGCCATCTAAATCTATTTCCAACCGAACATTTCCATTTCCTGTACCTGAAATAATATCGCCGGCTTTCTGATCAAAAATAATATTGACTTTTGCCAGCGGGTTTAATGTGAGATCGAAATTAAGTTTCAGGTTTGTTGTACTTTGCTCAGTTCTGGTTTGCACTAATTTTATAGTATCGTTCCTGTTAACAAACCTAACAAATGAATTTCCTGCAACCGATGCATCATCAGAAACAGGAATTGAAATTTCAGTTCCTTGTTTAGATGTTAAAGTAGCACTCATATCGAGGGCATCAATACTTCCATTGATAAGAAGTGTTCCTCCCGCATAAGCAGTTCCATAAAATGCGGTGTTATCAAATTGATTGGTGTTCAATAAATGAAAATTCTTCGTTGTTAAATGTAATTTCAAATTGAAATCAGAAATGTATCGATGTGTAATTTCTCCGCCGACTATTGCCGAATTTCCTTTGTCGTCATAAAGGGTAAACTCGCCGAGATCAATTCGATCTTCAAATAATAAAATTTTTGCACCGCCAAAACTGTAGGATGTACCCAGGTAATTTATTTTTGTAGTGGCCGAAGGAATAACTAACGAACCCGAAAGTTTTGGTTTATCGGTAGTGCCAACAATAAATATTTGTCCTGCAATTTTACCTTCTACATTCGAAATATAATCGCCTAAATATTTTCCAAGAATTGGTAATTCACATTTTACAATTTCAATTTTAAAATTTACTGAATCTGATTTAATTCCAGGAGCATAAATACCTTTTGCTTCAAGGTCATAAATATCATCTTTAACTTTTACATCAATATTCATCTGGTCTTTAGCCGGATCAAAATCTACAATTGCAATAACTTTATCAGCACTGTCGCCATTTAATCCGAATTGTATTGCAGTGAGATTTGCACTGTAACGAGGTTCGTCAAACAGATTCATAATATTTGCATGACCAGTAACTTTTCCTTTTATCTGATAATCATTAAACATAAACAGATTGTAAAAATCTTCAATTTGCAAATTGTTAAAAGCCAGTTTTATATCAGTGCCCTCATTGGCAGTTAAATTCTGAACGCTTATTATCTGATCTTTGTGATAAAGATCTGCATTGATAAAATGAAGAGATTTTTTACCAATAATAATTTCGTTGGAAGAGTTAAAAACCCATTCCTGATTGTTTAGTAAAAGCGAAGAAGGTAAAAAATTAATATGGATCTTTTCATCGGCACCATATGCTTTTGCCACCAAATCAATTTTGTATTTTCCGGAAACATCATTGGCTTTTATATTAAACAGAACTTTGTCGTTTTCCAATGAAGCTGAAACAAACGGATCAAGAATTTTCAAGCTGTCATTGACCTGCAAAAAATTAGAAGTTAATGATAGACTTAACATACCCTGATTGGTTTCTCCAATTACAACCAAATCATTTGAAAAGGTTGTGCCGTATTTTACATACGGAATTACTCCGTTAAATAGTAATTCACTGCTGTCTTTATTAAAATGTCCACTGACGATTGTGTTTGAAAGACCTTCTATTCCATTCAGAAAAAAATTATTGAAATCCTTCATTTGATTTAACTTGACGACAAAATCAAAATTCTGTGGCGAAGGAGATTCGCCAAGATCCGTTGTTATTGAGGGTAAGTATTTTTTTAATGCATCAACTATTGCATCCGGCAACTCAGGCAAATTAAACTGACCATTTATATCAACTGAAACAATATCTGACCGGAGTTCCAGTTTTTTCTGGTTGCCTCTTGTTTCAATTACTTCAAATGAAAAATTATTCAGTTTGAAAGAATCGGTTTCATCCCTCACAATTGTTTGTTCAGCATGAATGGTTCCGGTGCCGGTTAATGGGTTCTTACCATTTAAATTAATATTCAGGTTGGATGAAAATGTAAGCGGTCGTGAAATAAATCCAAGCTCATTCAGCTTTGCATTTTTTACTTCGGCATAAAAATCATAATCAGGAATGGTGTCCTGCAAATCAACTTTTCCCTGAAAATCAAAATAAATATTCGGATCATCAATTATTAATTTACCGTTAAAAATTTTTGAATCAAGAAACCCGTTTACCGAAATGTTGCGGTAAGCATATCCAAGCAATTCGAACTTATCTATTTTTGAAACCACTTTTGAATTTAAATCTTCCAGTTGAAATCCGCTGCCAGAAATAGTTGTAGAGAAACTTACACGGCCCAGTGTGCTGTCTAAGTTAAATATTTTTCCAAGGTCGAAATTTGAAGTAGAAAGTGTGCCGCTGTATTTTGATAGTCCGTCATTCAGTTTCATGTTCAAATCGGTTTGCACCATTCCAGCATCAGAATTGATTAACATGTTTCCAACAAAATCATTTAAGAATCCGGTTACATTTCCTTTCAATGAAATGGTGCCTGCACGATTCAGTTCTTCAGGAAGAACAATACCAGGAAAAATTATTTTTAAATCACGCGCTGATGAAATGCCTTCATCCAATTGCAAATCGAAAAACATTCCGTTAATATCAGGTAATCCCTGAATGCTTCCTTTTCCTTTTATTACGGTTTGATTTGCTGCCTTGATATACAGGTTTTTCATTTTCAGATTATCAACTGTTCCGGAAAATTTTCCTGATACTTCCATCGGATCCAGCATCTTTTCCAAATCAGTTGAAAAACAAGCTAAGTCAGAAAGTGCAAGGTGACTGTTTTTAAAATCTGCTTTCATATACACTGAAGAAATAAAATCATAAAATGCAGGGAAGTTTAAGTAGTTAAATTCAATGCGGTCTTTTATTTCAGTGCGCGGAAGTTGAAGTAGTAAATCGGTCAGGATTGATTCGGTGGGAGTAACCCTTGCATTGGCTGTTAACTTCACAATTTCCAATCCGCTTTGTTCACGCGCGCTTAAATTTTTTATGAATCCGGTAATGGTATCCATCAATATTTTTCCATGTTCAATATCAAAATTGATATTGCTGAAATCCATGTGATTGAGATCAAACAAAGTGGTGTCATGAATTCGGTTTTCTTTTTCATAAATAAAACGCCCATTATTAATTTGAAATTTATCGGCTAGCAATACAAATGATTTTGTATTGATGTGATAAATGTTCGTGTCCGTTTCAGTGGTTGTAGTTGATTTTATTTTCGGAAATGAATCATACAAGGTAGTGATTTCAATAAGCGGTTGATTCAGAATTATTTTTTTAAAATTAAGAACCGGTTCATCTAAACTCAACTTATTAAATTCAACTACCAATTCCGGAACATGAACGGTAACATCAACGGCAGGTTCATCGCGATAAGTAAAACTGATTTTCTTTAAATGAACAGTTCCGATTTTAAGAAAAGGATTTTTAGTGGTTGATGCGGTTGTGTCAGTTGGTGCAAATGCATCGGCAATAAATTGATAATTAAAATCAGCATCATCGCGGCCTCGGAATAAACGCACTCTTGCATTTTCTAAAGTCAAATCTTTTATTTCAAAATTCTGATTGAATAATTCAAACACACCCAATCGCGCTTCCAGATTTCCAGCATATAAAATAGTATCGTGCGTTTTATCTTCAATTAAAATTTCTTTCAGTACAGCAGTTGTAAAAAACTGAATGTTCACGCTTTTCACACTCACTTTAGTTTGCAGTTTGTTTGAGAGATAATCCGAAACCTTGTGAACCAGGTAAGTTTGAACTCCGGGTTGTTGAATCAGAATATATACAATGCCGAACAGCAACAGCAGTGAGATGAGTACCCACATTAATATTTTAGCTATCCGTTTTAATATCACTTTGATTGAAATGAAAATTTATTCTGAAAGTTTAACTGCAACTTTAGATTTACAGCGCGGATAAATTTAGATTGAAAAAAGTAAAATCAACAAAACATTCACTTGTCAGTTACCATTCTTGCCATTGAATCATCGTGCGACGAAACTTCGTGTGCTGTTATGCGTGACGAAACTTTGTTATCAAACATTATTGCCGGACAAGATGTGCATCAGCAATACGGGGGAGTAATTCCTGAACTGGCATCGCGTGCACATCAACAAAACATTGTACCTGTTGTTGCTACTGCATTAAAGCAAGCTGGTGTTAAACGAAAAAATATTTCAGCTATTGCCTTTACTGAAGGGCCCGGATTAATTGGGGCATTGTTGGTTGGAAGTTCTTTTGCAAAAGGATTATCACTTGCGCTAAATGTTCCGCTCATTGCAGTGAACCACATGCAAGCACATGTGCTGGCTCATTTTATCCAAGATCCAAAACCTGAATTTCCTTTTTTGTGTTTAACTGTTTCGGGCGGGCACACACAAATTGTTTTGGTCAAAGATTTTTTGCAAATGAAAGTGATTGGCGAAACACATGATGATGCAGCAGGCGAGGCGTTTGATAAATCGGCCAAGTTGTTGGGCTTGCCATATCCGGGTGGACCCATGATTGACAAATTAGCAAGAGCAGGAAATGCTGGGCGCTTTAAATTTCCTGAGCCAAAAGTTGATGGATATGATTTTAGTTTTTCAGGTTTGAAAACTTCAATTTTATATTTTTTGAGAGATGAAAAAAAGAAGAATGAGAATTTTGTAAATGAAAACCTGAATGACATTTGCGCATCCATTCAAAGCCGGATTGTTTCCATCCTTCTGAACAAATTAGAAAAAGCAGCGAACGATTTAAATATTAATCAAGTGGCAATTGCGGGAGGAGTTTCAGCAAATAGTTTATTAAGAAATCAGTTTGAAGAGTATGGAAAGAAAAATGGATGGAAAATTTTTATTCCGAAATTTGAATACTGTACTGACAATGCTGCTATGATTGCAATGGTTGGTCATTATAAATTTATCAAGGGAGAATTTGAAAACCAATCGGTGATTCCGAAAGCAAGGCTTCCAATCGCAACTCACTTTTAAATTTTTACTTTTAATTTGAATAAATGGCTCGAATAAAAATAGAATTACCATCTCACTTTCATTTCAAAACAGAAATTACAATTCGTGTTACCGATATAAATTATGGCGGACATTTAGGTAATGATTCATTGCTATCAATAATACAGGAAGCAAGAGTTCAGTTTTTGAATTCTATCGGAAGCACTGAATTAAATTTTTTCCGAGTGGCAATGATTATGAGTGATGTCGCCGTAGTTTATAAAAGCGAAGGATTTTATGGTGAAGTATTAGTTATTGAAATTGCTGTTGCTGAAATTTCAAGGGTTGGATTTGAATTGTTATATAAAGTTTCTGAGTTAAAATCGAATCGAGAAGTTGCAATTGCAAAAACCGGAATGGTTTCATTCGATTATAAAAACCGGAAAGTTGTATCGGTGCCTGATGAATTCAAAAAATTATTTTTATAAATGGAATTGAAAAATAAAGTTGCGGTTGTAACCGGTGTCAGTCGTGGAATTGGTAAAGCGTGCGTTGAAGCATTGTTGAATCAAGGCGTAAAAGTTGCAGGATGGGGATTACGCAAACCAGATTATAACCATCCTGATTTTCATTTTATTCATTGCAATGTTAAAGACCCAACTGCAGTTGAATCAGCTTGTGTGGAAACTCTTGAAAAATTTTCAGCCATTCATATTCTCATTAACAATGCAGGGCTCGGTTACTTTGGAAAGATTGAAGAAATGTCGTTAGAACACTGGCACGAAATGTTTGCCGTTAATGTTCACGGTGTTTTTTATTGTTTAAAAAATGTGATTCCGATTATGCGCAAACAAAAATCAGGTCACATAATAAACCTCAGTTCCATTGCCGGTAATACACCGGTTGTTGAAGGTTCAGGATATTCAGCAACAAAGGCAGCAGTAAAAGCAATTACTCATTCCGTTTATCGCGAAGTGCGTGGCGATAATATTAAAGTAACAGCACTTTATCCCGGCTCAACCAATACAGATTTCTTCAATAACTTTCCTCATACAATGAGAGCTGACGATATGATTGATCCAAGGGATATTGCGAATACCATTATTCATTTACTACAAACTCCCAATGATTTTTTACCCCTTGATTTGGAAGTAAGAACCATGAAAGCGAAATAGATAATTGAAAATTTAATTCATCTGTATTTTTTAATAATATAGTTCACTTTTCACTTTAACCATCCTTTCTATATTTGCCACCCCCAATAAATTATTAATATGACAATGAAAAAAATTGCAATTCGTCAAGCGCTTCGTGAAGCTATGATTGAGGAAATGCGTCGTGACCCAAATGTGTTTTTAATTGGGGAAGAAGTAGCGGATTACAATGGTGCATACAAAGTAAGTCAAGGAATGTTGGATGAATTCGGAGCAAAACGGATTATTGATACACCAATTGCTGAATTGGGTTTTGCAGGTATTGCCGTTGGTGCGGCCATGAATGGCACCCGACCAATTGTTGAATTCATGACTTGGAATTTTGCTGTGCTTGCTTTTGATCAGATAGTAAACAGTGCAGCAAAAATGTTAAGCATGACCGGTGGACAATTTAATTGCCCCATTGTGTTTCGCGGACCAAGTGCTTCTGCAGGCCAATTAGGAGCTCAGCACTCACAAGCATTTGAAAGCTGGATGGCGAATGTTCCGGGATTAAAAGTTATATCAGTATCGAATGCTTACGATGCAAAAGGTTTATTGAAAAGTGCAATAAGAGATAATGATCCGGTATGTTTTTTTGAATCAGAAGTTAGCTATGGTGAGTTGGATGATGTTCCGGAAGAAGAATATTTAATTCCAATAGGATTAGCCAATGTTGTAAGAGAAGGAAATGATGTAACAATTGTTTCGTTTAATAAAATGATGAAAATTGCATTAGCTGCTGCTGATGATTTAGCATTAGAAGGTATAAATGCTGAGGTGATTGATTTAAGAACTATTCGTCCGCTTGATCACAACACCATAATTCAATCAGTGAAAAAAACGAATAGATTGGTAATATTAGAAGAAGCTTGGCCGTTCGGAAGTGTTAGTTCTGAAATTACTTATCGTGTTCAAAAGGATGCATTCGATTATTTGGATGCACCAATCAGAAGATTGACCACACAGGATGTATCGCTTGGTTATGCCCCCACTTTTGTAGAGGCTTTTATGCCTAATAAAACTAATCTCATACAGATTGTAAAAGACATATTGTATAAAAGGAATTGATGAATTAATTCTAATTTGATTATTTATTTAAACCTGAAAAAATGACTATATCGGTTGAAAAATATATGATTTGTTTATTATCATTGAACGGCTATTTTTGTCGCCCTTAAAGGAGGTAAAATAAATGTTAATCATCGATACACGCGAAAGCGATTCATTAGACAAAGCTTTAAAAAAGTATAAGAAAAAATTTGAGAAGACTCAAACGATTAAAGAATTAAGAAGTCGTCAGGCCTTCACAAAAAAATCTGTTGCAGCACGCACACAGGTGAAAAAAGCGGTTTATCGCGATAAAATGATTCGCGAATCTGAAGGAGGATAAACTTCTTTCACAACTTTCTGTTTTATATAATAGTCAGAAAGTTTTGCCTTTATTAAAAACAGTTTCAGTTTTATAAATTGAAATGGTAATTTTGATTCAGGCAAAAGTGAAGAATGGACTATAGCAATTTCCTCAGTTATTTAAAATTCGAAAAAAGATATTCTAATCATACAGTTGTTGCATATGAAAATGATCTGCAACAATTTTCGGATTACCTGAATAAAATTTATGAACTCAATCTTGCAAGCCAGGTGCGGCATACACAAATCCGCAGCTGGCTTGTTTCGTTAATTGAAAACAAGATTGATGCGCGAAGTATCAATCGGAAAATTTCAACATTAAAATCTTATTTTAAATTTTTAATGAAAACCGGATCATTGGAAAAAGACCCGATGAAAAAAGTACAATCACCAAAAATTTCAAAACGACTTCCGGTGTTTGTTGAAGAAAAGAATATCCGTGATTTCATTTCGTCTTTTCAATATGCTGATGATTATGAAGGAATCCGAAACAAAACAATTTTGATTTTATTTTATTCAACCGGTATGCGACTGAACGAATTGGTGAATCTGAAAATTTCTGACATTGATTTTTACAATCAATTAATAAAAGTTTTAGGTAAGGGAAACAAAGAACGGCTTATTCCGTTTGGAAGAGAATTGAATGAATTGTTGAAGGAATATTTGAAGATGAGGAAAAAGAATTTCAATACAGAAACTGAAAAGTTATTGTTAACCGATAAAGGAGCAAATATTTATCCGCGTTTGGTTTACAGGATTATTAACCAACAATTGCACGAACTAACTACGGTTGAAAAAAAGAGTCCACATGTATTGCGGCATAGTTTCGCCACTCACATGTTAAATCACGGTGCCGATATAAATGCAATTAAAGAAATACTTGGTCATGCAAACCTTTCGGCTACTCAGATTTACACTCATAATACAATTGATAAATTAAAAAACATTTACAAGCAGGCACATCCTAAAGCCTGATATTTTTTTTCATAAAATAAAAACAACCTTTAATTATGAACATCAAAATCCATTCAATCCATTTCGATGCTGATTCAAAATTGCTGGAATTCATCAATACGAAATTAAGCCGTATGGAAAATTTTTTCGACAAAATAATTGGCGCAGAAGTTTACCTGAAGCTGGAAGGCAAGGGCCAGGTAAGTGATAAAGTTGCAGAGATAAAAGTCAGTATTCCTGGGAAGGTTTTGTTTTCTGAAGAAACAAGTAAAGCATTTGAAGAATCAATTGATTCTGCTTTTGAAAACATACTTCGTCAGATAAAACGACACAAGGAAAAAGAAACTCACGAATAAATTTTCCATTGCACTTTTATATGTAGAGTGGAATATTATATTTGCACACCTTTTTAAATCAGGGATGAGAATTGGTGTGTTCTTTTTCATTTTTCAATCTCAGATTTCATTGGGAAAAGCCGATGTAGCTCAGTTGGCCAGAGCTACTGATTTGTAATCAGTGGGTCGGGGGTTCGAATCCCTCCATCGGCTCATTGAAATAGGATGGGGAGATTCCAGAGTGGCCAAATGGGGCAGACTGTAAATCTGTTGTCTTACGACTTCGAAAGTTCAAATCTTTCTCTCCCCACTTGATTGAGTTGAAATAGTTTTTTTACTCATCATAAAAAGTTCTTTGAAAACGAAGTGAAAAATTCACTCACTTCTTTTGAAAAATTAAAAAGAAAATCATTCGCGTGATTTCTTTTGGATGAAAATTATCAGGCGGGAGTAGCTCAGTTGGTAGAGCATCAGCCTTCCAAGCTGAGGGTCGCGGGTTCGAGTCTCGTCTCCCGCTCTAATTTTTTAAGCCAATGTAGCTCAGTTGGTAGAGCACATCCTTGGTAGGGATGAGGTCACCGGTTCGATTCTGGTCATTGGCTCATCAGCAGAGAAAAGGAAAAATGTTAATGTAGCTCAGTGGAAGAGCAGACTTAATTGAAAGATTAAGAAAGATTGCCGGTTCGAATCCGGTTATTAACGCAAGGGTAAAACCTTATTAAAATTTTAAAACAATCACAACAATTTAAACAACACAAGCATGGCAAAAGAAAAATTCGAACGGACCAAACCCCATGTTAACATCGGTACAATCGGGCATGTGGATCACGGTAAAACTACCTTGACTGCTGCTATCACGGAGGTATTAGCTAACAAAGGACTTGCTCAAAAGCGTTCATACGACTCAATTGACTCAGCACCTGAGGAAAAAGAGAGAGGTATTACTATTAATACAGCGCATGTTGAGTACGAAACGGCCAATCGCCACTATGCGCATGTGGATTGTCCTGGACACGCCGATTACATTAAGAACATGGTTACAGGTGCCGCCCAAATGGATGGTGCTATCATTGTAATCGCTGCTACTGATGGACCTATGGCACAAACCCGTGAACACATTTTGCTTGCTCGTCAAGTAGGTGTTCCTTCATTGGTTGTATTCTTAAACAAATGCGATTTAGTTGACGATCCAGAATTACTTGAATTAGTAGAGATGGAAGTTCGCGAATTGCTTAGCTTCTATAAATTCGATGGCGATAATATCAAAATCATTCGTGGTTCTGCTTTAAAAGCATTGAACAAAGATCCGGAAGGAATCAAAGCGATTGAAGATTTAATGGAAGCAGTTGATACTCAAATTCCAATTCCTCCACGGGCAAAGGACAAACCTTTCTTAATGCCGGTTGAAGATGTTTTCTCGATCACTGGTCGCGGAACCGTTGCTACAGGTCGTATTGAAAGAGGTGCAATTCACACTGGAGATCCTGTTGAAATTGTTGGTCTCATGGATGCTTCTTTAAAATCAACTGTTACAGGAGTTGAGATGTTCCGTAAAATTCTTGACGATGGTGAAGCCGGCGATAATGTTGGTTTGCTTCTTCGTGGAGTTGAAAAGGATGACATCCGTCGTGGTATGGTTGTTTGTGCACCAGGCTCTATTACTCCTCACACTGATTTCAAATGTGAAGTGTATGTTCTTTCAAAAGAAGAAGGTGGTCGTCATACTCCATTCTTTAACAAGTATCGTCCGCAGTTCTATATGAGAACTACTGATGTTACAGGCGAATGTGAATTGCCTGCTGGAATTGAAATGGTTATGCCTGGTGATAATGTGTCAATCATTGTTAAACTCATTACTCCGGTTGCTATGGAAAAAGGTCTTCGTTTCGCGATTCGTGAAGGAGGTCGTACTGTAGGTGCTGGTCAGGTGACTGAGGTTATTAAATAATAAAAAATTGAAGTTTAAATTTTCGGGTTTAAAGTTCGAAGTTCATCAAAGCTTCTTACTTTAAACCCGAAGGTTTTAATGGGGAGTTGAAATTCCTGAAAAAATTTCTGTAAAAACCACCTCATTAAAATTTACATTTGAACTCGAATACGGGTGTAGCTCAATTGGTAGAGTAGCGGTCTCCAAAACCGTTGGCTGGGAGTTCGAGTCTCTCCACCCGTGCAAACTTTAACATCATGAATAAAGTAAGTTTATACATTAAAGAATCCTACTCTGAGTTAATGACCAAAGTATCATGGCCTACTTGGGAAGAATTAACCAACAGTGCTATAGTTGTTGCAATAGCATCACTCATTATGGCTTTGCTGGTTTTCGGTATGGATAAAGTTTCTACCATTGTTCTCGGAACTTTTTATAAAGCATTTTAAATGACAACCATGACCGACGAAAAGAAGTGGTATGTGATGCGCGTAATCAGTGGCAAGGAGCGCAAAACAAAGGAATACATTGAAGGAGAAATTAACCGTTCGAAATGGACTGATGTGATTTCTCAGGTATTGGTTCCGATGGAAAAGATTTATAAAATCAAGGACGGAAAAAAGATTATTAAAGAACGGAATTTTTTTCCCGGATATATTTTAATGGAAGCAGATGAAACCCGTTTAACAGGTGAAATGCTTCAAACCATAAGAAACATAACAGGTGTTATAAATTTTTTAACCGGAAATAATAATAAACCACAAGCGCTTCGCAAACCTGAGGTAAACAGAATTTTAGGTAAGGTGGATGAAATGTTAGGTGTAGGCGAAACAACTGCTGAACCATTCTTAGTTGGTGAAACAGTTAAAATTATTGATGGACCTTTCAATGACTTTATGGGATTGGTAGAAGAAGTGAATGAAGAGAAAAAGAAACTGAAAGTGAATGTGAAAATCTTCGGGCGTAAAACTCCTGTTGAATTAAATTATGTGCAAGTAGAAAAGCAAGGCTGATCATAAAGTTTGATTCGTCAGCTGAATCCTTCACGGAGCTTCCTTCAGATGACTTGGCAGTTTCAAACAAAAATCAGCATCATTAAATCCTAATTCTAAAATTTAAAATCTCAAATCAAAAAATGGCAAAAGAAATTGAAACATATGTAAAGCTGCAGGTGAAAGGCGGACAGGCAAATCCTGCTCCTCCAATCGGACCGGCGCTTGGTGCGAAGGGTGTTAACATCATGGAGTTCTGCAAGCAGTTCAACGCGCGTACTCAGGATAAAATGGGGAAAGTTCTTCCGATTGTGTTAACCGTTTACAAAGACAAAAGTTTTGACTTTGTAATTAAAACTCCTCCGGCTGCTGTGCAGTTGTTAGAGGCTGCTAAAATTGAAAGCGGCAGTAAAGAATCAAATCGTAATAAAGTTGGAACTGTTAGTTGGGCACAGGTTGAAGCAATTGCTAAAGACAAAATGCCTGACCTGAATTGTTTCACCATTGAATCAGCTATGAAAATGGTTGCGGGAACTGCCCGTAGCATGGGAGTAGTGGTGGATGGTAAAGCTCCATGGGCTTAATCAGTTTAGAAAGTTTTAAAGTTAAGAAAGTTTGAAAGTTTAGAAAGTTAAAAAGTTTGAAAAGTTCAAAGCCTCGGTAAACTTGCCGGGGCTTTGTTGTGTTTCAGAAAATATTATTCCGGTGTTAAAAAAAAGAAAATGATTGACGAGCCAATAAAAGAAGAGTTAACCGAAGAAGCCGAAGACGGGTTGTACGAGCATCATCGCATTGTGGTTGACAAGGGACAAACTCCTTTGCGCATTGATAAATTTTTATTTAACCGGATTGTTAAAGTAAGTCGCAGCCGAATACAACGCGCGGCTGATAGTGGAGGAGTTTTAGTAAATGGTGATTCAGTAAATTCGAATTACCGGGTGCGGCCCGATGATATTATTACCATCATGATGCCCGAACCAAAAACGGAGTACGATGTAATTGCCGAAAACATTCCATTGAATTTTATTTATGAAGACGATGATATCGCAATCGTAAATAAATCTCCTGGATTGGTTGTTCATCCGGGTGTTGGAAATTCATCAGGCACACTGGTGAATGGGTTGTTGTATCATTTCAATCAACTTCCTTCTGCTGCGGGTAATGAAGTTCGTCCGGGATTGGTGCATCGAATTGATAAGGACACAAGCGGATTATTAGTTGTTGCAAAAAATGAATTCGCATTAAACTTTCTTGCAAAACAATTTGCCGATCATACTATTGACAGAAAATACATTGCGCTTGTTTGGGGTAATGTAAAGGATGATGAAGGAACTGTTACCGGCCACATTGGTCGCAATTTGAAGGACCGTAAGAAGATGGATATTTTTCCTGAAGGTGATCATGGCAAAGATGCCACTACTCATTACAAAGTAATTGAGCGTTTTCATTACACCACTTTAATTGAATGTAAATTAGAAACAGGCCGCACACATCAGATTCGTGTGCACATGAAATCAATCGGGCATCCGTTGTTTTATGATGAAACTTATGGCGGCAATAAAATTGTGCGCGGAACTATTTATAAAAAGTACAAACAGTTTGTTGAGAATTGTTTTGAAGCTTGTCCGCGGCAGGCATTGCATGCAGCATCATTGGGTTTCATTCATCCCACTACTTTGAAGCGTATTTTTTTCGAATCGGATTTGCCGGATGATATGAAGGACCTTGTGAATCGCTGGCGGAAATATTTTGTGGCGGTGAGTGCGAGGGAGTAAGGAAAATTTAAATTTTAAATTTTATATTCATAATTCAAAATTCATAATTCAAAACTTTAAAAGATGCCATCGCTTCAAGCGATGGCATCTTTTTTTTTTAATGAAAAATATTTTCATACCCTACTTTTGAATAAAAAAATAATATGGACAACAATAAAACTGCTGCCTACATGGCAAACAAAATTTTACAGAGCTATTGTACTACCATGGCTATGCTCGATGATTATTGCAGGCAAACCGCGGAAGCAACCCGCGAACATCCGGAAAGTATTAAGAAAAGAATAATGACGACAGGTGAAAAACTGAAAGTGAAATTGATAGAGGAATTAGCGGCATTAAACCGTTGATTGAAAAGCAGTTTGGAATCTTAACTGATAAGTTCCATTCATAACTTACATTTATTTATTAAGCCCGCTCCAATTCAAACACAGTAATTTCAGGAGTAATACCCACCCGGCCCGGATAAAAAAGAAAACCCAATCCACGGTTCACATATAATTTTTGGTTTCCATTTTCGTATAAACCCGCCCATTGTTTATACATCCATTGCGAAGGACTCCATCGTAACCCTGTAATTTCAAACCCGAACTGAAAGCCGTGCGTGTGTCCCGCAAAAGTGGCTGCAATGTCTTTGTATTGATTGGTTACTTGCGCATCCCAGTGCGATGGATCGTGTGATAATAAAAATTTCACTTTTGCATCTTCAGAACCGGCATATGCTTTTTCCAAATCACCATACTTTGTAAAGCCATGCAGTGCTCCCCAGTTTTCAATTCCAATTAATGCAATATCATTTCCGGGTTCGCCAATCCGAATGTTTTCGTTCAATAATAATTTCCAGCCGAATTCAGTATGTAATGCTTTCAGCTTTTCTAAATTTTCTTTTTTTGCTTCAGCAGTTTTCCATTGATAATAGTCGCCGTAATCATGATTACCGAGAACCGAATAAACACCAAGCGGCGCATGAATGGAACTCAAACATTTTTTAAACGGAAGTGCTTCATCGTATTTATCATTCACTAAATCGCCGGTAAAAAAAACCATATCCGCTTTTTCGTCATTCACCATTTTAATGGCACGCTCAATAGGAGCGGTGGAAACAAACGAACCGGTATGCAAATCTGAAATCTGAATTATTTTTTTTCCGACAAATGACTCAGGAAGATTCGCCAGTTTTAGTTTGATGCGAGTTACTCGGTAATTAAAACCGGTTTTCACCATTCCGTAAACAAAATTGAAAAGAAAAAATCCGGAGACTAATAATCCTGCCTGCGAAATAAATTTTAATCTTGATATTCCTTCAGTGTTTTTTGGCGTACTGATAACCTGACCAACCCAGCGAACTCCTCTAAGCGAATCATCAGTCAATAAAAAAATACTGATAACTAATTTGGAAAAGAACAAAATAAAAATGGTAGCGAACAAGTAGGTTCTG
>CAMDOA010000070.1 GCA_945903305.1 Chitinophaga pinensis
AAGCTTTGTACTTCCAATCAACTTTTAAATAACACCTTAATAGATTAATAATGGCATTTTCTGAAACCGGATTCCCGGGTTTGCTTGTGTTTGAACCTACTGTTTTTCGCGACGAGCGGGGTTATTTTTTCGAAAGTTTTAATATGAAAAGCTTTGAACAAAAAGGCATTCAGCGAAATTTTGTTCAGGACAATCAGGCTTTTTCATCGTACGGAATTTTAAGAGGACTTCACTTTCAATTAGCTCCATTTGCCCAGGCAAAATTAGTTCGTGTAATTCAGGGCGAAGTGCTTGATGTGGTAGTTGATTTACGAAAAGGTTCGCCATCGTTCGGCAAACAATTCAGCATTTTACTTTCCGAAGAAAATAATAAACAATTATTTGTTCCCCGGGGTTTTGCACATGGTTATTCAGTACTTAGTAAAACCGCTTTGTTCTTTTATAAATGCGATAATTTTTATAATAAAAATGCCGAAAGAGGTATTTCTTATAACGATCCAGCGCTGAATATTGATTGGAAACTACCTGCCGACGCCATTATTATTTCCGATAAGGATAAACAAAATTCATTATTCGCCGATGTCGAAAATAATTTTGAATTCGATGCTGCAAATCCATTTTAAATTTTTTTCAGTTCCTGTAAACCGAAATTTTATACCATGATAACGAAAGTATTAGTTACGGGAGCTGATGGTCAGCTTGGTAATGAAATTAAAATAATGGCCAATCATTACCCCTCATTAAATTTATTATTCGTCGGCCGCAATGAATTGGATATTTCAGATAAGTCAGCTGTAAACAATTATTTTATCAGCAAGGAACCGATGGTGGTTATTAATTGTGCCGCATATACTGCTGTAGATAAAGCGGAATCAGAACCTGAACTTGCCAAACTGATAAACGAAACGGCTACCGGATATCTGGCTGATGCGTGTCATTTATTAAACATTCCGTTTATTCATATTTCAACTGATTTTGTATTTGATGGAACCAAAAACAAACCCTACATCGAAACCGATTTAACGAATCCGATTTCCATATATGGAATTACAAAACACAACGGTGAAAAAGCGGCTTTGGCAAAACATGAAAAAACAATTATCATACGCACATCGTGGGTGTATTCGTCATTTGGGAAAAATTTTGTAAAAACAATTCTCCGATTAGCTGGCGAAAAACCGGAGTTAAAAATAGTTAACGATCAGAAAGGCAGTCCGACTTATGCTTGTGATTTGGCTGATGCTTTATTAAAAATTACTTTATTGTGTGATGCGCTGAAACCATGGGGCATTTTCCATTTCAGCAACGAGGGGGAAATATCGTGGTATGATTTTGCGAAAGAAATATTGATTTTAAAAGGTATTGAAACACCTATAATACCAATTACTACAGCGCAATTTCCAACCCCGGCCAAGCGACCCGCTTACAGCATTATGAGCAATGAAAAATTGATAAAAACTTTTGGCATAAGACCATTACCCTGGAAAGCAAGATTGCAGGAATGTTTGAAATTAATACCCTGAAATGATAGCAGATAAAATTGATTTAGGTTTAATTGAAGAAATTGCTCGCAAGGCCGGCGATGCTATAATGGAAATTTATAAAGGCGAATTTTCAGTTGAAATGAAAGAGAATAAATCGCCGTTGACAGCTGCCGACAAAATATCGAATAAGATTATTCTTGAACAGCTGCACATTCACTATCCAGGCATACCATTTATTTCAGAAGAATCAAAAGCCATTGAATTTGAAATCAGAAAAAACTGGTCGCATTGCTGGCTGATTGACCCAATTGATGGCACAAAAGAATTTATAAAAAAGAATGGAGAGTTTACTGTCAACATTGCTTTAATAGAAAATGGAATTCCGGTTCTTGGAGTTGTGTATGCCCCGGCTTTAAAAAAAATGTGGAGCGCGAAAGAAGGTGAAGGTAGTTTTATGACCAATGAAGCAAGTGCTCGTGTTTTGTTAATAAAAAGAGATGATTACTATTTGTTAAGTAAAGTAAGAATTATTGGAAGCAGAAGTCACATGAGTATTGAAACCGAAAATTTTATTGCCCGGTTAAAAACTCAAAACAAAGAGATTGATTTTGTTTCGGCTGGCAGTTCATTAAAATTTTGTTTGCTGGCAGAAGGAAATGCAGATGTTTATCCAAGATTTGCCCCTACTATGGAATGGGATACTGCAGCAGGACATGCTGTTTTAAAAATAGCCGGTGGAAATGTGATTGAAGCAGATACAAACCTGCCATTGTGTTATAACAAAAAAAATCTGCTGAATCCGTTTTTTATAGCAAAATGGTAGCCGCTAAACCAGCATATCTTTAATTAAAACAACATACTTAGCTAACCGCTCTTTATTTATTGAATACATTATTTGCTTACTGATTCTTTTGGCATTTACAATTTTTGCCCGACGCAAAATGGCTAAATGTTGCGAGGCAACCGATTGCTCAATATTCAATGCTTTGTATAATGAGGTAACATTTATAGTTTCTGAATGGTCAATAATCTTCAATATTTCACAGCGCAACTTATGATTCATCGCTCTCAAAATACTTAACGATTTTTTTACTTCATCGGCATTATAAAGTTTAAATTCATTTTCCAACGCGTTTAATTCTGCAGGTGCAGTTACCGGAACAATTAACTCTGTCATAATTATTATTTGAATCAGTTAAAACCTGACCCATCAAAAATAACTCGACTCACAACATATAAAATTAATATCGCTTCAATTTTACTATTGGTGGCAGGGTTGTTTTTTTTGAAATATTTAATTTAAAACTTATACGATAATCCATCTCCAATTACATCTTTCACCTGAATTTTTTTTCCGGTTCCTGTTTAAATCTTTACACCTGCGATTTCAATATAAATCGAAACAAGAAAATTTTGCTTTGGATAAACTAATAACTTAAGACAAAGGACATATGACTAAAGATTTACTACTTCTTCAATGCATCTCTGATTTCCATTAACAATTTTTCTTCGTTGCTTGGAGCGGGTGGTGCTGCGGGGGCAGCCGCTTCCTTTTTCTTAGAAGCATTTAAAGCTTTTATAACCATGAATACTGCGAACGCAACAATTATAAAGTCGAGGACCACAGTTAGGAAAGAACCATACATAATGGCAACTTCCGGTTTATCGCCCACTGCTTCCTTTAAAACAACCCTGAGTTGAGAGAAATCCTGACCGCTTGCAATCATGCCAACTACAGGCATTACCATACCATCAACAAATGCTGATACTATTTTCCCGAATGCTGCGCCCATTACGAATGCAACTGCAACATCAACAAGGCTTCCGCGCATGGCGAACTCCTTAAATTCTTTCATCATTCCCATATTTATTTTTTTTGTGGGGCAAAAATAGAAATGCTTTTTATAGTGCGTAAGAATCAGAACAATTAAAAACATTCTGTTAAATGTCAATAAGGTTATATTCATCGCCTGAAGATTAATAATTCCAAAAAAATAATCTATGAAAAAAATTTTGTTGTTAGCACTGTGTTTAATTTCAATTAATGTTAGTGCATCACACATTGCAGGGGGAAGCATAACCTACAAATGGATTACCGGAAACGATTTTGAAATAACATTAGAGCTGATTGCTGATTGCCAGGGAATAACGCCGGCAAATAGCGCAAATATTTCAATTGAATCGCAAACCACATTTTTTACATTTAACACAACGGTAAATCAGGTTGGTTTACCTCAGGAATTAAACTTGATTTGTTCCTCAAGTGCAAGCCAATCAAGTTGCAATGGCGGAGCATTGCCTTCCTATAAGTTATATACTTATACCGGAACAGTCTCTCTTCCATCAAGTGACAGTTGGAAAATGTCGTATGAAGATTGTTGCCGAAATGGTTCTATAACCACTTTGATGAATCCGGCTTCTCAGGGATTTCGTGTTGAAGCCTTGCTCGATAATACCAATCTTGTGGTAAATAATTCTCCTCAATTTAATAACGATGCAGTAATGATTTTGTATGCTAACCAACCTGTGTCGTTAAATTATTCAGCAACAGAAACTGATGGTGACTCAATTGGGTTTGAATTTCAACCATCTTTAGATATGACTTCAGCATTTGTTACTTACAACGCTCCTTATACTTATTCAAATCCGTTTTCATCTTCTTCTGCAATTTCTATAAATAATAATACAGGGGTTATTACCGCAACACCAAATCAATTGCAGGTTTTTGTCATGGCTGTAAAAGTTTCTGAATACCGAAATGGAATTTTAATTGGTTGGGTAATGCGTGATATTCAATGTATGGTTATTAATGGTGCAAATAATTTACCGCAGCTCACAGGCATAAACGGAACAACAAATTTTATTACAAACACTTGCGCCAACCAAACACTTTCGTTTACTGTAAATAGTTCTGATGCTGATGTAACACAGCAATTATCAGTTTCATATGATTCATTAATCAACAACGCATCCATTTCATTTTCAGGTGGACTGAATCCTACAACTACTTTTAGTTGGTCGCCAACTATTGCCGATGTTTCATCCAATCCATACTTAGTTACATTTTCTGTTTTGGATGATAATTGCCCGTATATTGGAATTCAGTCATACACCTACCAGGTTTATGTTAATACTTGTCCGGCTGATACTGTTTGGCCTGGCGATGCCAATAGTGATTTAATAGTTAATGCATTTGATGTGTTATCAATCGGGTTGGCTTATGGCGAAACAGGTGCCACACGAATTGCAGCAACTACCAATTGGGTTGGTCAGTATTGTACTGATTGGTCAAATTATTTTATTTCAGGAATTAATCACAAACATGCCGATTGCAATGGTGATGGAATAGTTGACACTACAGATTTAGATGCTGTAACTATTAATAATGGTTTGACACATTTGAAATTAGAAGAACCCAATCATGCAAACGACAGAAGTTTGCCTGACCTCACTGTTCAATTGATTGAAGATACAGTTGGCGCCGGAAGTTTAGTTCACGGTACAATCAGCTTAACCGATGGCGGAAATAATATTGCCGATGTTTATGGTGTTGCTATTGAATTAAGTTTTAACAGCGCCATAATTGATTATACATCATTGAATGCTGCAGGAAATGGATGGCTGAATAACAACACCGGCTTTATTACCTGGAAAAAATCAGGCAACGGAAAAATCAATTTCGTTTTTGTCCGCGAAAATCATTTGGGAATAACCGGACAAGGCTTGATTGCTGATTTTGATTTCTTAATTCCATCAGGAGCTTTTACCTCGTTGGAAGATATTACAATTACTGATGCAAGAATTATTACCAATACCGGTGCTGAAGTTCAGGTGAACTGGATCAGTGATGTTGTATTTGTTTCAGGCTTTGATAATATTTTAAATATTAACGACTTACAATTTTCGGTTTTTCCTAATCCTGCAAATGATCAGTTTACGGTTTCTTCCAATCAAAATATTTCTGCAATAAAAATTACTGATATAGTTGGAAGAATAATTTTGAAAAAAGAGGTGAATGAAAAGGAATTGATAGTGGACATTGAAAAATATTATCCCGGTCAATACATTATTGAAATAACTGTTAATGGCATGTCGGAACAGAAATCGTTTATCAAAATGTAGTTTCATTTTTTTAGAAATAAGCATTCCGCCTCGGTTAGTGTCCACACGAAATGAAACTTTAAATGAATCATTTCCCTTTGGCATGATTTGCGATTAGTCCGCAAAAAAAATTGAACATGAAAAAAATCTTACTTCTTCTTGCTTTTATAATTCTATCAATCAATTCAAAAGCACAGCACTACTTTAATATTTCATTGTTGGGCGGAATACCACAGGCAGCATTTGCCGATAACACCAATGATTTTCACATGGGGCTTGGTTTGGATTTACTATTTAAAGTGAATCCAGATTTTCCTTTGTATCTCGGAATAGGCTACAACTATAATCTGATGGGCACCAAAAATCAAATAATCGAAAATGATTTGCAGGTCATGGCAGGCACTACAGTTATCAGCACAATTCCGGTAAGGTTGGGAGTGGAAACAACCAATGGTTTGTCGAATTGGATTTTTAAAACGCGATTTGTTTTTCCAACCGATTATGTAAAACCATTTGTTCAGATTAGTGGCGGATTAAATTATCTATCCACCCGAACAACAGTAACCGATGAGACCGAAAAAAGATTTTTTACTTCAGACCAGGACGATAACACGATCAATACAGCAAAAGCCATTGACGATTTAACATATGCTTATGGCGGTGGCGCCGGATTGTTGATTGATGCCGGCAGAGGATGTATTGAATTAGGAGTTGATTATATGTGGGGAGGCAATGCTACCTACTTCAATAAAGACCAGATAAAGGAATGGACCGTTAATTGGGCAGGCACCGGAACCTTCGATCCCAACAATCCCGATAATGTTGATTTGTCAAATGCTGCGGCTACTCCTTATAATTCTTATACCGATATAATCTATGCACACATTGGTTATACTTTCAAATTCGGTGAACCAAAGAAGAAAACTCCCGCTAAAAAACCCTTACCGAAAAAACACTGATGGGAAAGTCGTTTGAAAAAAAGCAAGTAGTAAAACCGAAGGAAGCAAACAATAGTTTTTTCAGTTCCTCCTTCCAAAATCCCGATTTATTATTTCGCATTATTCTGTTGGCAGTACCCCTGTTGCTTTACTGGCAAACTTTTTCATTTAATCTTTCCTATAATGACGATTGCATCATTTTAATTGATCAGGCAGCACCCCTTTTAAATTTTGATTTACATAAAATTTTTTTTTCTGATGCCTGGTTACTGAATAAAAGTATTGAATTATACCGCCCCTTACAGTCATTAACTTATGCCATTGACTTTTTATTTAGCAAAACCAATCCAGGAGTTTTTCATATTCACAATGTTTTAATTTTTTGTATTTGTGTTCAATTGTTATTCTCGTTTTTACTCCGATTAAAAATAATAATCAATCATGCGTTCTGGATTTCATTACTGTTTTCTGTGCATTTTTTATTGGCACATACTGTAAGTTGGATTCCGGCCCGGGGAGATTTATACTTGTTTGTTTTTTCTGTTGGCTGCTTGCTTTCATGGAGCAATTACTTCTATTCAAATAAAATTTTACATTTAATTATTGCATCCCTGTTATATTTTCTCGCACTGCTTTCAAAAGAAAGTGCAACAGTTTTAATTCCCATTAATGGGTTAGCCGGATTTTTATTCTGGAATTTTAAGCTGAACAAACTAAAATCATTTTTGATTTTTACACCCTCAATAATTCTGACAATTGTATATTTATGGATGCGCTCTCAATGCGTTGACACCTCCTCTTCATTATTTAATTTTCATTACCTGGTTTATAATCTTCCACTCATTCCCGAAGAAGTATTTAAGTTTTTTGTTCCAATGTTTTTTTGTGTCATGCCTTTTTTCAATCCACTAATCACTTATTCCGGAATAGCCGTTATTGCAGTAATTGGTGTTTCCGTTTTTTTGTTTCGTAAAAAAATTAACAATAAATTGGTTTTGTTCGGAATGGTTTGTTTTCTGGTTCCACTAATTCCTGTACTGTTTTATAAAACAACCTTCAGTGATTATTCCTATCAATACTTAGATCATCGAATGATTTTTCCGGGAGTAGGATTATTGCTCATTATTTATTCCCTGGTTGAAAAGCTGTTTTATAAAAAACAGGCAAGCATCTTTCTCACAGTTTTAGTAGTGGCCATGAGTTATATTACCTATGGCAATGCCGGTTATTATAAAAATTTCAGAACCTATTTTGAAAACGCAATTGCCTATCATCCACAAAATGGCTATGCCTGGTTGCAATACGGAGTTGTGTTATCAATGGTGAATGAAGAAAAGGAAGCGATCGAAAAATTTAAGCATATTAAACAAATTCAATCAAACAATTCAGATGTCCGTGACCGGTTAGCTACTGCTTATTATAATGAAGCAGATTATCCAAATATGATTCGGGAATGTAAAGAATTCATACTAATCGATTCATCTAATTCAAAACCATACTACCTGCTGGCATTATATTTTAACAATACAAATCAGAACGATAGCGCATTAAAATACATTTCTATTGCAAAAAGAAAAATGAGTTATAACCCCAATGCTTTTTATTACAGTGGCGAGATTAACAATAAACTTGGCAACCTCGAAAATGCAATAGCTGATTTTACAAAAGCTGTTTCGCTTAAATCAGATTTTGCCAATGCCTATTTCGAACGGGGCACAACCTATGGCCGATTGAAAAAAATGAACGAGGCATTAACTGATTTCAACAGGTATATTCAATTAAATCCTAACGACAGCAAGGGCTACTATTTTCGAGGTCAGCTTTATTTTTATTTTGAAGATAAAGTAAAAGGCTGTAACGATTTGCATAAAGCCTCAGATTTAGGAAGTAAAAAGGCTGACTTATTAATCAAACAATTTTGTTTGTGAGTGTTTTTACTTAAAGAGTATTGTGCAAATAAAATTTGGCAACCAAGTGCAATAGGATAAAAAATTTGTAAAGCAATAAAAATGCGAGATGAAAAATCCGCTAACTCAAAAAAGCGTGTTGGTGAAAACCCCACCGGATGCGAGCGTGTTATATTTGTTAAAAGTTAAAAATGCGGAACACCAGCAACAACGGAAATTTAAGTGAGTGATGAAGATGTTAATGAAAAATTTATTTTTGAGAGGTCAGAAAAAACAGTTGAATGAAAAATGAAGACATAAGGTGGAAACAACGGTTTCAGAATTTTGAAAATGCATTTTCATTTCTGAGCGAATCACTTCAGAAAAAAAACCCCTCGCGTTTAGAGGAGGCCGGCATCATTCAGTCATTTGAATTCACTTTTGAATTGGCGTGGAATACACTGAAAGATTTTCTGGAAATGAAAAATGTAATTGCGAAATATCCGCGCGATGTGATTCAGGAAGCCTTTCGTTACGAGATGATTACCGACGGTGAAACATGGATTGATATGCTTGAAAAAAGAAATCTGCTCGCGCATAATTATGATGATAAAAAATCAGCACTTGCACTGAAGCTGATCCGCGAAAAATATTTTACGGCATTACAACAAGGATTTACCTGGTTAAAAGAAAAATCAATTTGAAATGTTCGGACTTTCAGAAAATGCTTTATCAATTATTCAAAATGAACTTTCCCTTCACACCGAAATAGAGCAGGCAAGCATTTTCGGAAGTCGAGCGAAAGGAAATTATAAACCGGGCAGTGACATTGACATTGCCATTATCGGGAAAAAAACTGATGCACTTCTCGCTCTCAACATTAATGGAAAATTAAATGAAAGTTCACCTCTCCCTTTTCATTTCGACATTGTCAATTACAACGACATCAGCAATCCTGATTTAAAAGCACACATCGACAGGGTGGGAATAATATTCTACCAAAGAAAAAAATAATAGTGAATGTTGTTACAGTTTACTTTGATGTTGTTAATGTTTACAACAAATTTGTTAATGTTTGTTCTGATGTTGTTAATGTTTACGACAATCTTGTTAATGTTTATGCCGATGTTGTTAATGTTTGCGACAAACTTGTTAATGTTTGTTCTGATGTTGTTAATGTTTGCGATAAACTTGTTAATGTTTGTGCCGATGTTGTTAATGTTTACGACAAACTTGTTAATATTTGTTCTGATGTTGTTAATGTTTATTCCAATGTTGTTACAAAATGATGGAAAATTATTGTGCAACCGGTTTGTTTTGTGCTAATAAAATTTGGCAATTAGGTTCAAGAAGATAAAAAATTTGTAAAGCAATAAATAACTCGAAATGCAAAATCCGCAATCTCAAAAAAGCGTGTTGGTGAAAACACCAGACACAGGCGCGAGCATGTTATATTTGTTAAAAGTTAAAAATGTGGAACACCAACAACAGCGGAAATGAACAACGATTCAACACATCAGGTTATTCATCAGGTTTGTATTTGTACAGTATAAAGTGCAATAATAATTTGCTTAAACAGGGTAAATTAGTAATTGTTTTGTGAAGAAATTATTTGTAATACTCATTCTCTGTCCTCTTCTGAGCATCGCTCAGAAGGAGGATAGAGTTTGGGTATTTGAAGATAGCGTAGGAATTGATTGGAATGATACTTTAAACCCTCTTGTCTATAAAATAGATATGAATTTTACATGGCAAGCCGAAAACTATGCTTCGTTAGCCAATAAAAATGGGGTTTTGCTTTATTATGTTGGGCAGGGATCACTATATCAAGGTAACCTTGGACTTTTTAGTGCAATATATGGTCTCAATGAAAAAATTATTCCATTTGGCGATAGTATATGCAGCAATCGTTCAGAAACACAAGGCATGCTTTTTATTCCTTTTATTAATGATACAAATAAATATTACTTATTCTATATCGGTGATGATATTACATCTTTTGGAGTTGCCGGCTTTAATTATGCTATAATTGATAAATCACTTGGTGCTTATGGAAAATGTATTTCAAAAGTAAATACATTAGCACTTGGTTATTTTACAGAGAAACTTACTGCGGTGCGCCATGGTAATGGATTGGATTGGTGGATATTGATTCACAAGTATAATACCAATGAATTTTATAAATTTTTAGTAACCTCAAATGGAATAAGTGGTCCTATAATTCAATCAATAGGTCCAACTTTACAATCACAAGGACAAATGAAATTTTCTGTTGATGGAAGCAAATTGGGTTTAGTTGAAACATATAATGATAATACAGCATTATTTGACTTTAACCGATGTACTGGTGAATTAAGCAATTATATTGATCTTGGTAATGAAAATAATATTTATGGCTGCTCCTTTTCACCAAATAATAGAATATTCTATGCATCATCAAAGAATAAATTATTTCAGTTTAATTTAGATTCACCCAATGTAGCCCAATCTAAAATTCAATTATGGGACGATAGTACTAATTGGTATATTGTTCAACATCTTTTAGCACCGGATGGGAAAATATACATAGCAAGTGGCCCACCAACACTTCCAAGTCAGGCATACACATTCAGAAATAAAAACCTGACTGTAATTGAAAACCCTAATGTATATGGGGTTGGTTGCAATATTCAACCTTATAGTTTTTATTTAAATGGAATGAGGTGTATGGGTGGTTTACCTAATATGGTCAACTACAATTTAGGGGCACTGATAGGCAGCCCATGCGATACAATTGTAACATGCTTGGCTAACCAACAAACTATAAATACAAGTGTGTGTGAGGGTGAGGTGTTTAATTTTAATGGCACAGTGTTAACTGCAACAGGCAATTACTATGATACATTATTAAATTCGGGAGGTTGCGATTCAGTTATTAGTTTACAGTTAACTGTTATAAGTAATACAAGTAGCAGCAGCACAGCAAGTATATGCAACGGCGAGAGTTATAATTTTAATGGCAGCACACTAACCGCCGCCGGAGTTTATGTAGATACTGTTTTAAATGTTGGCGGCTGCGATTCAGTTATTAGTTTATTGTTAACAGTAATTAGTAATACAAGCAGCGCAAGCACAGCGAGTATATGCAGTGGCGAGAGCTATAATTTTAATGGCACACTGCTAACAACTGCGGGTATTTATGCAGATACTGTTTTAAATGTTGCAGGGTGCGATTCAGTTATTAGTTTATTGTTAACAGTAATTAGTAATACAAGCAGCGCAAGTACAGCGAGTATATGCAGCGGCGAGAGTTATAATTTTAATGGCAGCACACTAACAGCAGCCGGAGTTTATGCAGATACAGTTTTAAATGTTAACGGATGCGATTCACTTATTAGTTTATTGTTAACTGTTATTAGTAGTACAAGCAGTAGTAATACAGCGAGTATATGCAATGGTGAGAGTTATAATTTCAATGGTACACTGCTAACTGCAGCCGGAGATTATATAGATACACTAACCAACTCGCTGGCTTGCGATTCAATTATTTATTTAGAACTCACCGTTTTAAATAATACGAGCAGCAGCAGCACACAAAAAATATGCGAAGGCGATAGTGTACTAATTGGCATTAACATTTATTACAATGATGGAACTTATATTGATACTTTAATAAACTCCAATGGCTGCGATAGCATTATAACTACTACCATAGAAGTAGATTCAGTTACAGCAGGCATAACAACAAATGCAGATACACTAACAGCAACAGGCAGCGGCAGTGTAAATTATCAATGGTACAATTGCGATAGCAGCACTAACATAACCGGAGCCACCAACCAAACTTTTGTTGCAACCACCACCGGCAATTATGCAGTAATCATTACTGATGCACAGGGTTGTACAAAACAATCGGAGTGCGTGTTTGTTTTAGTTTCAAGTGTGAATGGTGAATTGTCAATTGTGAATGGGTTTATTATTTATCCCAATCCAACAGATGGGCAGTTAACAGTTTACAGTGAACAGTTAACAGTGAGCAACATTCAAATTGTTGATGTGTTAGGAAGAGTTGAGAGATTGCTTCGAACTGATTACAGTTCTCGCAATGACATTTTCACTATTGATGTGAGCGGGCTTTCATCCGGCGTTTACTTTGTGAAAGTGAAAATGATTGACGGAAGTTTTGGAGTTAAGAAATTTGTAAAGGAATAAAATGGAAATGGGTCACAATCCAGCACAAAATCAGTATTAAAACCCTGTTCCGAAAAAGATTGAGATTTTAATAATCTCATAATAGTTATCCCCCCTTCAATACTTTAAACATTAACTTGTTAATATCAATTAACTTTTTACTTTTGCGTCCCTTCTTTTTAAAGGGAGGCCTCATTTTTTACAAAACCGGATGGCAAAACAGGACCTGATTAAGCAGGATGGCACAATAACAGAAGCGCTTTCAAACGCCATGTTCAGAGTGCGGCTTGAAAACGGACACGAGATTTTAGCCACCATTTCAGGAAAAATGCGCATGCACTACATACGCATACTACCCGGAGATAAAGTATCAGTAGAAATGAGCCCTTACGATTTAACAAGAGGAAGAATCACTTATCGTTTTAAATAACAGAAGCAATGAGAGTAAGAGCAGCAATAAAAAAACGCAGTGTTGATTGCAAGATAGTTCGCCGCAAAGGCAAGCTGTATGTGATTAACAAAAAGAATCCCCGTTTTAAACAAAGACAAGGTTAAAAAAACCATAAACCATCAATGGCAAGAATAGCAGGTGTTGATTTACCAAAGAACAGAAGAGGCGATATCGGTCTCTCATATTTATTTGGAATAGGTCGTTCGGCAGGACGCAAAATACTTTTGAAAGCAGGTGTTGATCCTGAAAAGAAAGTAAAAGACTGGGACGATAACGATTTGAATGGTATCCGTACCACCATCACCGACGATTACAAAGTGGAAGGTGCTTTGCGTTCAGAAATTCAATTGAACATTAAGCGTTTGATGGACATTGGTTCTTACCGTGGCATTCGCCATCGTAAAGGATTGCCTGTTCGCGGGCAGCGCACCCGCACTAACTCACGCACCCGTAAAGGAAAGCGTAAGACAGTAGCAGGAAAGAAAAAAGTAGCAGCTAAGAAATAGAAAGTTATAAGTGATAAGTTATCAGTTATAAGTAAACAACTAAGAAGAACAACAATTAAGCATGGCAGACGCAAAAAAAGCAGGAGCAAAAAAAAGAACCATCAAAGCTGATCCGGAAGGAGAGGCACACATACAGGCAAGTTTTAACAACATCATTATTGCCTTCACCAATAAAAATGGTAATGTGATTTCATGGAGCTCAGCCGGTAAGGTTGGTTTCAAGGGTTCAAAAAAGAATACTCCTTATGCAGCACAAATGGCTTCATCAGAAGCTGCAAAAGTTGCACATGATTCAGGTCTTCGCAAAGTAGAAGTTTTCGTGAAAGGTCCAGGTTCAGGTCGCGAAGCTGCTATCCGCGCCATCGGTTCTTCAGGAATTGATGTTACCATCATTCGCGATATTACTCCAATGCCGCACAACGGTTGTCGCCCTCCTAAAAAGAGAAGAGTATAATTCCAATCAACCACAAACAGAATAAAATAAAATGGCAAGATATCTCGGTCCTAAATCAAA
>CAMDOA010000071.1 GCA_945903305.1 Chitinophaga pinensis
GTGGTACAGCTGTTACATTAAGCATTGTGGCAGGCACCGATTCTGAGTCAGGCATTGATGGATTGTTAATTATTCGCCGCGCAGGTATCTATTCAAATAACCCAACAGTAAATAATAAAACCAACTATTCACCAATCAGCACTTTAATAGGACCAAAAACAATATCAGGATACACGGTGGTTTATAACGATTCATTGATTTCAAATTTTGCTGATGATCCTGGCACAACCGGAAAATATACTTACCTAATATATATGCGCGATAAAGCCGGAAACTATACCTCCTCAACTTTGGCAGCACGAATGTGGGTGTTTAATGGAACAGGATTAAATCATGCAGCAACAGGCACTACCGAACTCGATGGTTTGTACTTGCCATTAACCAGCATATTAACTATTGGAAGTATAAGCGCTGTGTCCAATTTAATTATTCGTAATTCAGCAGCTATCCATATCGGTGGTTTAATAATAGATTATGGAACAGTAAACAATGTTGCCGGTGGTCAATTGTTTTTTGATGCAGGTAGCGGGTATAAATATAACCGAAATGGAAATGCTCTTTATCCAATAGTTGCAGCAACATGGGCAGCCGGGTCCAATTGTTTAATTTCAGGTATAACCACCATTGCGCCTTTTGGTACAGGTCAAACTTTTGGAAATTTTACATGGGATTGCACAGGACAATCAATTGATGTTGATCTTGACGCTTCATTTGCAACTGAAGGAAATTTATCACTCGTTCATAGCGGACCCACTTTCACTTCAAAAACTGTTTGGCTGAATGGAACAACCATGATAAAGGGCGACATTATTAAAACCGGAGGAACACTAAATTTCAGACCCGAATCCAATGTTTATTTAAATGGCACCGCTATCCAAAACATTAACATATCTATTACATTTCATAAACTTACCATTGAAAATGCTGCAGGAGCTAAACTTTTAAAATCAATTTTAATTGATTCAACTTTGTATCTCACCACAGGAACTATAAACCTGAATGGATTTTCATTAAAAATTTTAAACAATGCAAGCATATCGCGCGGAACCGGAAGTTTGTCAGCAACACCATTATTTGTTGGAATATACAATTTAATATACACCGAACCGGTAGTTTCATCATTCGAATTAACGAGTGCCCTAACTAAATTGAATAATGTTGTGATAAATGCCGAAGGCTTCGTTACGCTTACAAAACACATGAATGTAAATGGAGTTTTATCATTAATTAATGGAATAATTTCAACAGGTGTTTTCGAAGTAAGAATTTTTAATTCATCGGTAGGGTCAATAACAGGTTTTACCTCCATCACTTATATAAATGGAATTCTTAATCGTGTAGTAACCGGAAACGGAATATATTATTTCCCGGTAGGCACTTCGGCTTTTTATGAAGAAGTTATTATTGATTTGAATGGAATAACCGGCATTAATAACATTAAAGTAGTATTCAATAATAGTAGTCCGGGATTGGTACCGGCCGGTTTGCAAATTAACGGCACTAATGTGCTTGATTTTCTTGACTACGGTTTTTGGACTGTTACGCCAAACGCACAGCCAACTGCCGGCAGTTATAACATTACTTGTAAAATGAAAGGGGCAGGCAATGGACCGGCACTTGCCAGTATGTTTGGTATAGTAAAACGACCCGATAATACAGCGCCATGGCAATCACTTGGTATCCATAACAATGCCTCACAAAGCATTTCATCCGGTGTAGTTACAATGTTGCGTTCCGGTCTCACTTCGTTTTCTGATTTTGCCGGGGGCTTTGGTGGAGAGCCGCTTCCAATTTCAATTTCTTCATTTGACCTCTCTATTAATAACCAAACTGCATTATTAAACTGGGTTACTTCATCAGAAATTAATAACGATAGATTCGAAATAGAATCAGGAATTATGAATACAAAAGGAATATTGAATTTTGATAAAATTGGTGAAGTATTAGGAATGGGAACTACAGCTAACGAAACAAAGTATGAATTCAGAGATACCCAAAACGAATTATTCGGTAGAGTTTACTACCGCATTAAACAAATAGATTCAGATGGAGAATTTAGTTATACAATTATTAAGTCAATTGAAATTTCATCAGTAACCGAAATGGTATCTGAATTTTATCCGAATCCGGTGGACGATAATTTCAGCTTTGACATTAATTCTATTGAAGCATCAATAATAAAAATTCAGATAATTAATTCGATAGGTCAATTAGTAATACAAAATAATCTGAACATAACAAAAGGTTTAAACACGGTAAGCATGAATATTAAAAATCTTCCTGAAGGTTTATATTATGGTAAAATCATTGACCAAAACAATTCGGTCATTCAGAATAGAATAATAATTAAGCACTGAAGTAGCTTTCTTTTCAAAAAACTGTAAGCCGCTAACCGGTTGTGTTAATAATTTAATTTAAAAATGCCCCCCCCGAAAACCGGAGGGCATTTTTAATTTTTCAATTCTAATTTTTAATTTATTTCTACACTGCCAAAGCAATATTTTGTGTAACCGCCACACCACCGGCAATGGTGATGGTGAAGGTTTGCGTTACATAACCAATGGCTTTACAGGTTAAAGTATAAGTTCCATCGGGAATTACGAAACCATACAAACCACTAACATCAGGATTTTGCGTGATGCCTAATTCTATAATTTCTAATTCGGCTGACGGCAACGGCAGGGTAGAAACCGCATCGGTAACTGTACCAAGAAGTGTATATGGGTCAACACCTTCAGAGCGCCCCAATAAAAACAGATTTAGTAATTCGGGTTGCTCTCGGTAAATAACATGTGCTGCCGCATTTACTTAGGTGGAGAAAAGCCAGGTTTCGTTGTACTGAATATTGCGGGCATTAGTGGCTACGGGCTCGTTAATTTTAAATTCTTCCTGTGTAATATTTTTTCCATCGAGGGCGGCGCGCACGGTTTCAATGTTATCAATTATGGGTTGGGTGCAGTTGGCGGCAAGCAAGGTGGGTTTGTAAGTGGCGCTGTTACTAAGCGAATGAAGCTTGGCTAAAAAACTAACCATGCCCTGCTGACTGCTACCTATTGAACCATAATCGTTGAAACCGAATTTATTTATAATCTGCAAATTGCCGGGATAAGCTTTACGAACCCAGTACATCATCACACCATACACTTTGCGCCCTTCGGCCATTTGAGTCAGCACTTCCTGTGTTTCAACGGTTAGTTGATCATCGCGTGTTTCAGCATCTTCAGTAGTTTCGCTGGCGGTAATGGAAGTTAGCCAATCGGTGATATACGGATCATCGAAGTCGGCATCGAAGGCTACGAATTCCACTTTGTGGGTTAAAAAACTGGCGCGATGAACTTTGGTTTTTTCGAGCATGTCATCCTTGCTCATGTTAAAGATTCTTAAAGTCATGAGATGATTTTTATTTGGTGAGGCGCTAATATAAATGTGAAAATTCAATATATCCTATAGGATATTTAATTAATGAATACAATTCCTAAATTTTGCAACACAAAGTCAACAGATGATTGCGAAAGAAGAACTGCTGATATTGATGGGCATGTCGTTAGCATTTTTGCGCGAAACGATGGCATACACGCAAGTAGATCTATCAAACGAAACAGGCATTACACAAAATCACATTTCCAAAATTGAATCAGGAAAAAAGGAAGTATCGATTTACACACTTAAAAAATTATGCGATGCGCTCGAGATAACTATTGGCGAGTTGATGTTGGGGATGGAGGAATAAAAATTCGTGACCCGGCTGCAAGGTGAGGCAAACGGGGAAGCATCCCAATAGCTATCGGAATGTATTTGCTGCATCTGACTTGCGGCAATAGGTTTTGCGTTATATCGTTTTTGATAAGCTTATTCGCAGCTCGAAAACATGCCGAGCAGGTTTTTGTGAGTGAGAATATTTCATCTCTCAATTGTCCTACTCCTCCCTTGGGGAGGCTGGGTGGGCTACTGCTTAACCAATTTTACCACACTCATCTCCTTACCATCAAAGCACTTAATAAAGTACATGCCGCTTGGGTAGTTGCTTATGTTTATTGTTTGCTTTTGGTTGGTGGTTATTTGTAATGTTTGTATGGCTTGCCCTAAGTAGTTTTCTATTGTTATTACAGCTTTGGTTGTAGTGGTTGCTTGGTATTCTATGGTTACTGTTTCGTTTGCAGGATTTGGATAAATCTGCAATTTGAAATCTTCAATCTGTAATTCATTCACCCCCACATCAAACCCAACCGATACAGTATTAAACACCACGCACCCGTTACTATCCGTTACAGTTACGGAGTAAACTCCTTCCATTAAACTATCAATCGTACTTGTAGTTGCTCCATTGTTCCACTCATAAGTATGGGGTGGTGAGCCGCCGCTTGAAATAACTGTTGCTGTGCCTGTGTTGCAGGTGTAGCAACTTGCATTGGTGCTTGTACCGGTACTTACTAATGGTGCTGGCTCTGTAATTACTACTGTATCAATTGTAGCAACTCCATTACTATCTGTTGCAGTGGCATAATAAATTCCCGCACATAAATTCATGGCAGAATCTGCAGTTACTCCATTACTCCATTGATAACTCAAAGGTGCTACTCCGGTTGAAACTATACTTGCGCTTCCGGTGCAAACACCATAACAATTTACATCGTTTGATTGTGTTTGTATTGAGTTTACATAACTCACAAAATAAGTATCAACAAAACTGCAACCCATGCTATCAGTTACTGTTACACTGTAACTGCCAAACGATAGATTGTTTAATGAGTTGGTTGTATCTCCATTGCTCCACAAAATATTTAATGCACCGATTCCACCACTCACACCAATTATGATGCTTCCGTCATTACATGTTCCACAACTTACATTGGTGGTTGTCGCCGTTACTTGTATTGCAGGCGGCCCATCAATTGTTACACTGCCTTCTGTAACACTTCCTCCGCCATCAGTTACCGAAACCATATAAACTCCAGGACACAAACCTGATACTGTTTTGGTTGTTGCTCCATTGCTCCACATATAACTATGTGGCGGCACACCCACCGAATCGGTTATGGTTGCTATACCATTGCAGTTGTTTCCGCAGATTGAGTTTTGAGTTTGAAATTCAAGTCCTCCGAATCTTGAAATTGCATTATACGAATTACCGTAATAAGGTAGATTCATTGGGCCACCTGCAAAAATTTCATTGTAGTATATAGCCAAACATATTGTGTTTCCGTTATTAAGACCATTACCCGTAATTGACCAATCAATTCCATTCCAGTTTGCAACAGTTCCAATATAAGTGCTATCGCTATAACTGCACCATGCAGCACTATAAAGTTTATTATTAAAAACCGCAAAATCATAAACTGGACCGGCAAGCCCTCCATTCATTCCAGTTAATCCATTTCCAAGTGCAGCCCAATTATTTCCATTCCATTTTGCAACCTGTGAGCAAAGAACACCTCCGGCTGAATCAAAATTTCCACCTACAAATAATTCGTTGTTAAAATCTTCTATTGTAAAAACCCATCCGTCATAAATACCACTATTGCCTGTAACTCCAGTTCCCAGTGTACTCCATGTTGTTCCATCCCATTTGGCAATATTACTTACCGGCGTACTTCCTGCTGTGGCAAATGCTCCGCCTATATACATCATAGTATCAACAAATTCTATATCCTCCACCCATGAGCAAAATCCACATCCGGGGTCATCAACTCCGCCACCAATATCGCTCCAGCTCACTCCATCATACACACCTATTCCTTTGAGTAATACCCCATCAATTACTGAAAAATTACCGCCTGCATATAATTTGCCATTGTATACTTTTAAACACCGGACATTATCATTTGGATTGGCAAATACTGACCAACTGTTGCCATCCCATTTATATATTTTGAAATTATTAGCTGAATATCCGTTTGTAGCATAAATCTCATTATTATATATGGCAAGTGACAAAACTTCTATAACTAATCCAGTTCCAATCGGTGTAAAATTTATTCCGTCCCACCGGGCAATATTTATTGCAGGAACACTACCTATTGAATCAAATTTACCTCCTACAATTAAAGTATTTGTTGCAGAGTCAACTACCATTGCACCAACAAATGCAGTATTACCTGGATAGTAAAATTCATCAGTTGTAACAGGTTTCCAAATCTGTCCATTAGAATTAAAATGCAAGTAAATCAAAAGCAATAAGAGCAAATAAAATTTATTTAGCTTCATCAACAATAAATTTAGATTGTAATGATTTGGTTGCACTTATTCCGCTCTTTTTGGTGTTCCAAATTTTTAACATTTAACAAATATAACCATCCCAAGCGCGTGCAAGCAGAATGTCCCGATGTAATCGTCGGGAGTGTTTTCACCTGCACGAGTTTTTTTTAGTTCTAGCAGCGTCTTCTTGCAAGGAGACTCTGCGCATTAAAACGCAGGGTCGCTTCGCAGACCCTGCCGGCACATAATTATCATCACTATTGCACGCTATATGTTTACTGCATTTGCCCGATGTTATATTCTCTGTTTCATAATTATAATTTTTACTCATTCCTTCTATATTTGCACCTCTTTTTTAAAAACCAAACTTCAATAAAAAATTAATATGCGCGGAAAAGGTTTAGTACAGTTTTTTGCAATTGCCATGATACTTGTTTGCATTTATCAACTGTCGTTTAATATAGTAACGAGTCGCGTGGAGAGCCGCGCCGATAATTATGCCGAAGCCAAAGTGATGATGGGCAAATCGCTGGATGCCGTGCCTGCTGATCAGAAAGATTCGGTGAATTCGGTGATTCGTCAGTACCGCCAGGTTTACCTCGATTCTATTGGCAACGAAAGTGTTTTTGATTTGGGAATAACTTCATTCACTTATTTAGCGTGCAAGGAGCAACAGTTAAATCTCGGTTTGGATTTACAGGGAGGTATGAGCGTGATTTTGCAGGTATCCATGAAGGATTTAATCAAATCACTTTCAGGAAACAATACTGATCCCACATTTTTAAAAGCATTGACCCGGGCTGATGAAAAATTAAAAACAGAATCGCAGAAAGATTATGTTACAATTTTTGGTGAAGCCTTTAAAGAAGTTTCTCCTGATGGAAAATTGTCTTCGATTTTCAGCACAAAAGAAAATGCCGACCGCATTAAATACAATTCGACCAACGAAGAAGTTTTAGCGGTAATAAAGCAAGAAGCCGACAACGCATTTACACGCACCTATAATATTCTGAGCGCGCGTATTAATAAGTTTGGTGTGGCGCAACCAAGTATTACCCCGCAACCATCCACCGGAAGAATTGTGGTGGAATTACCGGGAGTAGATAATCCGGGTCGGGTTCGTAAATTATTACAAGCGGCTGCTAAACTGGAGTTTTGGGAAACCTATAAAGCTGTAGAAATTTATCAGTTTCTGGAGCAGGTAAACAGCACATTGGCTGCCCGCCAGGTGGTTAAAGATTCTTTATTGATTGATGGCGATTCTTCTTTATTAAATAATAATTCACCGGATGCCGGATTATTAACTTCTACTGATACAGCTAAAAAGGACACCGGTGTAAATGCACTGACTTCCAATTTAGATTCAGCCGGTGCAATAACCGACTCAACAGAAATTGCAAAAAATCAGGCTGCACAAAATCCACTCTTTGCAATTTTATACATTCCGAATTATAAAGATGAAACTACCGGAAATCAAATGGTTTCTCCCGGTCCGGTTTGCGGTTTATCATTAGGAAAAGATACTGCCAAGGTGAATAAGTATTTAAAGTTGGATTATATACAGGCAATAATGCCGCGAGATGTTAAATTTTTATGGGGTGCAAAATCAGAAGAAGGAGCCCAATCAACCTACTCACTTTATGCCATAAAAAAACAAGTGGGTGATGATAATCCGCCTTTAGATGGTTCAGCAGTTATAAATGCGCGTCAGGATTACGATCAGAATAACCGACCTGAAGTGGCCATGAATATGAACGACGAAGGTGCAAGAATATGGAAACTGTTAACCGGAAAAAACATTGACCGTTCCATAGCCATTGTGTTAGATGATTATGTACAATCAGCACCAAATGTTATCAGCGAAATTGGTGGTGGAAGATCATCCATTTCCGGTGGATTCACCATTGAGGAAGCTAAAGACTTAGCTAATATTTTACAAGCCGGAAAATTACCTGCGCCTGCAGTTATTATCGGAGAAGAAGTGGTAGGGCCTTCGCTTGGGAAAGAATCAATCAACAAAGGATTGAATTCTATGATACTTTCTTTTATTGCTGTAATTGCATTCATGGTATTGTATTACAGTACCTCCGGAATAATATCAAATCTTGCACTTATACTCAATTTGTTTTTCATTTTCGGAGTTCTTGCTTCCTTAGGTGCAACACTTACTCTTTCGGGTATTGCCGGCATTGTTTTAACTATGGGTATGGCGGTTGACGCCAATGTTATTATTCATGAACGAATAAAAGAAGAATTACGAAAAGGCAAAACTTATTTAAAAGCGGTGGCCGACGGACACTCCAACTCTTATTCTGCCATCTTTGACTCCAATATCACCACTTTATTAACGGCATTAATACTTGCCTATTTTGGAATGGGACCCATCCTTGGTTACGCAACTACTCTTTCCATCGGAATTATTTTCACTTTGTTTACAGCAGTATTTGTAGCACACATGATGTTCGACTGGTATTCAAAAAGAGGCAAGGAAGTAAAATTCACAACCGCCATCAGTAAGAATAATTTTAATAATTTGAATATTCAGTTCGTGAACAAACGGAAGTATGCTTACATATTTTCAGGAACACTTGCGTTAATCGGATTGATATCAATTTTCACCCGTGGATTTGATTATGGTGTTGACTTTACCGGCGGCCGCACTTATGTGGTTCGCTTTGATGAGAATGTAAATACATCTGATGTGCGGGCCGAAATGCTCAGAGTAACCGGAACTTCGCCTGTTGTAAAAACTTATGGCAGCGCCAATCAGGTTAAGATTACCACACAGTACATGCTCGAAGCAAAAGACAGTTCGGCGGAAGCTGGTTTACATGCAAGTCTTCAGAAATTTATTGGAAAAGATATTTCAGAAAAAGAATTCATGACTAAATATGTTATGAGTTCATCCATTATTGGTGCTACTATTTCTGATGATATCAGAAACAGTGCTTATTGGGCTGTCTTACTTTCATTGTTAGGAATTGGATTGTATGTATTGATTCGATTCAAAAAATGGCAGTATTCAGCAGGTGTAATTGTGGCCTTAATGCACGATGTGTTAATGGTAATGGGAGTGTTCTCGTTGTTTAAAGGCCTGCTTCCTTTTTCACTGGATGTAGACGAAACATTTATTGCAGCCGCATTAACGGTTATGGGTTACTCGGTGAATGATACGGTAATTGTGTTCGACCGTATTCGTGAATACCTGCGCGAACATCCTGCATCGGATATGAAGCATGTAATTAACGATGCCATTAACAGTACTTTAAACAGAACTATTATGACATCGGTAACTGTAATGCTGGTTTCGCTGGTGCTGTTTGTTTTCGGAGGCGATTCAATCAAAGGTTTTTCATTCGCCATGTTGATCGGAGTAGGGTTCGGAACTTATTCATCCATTTTTGTTGCAACTCCGTTGGTAATTGACTTTACCAAGGATTCAAACAAATTAAAATTTGCTGATGTGGATGCTAAAAAGAAAGCGCACGAAGCAATGGCGAAAGCGAAATAAGTATTGATAAAAAAATCAGTTAAACAGTAGCTGCTGTTTATACTAAAATAAAAAAACCACTTCGAACCGAAGTGGTTTTTTATTTATCAGACTTCTTCGGAAAATTATTCTTCCAATAATCCTCACCCCTAACCCCTCTCCGAAAAGGAGGGGAGAACTGATACGGAATTTTTTTATGTTGCTATTTTCCGAAGAAATAAAATTTTTACCAAAAAAAAATCCGCCTCAGTTTCCCGAAGCGGATTTATAATTTTTATTAAGCTGAAGTTATTTGTATTACTAATAACTAATCAACAAATAACTAATAACTTTTACTCAGCAGCAGCCTTCTGACGGCCCTTTGCTTTTGCAATAACTTCTTCGGCCACATTGTTTGGTGCCGGAGCGTAGTGCGAGAATTCCATAATAGAAGTTGCACGGCCCGATGAGATGGTACGCAACTGAGTTACATAACCAAACATTTCGCTCAGCGGAACTTTTGCTTTAATGATCTGCGCATTGGCTTTCATTTCCATGCTTTCCAACTGACCACGACGGCGATTCATATCACCCACCACATCACCGGTGTATTCTTCAGGTGAAACAATTTCCACTTTCATAATCGGCTCCAGCAAAATCGGTTTCGCTTTGCGGCAAGCCTCACGGAATGCATACTTCGCACAAATTTCAAATGACATGGCATCGGAGTCAACTGCGTGGAACGAACCATCAAACAAGCGAACTTTCAAATCTTCAACCTGGTATCCGGCCAAAACACCGCTGTTCATTGCTTCCTTAAATCCTTTTTCAATGGATGGAATAAACTCGCGCGGAATAGAACCTCCGAACACATCGTTTACAAACACCAATCCTTTTTCTTCAGGTCCCACAGGTCCCACCTCCACAATAATATCGGCAAACTTACCACGACCACCCGACTGCTTCTTGAACAACTCACGGTGCTCAACAGTTTTAGATATGGTTTCTTTGTAAGCAACCATCGGCGCACCCTGGTTACACTCTACTTTAAACTCGCGCTTCAAACGGTCAACAATAATTTCGAGGTGCAACTCACCCATTCCGCTGATAATGGTTTGAGAAGTTTCATCGTCAGTACGCACTTTAAATGTTGGATCTTCTTCAGCCAATTTACTTAAAGCCATTCCCAATTTATCTACATCGGCCTGAGTTTTCGCTTCAATAGCGATAGAGATAACTGGATCAGGGAATTTAATATTTTCAAGAATGATCGGATGCTTTTCGTCGCACAGTGTATCACCGGTTTTTATTTCTTTGAAACCAACTGCTGCTCCAATGTCACCTGCTTCAATGGTTTCAACAGGGTTTTGTTTGTTCGCATGCATCTGAAAAATACGGGAGATACGCTCCTTTTTTCCTGAGCGTGTATTCAACACATAAGAACCCGCATCCAACTTACCTGAGTAAGCACGGAAGAAAGCCAAACGACCAACAAACGGATCGGTCATAATCTTAAATGCCAATGCTGAGAATGGTTCCTTGGTATCAGGCTTGCGCTGAATTTCTTCGTTGTTATCAGGATTGATTCCGGTAACAGCTTCAATATCCATTGGTGATGGAAGGTATTGCACCACCGCATCCAAAGCTGCCTGCACTCCTTTGTTTTTAAAAGAAGAACCACACATCATCGGGATAATAGCAATATCAATAGTAGCACGGCGAATCGCATTACGGATTTCTTCCACTGAAATAGAACTTTCATCAGCGAAATATTTTTCCATAATCTTATCATCGTACTCGGCAACCGCTTCAATCATTTTTGTTCTCCACTCTTTCACATCAGCCACCATATCTTCCGGAATAGGAATTTCCTTGAAGGTCATTCCCTGAGTATCATCATCCCAAACAATTGCTTTGTTCAATACAAGGTCAACTACTCCTTTAAATGTTTCTTCAGCACCAATAGGCAACTGAAGCGGAACAGGATTAGCGCCTAATTTTTCTTTCACTTGTTTCACCACATCCAAAAAGTCGGCACCGCTGCGATCCATTTTATTTACAAAACCAATACGCGGAACTTTGTAACGATTCGCCTGGCGCCAAACAGTTTCTGATTGTGGTTCAACACCCGACACGGCACAGAACAATGCAACCAAACCATCCAACACACGCAGCGAGCGCTCCACTTCCACTGTGAAATCCACATGGCCCGGTGTGTCAATGATGTTGAATTTATATTGCTGAGTAGTATCTATTTTTTTTCCTTGTTCAGTAGGATATTGCCAGAAGCAGGTAGTAGCAGCAGAGGTAATGGTGATACCACGCTCCTTCTCCTGAACCATCCAGTCCATTGTTGCAGCACCATCGTGCACTTCACCAATTTTGTGTGATACTCCGGTATAATATAATATGCGCTCTGTTGTGGTTGTTTTGCCCGCATCAATGTGCGCAGCAATGCCAATGTTCCTTGTGAACTTTAAATCGTAAGCCATGAAATTGAATTGATAATTTGTTAAACTCTGAAATGCGCAAATGCTTTGTTCGCATCAGCCATTTTGTGAACATCTTCTTTCTTCTTAAAGGCAGCACCTTCGCCCTTTGTAGCAGCAATAATTTCTGCAGCTAATTTATCCGACATTGATTTACCGTTGCGGTCGCCGGCATATTTAATCAACCAGGTCATTGCCATAAATGTGCGACGGGTCGGGCGCACCTCACTTGGAATCTGGAAAGTTGAACCACCAATTCGGCGGCTGCGCACTTCCACATTCGGACCAATATTTTCTAATGCCTTCTTCCACATTTCGTGTCCGCTTTCTTTGGTAGTATCAGCTACTTTATCAAAAGTGTCATACACTATTTTATAAGCCACAGATTTTTTTCCCTGCTTCATCAGGGTGTTTACGAAGCGGGTAATCATCGGATCGTTAAATTTCGGATCCGGTAACAGGGCTTTCTTTTTGGCGCGGGTCTTTCTCATTATTACTTAGTACTGAATTATCAGATTGAATTATTTAATTATTTCTTTTTTGCAGCGGCAGCCGGCGCACCTGCTTTAGGGCGCTTGGTTCCGTACTTACTGCGACTTTGTTTGCGGTCATTTACTCCGGCAGTATCCAGCGCACCACGAACAATGTGGTAACGAACACCCGGTAAATCTTTCACACGACCACCGCGAATCAA
>CAMDOA010000072.1 GCA_945903305.1 Chitinophaga pinensis
TCGGAGTATTAAAAACAGTAACTGTTTGAGATGATGAATTACTGCCGGTTGCATTAGAAACCAAGAGCGAAACTGTGTGAGAACCCGCAGCAGCAAAACAAACCGAACCCGGATTTTGAGATGTGGAAGCAGCAGGATTTCCGCCGGCACAAGTCCAGCTCCAGCTTGTAGGTGTGTTGGTGCTTTGGTCAGTAAAATTAATACAGGTGTTCGGGCAAATACTATTGTCGCTGATGGTGAAAGCAGAGGTGGGAGCAGAAGAGGAAGTTGTTCCGCTCAATGTAATATCATCAACTGCGAATGAAGGATCGGTGCCCGCGTTGTTCGCATTATTAATCCAGTTAAATCCGATTTTCACATTCGCATTATTGTCGGCAGATGGAGGAAGCGCAATACTTTGAGCTGTCCATAATCCTTGCCCACCACACAATGTTGTTTTATTCATATCAATTAACAAACTCCAGGCAGCACCGTCGTAATACCAGAGCGTAGCATTGTCAAAACTCCCTTCGCCATTCTCTATGAAGTTAAAAGCTACTGAGATATTGGATTTTCCTGCACAATTAATTGTTGGTGATTCAGCTCTTTTATTTGTTGTAGTGCCCCCACATGCATTGTATGCTGCGCCGCAATCGCCACCCGGACAAAGAATTGCGCATATACCACCACCTGCAATGCTTCCCACATGCAACGATGCATCGTTACCACATCCGGTTCCACATTGCCCGGCAGCATTTCCATTTTCAGCACAACTGAAAAACCAGGTATTTGCATTTACTCCGTTTGCGCCTATAGCCGCGTTAATCCAGGCGCCATTCACACCTGTAAAAGTGGTGCAGCCGGTGGCACATCCGTTGGTAAATGTTTCTGTCCAGAAAATCTGAGCATTTGCAACTGAGCAGGTAATGCAAAAAAGAACAGCGAGAAATAAATTTTTGTAGCGAAAAATCATGAGTGAAAAAAATTTGAAAGTCTAATGTAAACCATATACACAATTTGTGAAAATTAAAAACGATAAGCGGTCAAGTGGAACAAAAAAATTCTCAATAAAATAATTCGGCAAGCATACATCTTGCGCTTCCTCCACCCAGTGATTCGATAGTGTTGAGTGAAGAATGAATAATTTCTCCATCCGTTTCCAAAATATTTTTTTGCTCTTCAGTTAAAGAATAAAATGCCTGCGACGACATCACCCAAAAATATTTTTCGGATTTATTTTTTAATAACAAAAGGTTTCCTGCAAATGAAAAAACCTGTGCTGAAGTCAGTTGTATAACAGCGTAATTTTTTGATAGCGATTGTAAAACACTTTTTCTTTCATCACCATTTCTGATCCATTCATCACAAATAACCGCCACTGAATTTCCAATACTCATCAATACATTGGTGTGATACACTTCTTTATTCTCCGGAGTGGTTGCGTGAAATATTTCAGGTGAATATCCGATTGATGTACAAAACTTTTCCAGCACTTCTTCATTGCTTCTTGATGAAAGATTGCAATAGGCAATTTTATTTTTTCTATCCAGCACCAATGCACCGGTGCCTTCTAAATATTTCTCTTTCCGTTCGAACAACAATAATTCAGAATGAATGTTGAACTTAAATTTTTTCCGAAGTGATTGAAGAATATCTATTCTTCTTTCCATTCTTCTGTTTTCAGCAAGCATCGGAAATAGAAAAAGACTTTTATCAATTGCCGCCAGCCAGTTATTCGGGAAAACACAATCCGGAGTGTCAGCGTTTTTTTCTTCTTCAAACAACACTACTTCTATTTCATTTTTTCGAAGCAACGAAAAAAAATTATTGAACTCAACCATTGCCTCATTTTCATCCGCAACATTTTCGCTTTGAAAAATATTGGTTGAAGCTGTTTGTACATTGAATCGAAAACGCGATGGACGAACCATCAAAACTGTATCAGCGACCTGCATATAATTTGCAAAAATAATTTTGTGTTATTTCAAATTCAGATTCCAACCTAACCCAAACGACATGCGAAGGTCCGATAAATTTTGGCGCTCGGCAGTGTCGTTTGTATAAGCAGCATTCGCACGCATCTGAAAAAATAAATGAAAAAATGAACCATAGTAGGCAAGTCCGCCCATGATGGAGGTATTTGGAATCATTTCGTTCACTGCAGAATTTTCAATTGAGCCAGCATCTTTCACAAAACTTAAACCCGGTTGTAATGCAACCGATACATCCATTTGCTTACTCATCGGAAAATGAAAGGCCGGACCTGAAAATATGGAGTGATAACTTTTCGGATAAATTCCATCAGGCCCAATGTTGATGTAGGTCATACCATTTAATCCAACCCGGTTATGAACAAGGTATTCCAATTCTCCCTGCAAAAAATAGCGGGCATTATTTCCTGAACCATAACATAATGAACCTTCGGCACGCAACATTCCTTTCCTTATTCCGGGACCAGGTTTTTTTTGTGCAACAGTATTAACTGATATGAAAAGAAGAGTGAGTATTAATAATTTTTTCATGCTTTCTTTTTAGCCGGTTGATGAAGGTACCATGAAATGGAAATTGTTCCGAGCAGATGACCATCGAAACTTGTTCCTTTTGTTTCATTTACCTGATAAGCAAAATTTTGTTTGTCAAATTCGAGATGAACATCTTTTCCCAAGTGAATCATGTACTGAACTTGCGCATTTAATTCCAGCCGCGAAATTGGAAACCAGGCAACGCCTGCTCCTGCCTGGGTAGCGGCACTGAATTGCGGTTGATTTTCGTACGGAGCCACAGCGACCGAAATTTCAGAAGTTAAATTCGGAAGATAACCAACTGTTGTCCAGTCAAAGCATTGTCCTGCTTCAACAAATGGAATTGGTTTTCGGGTTTGAAATCCATTTTTGTTTACTGCAAACTGAACCGACCAGCCAACATGAGTGTCTTTACGATAACCATTTAAACCGGCTGAAGAATTCATAAAATCTAAAAACCATTCTGAGTTCACCCGATGTGAAAATAAAATTTTCATTTGACCACCTGCACCAAACCCTGCCGCATTATCACCAAGGAAAACGCTGGAAACTGTGCGCATACCAATACCAAAGGAACCTGGATTTATTAAAATACTTTGGTCTTGTGCTTTAACAGTATTAAAGGACAAAAGTATTGTTAGAAAAAAAAGCAAGTGGATTTTCATGACGAAATAATTTAAAAGTGTAACGAATGCATGACTGATTATATTTTATGGTTTTGGTAAATGTATGAGGTAATAAAAAATCAGTTAACTTCTTTTCACTAATCCAAGCACAGCATTTTCACTATCTGTATAAATAATTGTATCGGAAAAAATTTTTTCCGGATTCATATTTTCTTCCATCGTTTTATTTAATGAATCAAAAACTTCATTCACCTGTATTATTTGCATGCACACATTATTGCCATTGCAAGGCGGAGTTTCAAACTCATGCACACACGGACTGCAATAAACATTTTTGTAAATTGGTTTTACTTTCGAATGATTTCCATACTGACCGGGTGAACAGGGCCCGAACAAGGCAATTGTTTTAACATTTACAGCCATGGCCATGTGCATAGGGCCGGTATCGTTTGTAATAAAACAGGTTGCATTTTTCAGCAGATAAAATAATTCAGAAAGTGATGTTTCTCCTGCAAGATTGACCACATTGTTTTTAATTGTGGTTTTCAAAATCAAGGCTTCAACATATTTTTTTTCACCAGAGCTTCCGATAATACCGATATTGAAATCGGTAAACTGATTACCGATATTATCAATTAATTGAGCAAATGAATGCAATGGCCATCTTCGTTCCAATCGTAAATCAGATGCATTTGGATTGATGAGAATATATTTTTTGGAGCTGAAATTTTTTAATAATTCATTATTGGAAAAATCAGTTTGAGGAATAGTACTGAAATTCCAGAGTTGATTTTCAATTTCGGTGCAGCCCAGTAATCGTGCAAATTGCAGGTAGGTTTCAGCAATCGGATGCTGAATATTATAAAACAACATGTGCGTATTGCAACCCATTCGATACTGGCTTGATCGCAGATAGTAGCCAAACCGGTTTTTTGCCATGCTTAAAGTTGTAACCAAAGTGCTGAAGTGCGAATAAATTTCGAGGTCAATATAAACGGCAATATTTTTTGAAATTAATTTATATAGGAATGGAAAAAAAGAGAGGAATAGGTTTCTGCCACTGCTGTCGTCTATTGAAATAATTTCATCAACATCAGGAATCAGCGTTAAAAAATTTTCATGACTTTTGGTAGTCACGAAAATAATTTTTGCCTGAGGATATTTATTACGAAGTGTGCGAATGAGCGGTGTGGCCTGAATGATGCTGCCAATCCCTTTATACTTACAAATGGCTATGGTTTTAAAATCACGATTCAGATTATGATTGATGCGGAATATTTTGCCTGCCAACCGAACAAATCCATTCAATAAAATAACTATTGGACGGATAATATTTTTATCCAGCCAGATTTGATTACTGATTTTCATTTACAGTTGATTTGATTTTCAGTAAACGAATAGAATGAATTTCTACATGATCGGGCATTATCATTTTTACAATTGAAAGAGGAAGTATTCGCCAGTTGTATTGAATGGAAACAGGAATTAAATAGTTACTCAATTCTGAATTATTTCGCGCAACAGAAAACTTAAAACTTCCTTTCTGGGTTTCATTTTCAAAATAGAGCAACGAAACTTCAGTTGGAACTGAATGGTTATTTTTCAAAGTCACTTCAAGATAGTTCGCTGTTTTGTTGAGCTCATTTTCTATTGTTAAATAATTTTGATTCTCAACAGTTTTTAACACTTCAGCTTTATTTATTTCCTCTGTTTTATTTAAAGCCAGCAGCATGGGATACCAAATCAGGTTGCATGATTTTGCCTTGGTAAAAACCGAACTGTCATGTGCCACCGGATTAAATTTTAAAACAAAATCATTTTTCACCCAAACCTGAAAATCATTTAACACGGTTGCCGGATGATAGTTTTCGAAAATAAAATTCCATATACGCTCATAACGAAGATTGTTTGGAACACCATCAATATTATCGCCCCATTGTTCCGGTTCATGACAGCACACCACTATTGGCGCCTCTGCAGCAGTTAACTGCGATAAATTTATTTTCTGCAATTCATCTGTAATTGTATTCTGGAGGTATTGATTAAAATAAGAAGGAACCCTTCGGTTGGTATAAAAATAAAGCATCGGAATGGTTGCAAAATCAATGAATGTTTGATTGCCGGAAAGATTTTTTTCCATGTATGTTATTAAATCCTGAAAATTATTTTTCAAATACAAATCATGGTCATTCGTTCTTACAATTTTAACTGTTGATGCATTAATTATTTCGTTCTTTTTTATTTGAGTCGTAAATGAATTGTAAAGTGATTTTGAATTTGAATCAACAGGTATTTTAAATGAAAAAATCATCAATGCATTCAAGGCGAAAAAGAATAGCAATGCATTTTGTTTGTTTCGAATAATAAAATAAACGGTTAGTGGAAGAAGCAGAAATAAAAACGATGCAAAAAAATCATCGTATCCAGTAACCAGCGTGTGTCTGACTAATCCCCGTTGAAAATTAGCAAGATAGTAAAGCGCAAAAAACACAATTGCCAGATACATAAAATTTCCTGATCGCGACATATGGTATTTAAACTGGCCAATAAAAAAAATTAAAACAAACAGAATGACGACGGGTATAATATAATAGTGGAAATAATACAATCGGTCAAACGAATAACTCAGCCAGGTATCGCCATGCGCCTGACTTGCGCTTATATAAAACCACGCTTGTTGTATATTTTCAATGGTATTAAATTGAAACGCGATTGTTATTATGATAACAGTGAAACATATCGGAACAACTACCAAAAAAATTGCGAGCAAATATTTTTTTAACAGTTGGAAATTGAATCGAGCCGCCAGATAAATGATCAGAATAATAGTTACTGAAATGAAATTGGCAATGCCGGAATCTAAAATCCACAATAAATTAAAGACTAACCAATAACCTAAAACAACCAATCGGGCAACGGTAAACTTGATAAATAATCGATGCAAGAAAAAAACTGACCCTAAAAAGATAAGCGAGCGACACATAAAATCGGTTTGCAAAAAAGGAAATAACAAAACCATTAAAAAGGCTACCCAACTGCTTTTAAATATTTTCAACAATAAAAAATAGATAATTAAAACTTCAACAATAAAGGGAAGATATCCATATGTTGTAAATGCGTTTGTGTTTGAAAATCCATTGAGTAAAGTATAAATCACAGGGGCAAAAAGTTCAGATAAACCATGCGAGTTCATAAAATGGAAAAATGGAATTTCATGATATTGAAAAATCCGCATTAATCCATTTGCCGGATTGGCCAATTCAAAAAAATCATTTGTGGTGGTTGAAATAGTGAGATAGTTTCCGCCAACAATTATTGTAACTAAAATAACGGGGGCTACTATTTTTGAAATTATGGACGATGCCTGAATATTGAAACTTATTTTCTTGTAAAAAATAAATACGGATAGTGCTACTAATAAAATGCTGCCAACTATTAAATAAGAAGTGGCTGACAGAAAATTTATTTGATGCTGATTAAGAATTAAAAAAAACTCTTGACTCACAACCACTCCTATTCCGAGAAATGAAATGGGCAGAAAGGAAAATAAAATTGGCGAAGTGCTGATTGCTTTTTTTCGGAATTGATTAATAATGGAAATAACAATTCCCCAGATGATGGCGAACAACCAGTGAACGGGAATTATCTCTTCATGAAAAAGAAGCCGTAATACATGGGAAATAAAAAAACTTAATGAAATGCTTATGCTGAGTATGAATATTATTTTTAAAGAAATAGAAATTCCATACAGTATTTTTTTTAACAATTGATTCGAAACAATTAACACGGCAATCAGCACCAGTATAAAAATTATTGTGCGTTCGGTTTTGATGGAAAACAACTCACAGACCAAACAAATAATTCCGATGACTGACGGCACTGTGAAAAGATTTTTGTATGCGCGATCAGTCAGTTGAAAAAAAGTAAACAATAATTTTAAAACGGATTGCGCTGAAAAAAAGGCAATCAATAAAAACAAGGCAGAAGTATAAAACAATTGAACTCTGGCACCAATATCAATCCGGTTGAATGTGGCTCTTGATGGTAATATGTTTTCAAAAAAATCTGACTCAACAGATTGTAATTTAAACCACGCACGAAACAAACACAACGCAATAAAAACAGTGAGCACCGCTAAATCAGCGGCAGGCATAAAGAAATTCCGGTAATGAAGGTTGGATTTATTTATAAGCAAGAATGAAAAAATTATTTCGTTCGAAATATAATTACTTATAGTTGGCAAAAGAATTAGCCCCAGGTACTTGATGAACACTTTACTTTGCAGCCGTAAAATGTTTTTCAATGAACAGAACTTTTAAAAAAATAGGAGGAAAATTGCTGACTTATTTTCTGCGCGGATTATTATTGGTAGCTCCTGCTGCATTAACCATTTATATTTTAATAGCTGTGGTTCGGTTTGCCGATTCAATTATTCCGGGTACTTATCCCGGGCTTGGATTAGCTATAATCATCTCATTCATTTTATTCATTGGAGTTTTTTCGTACAGTCTTGTATTTAAACATGTGCTCGATTGGCTGGATGGATTGATGATGAAGGCCCCACTGACAAAAATGATTTACTCCAGCATCAAAGATTTATTCGGTGCATTTATGGGCGAGAAAAAAATGTTCAATCAGCCGGTTATGGTTTTGCTTTTTAAAGATGCGGGCATTTATAAAATCGGTTTCGTTACCCAAAAAGACATGGGAGAAATTGGTGTGCGCGATATGGTTGCCGTTTATTTTCCGCACTCGTATAATTTCTCGGGCAACCTTTATCTTGTTCCGAAAGAAAATATAAAACCACTGGAAGGATGGGCTTCGGCCGATGCGCTTAAATTTGTGGTGAGTGGCGGTGTGGCGGGATTTTTAGAACCAATTGATTCAATAAAAAAATGAAAAAGATTTTTTCTATCATTATTATTTTTTTGCTCGTGTGTTCGCAACTGCAGGTGCAGAGCTGGGGTTTCTGGGGGCACAAGCGCATCAATCGCATTGCGGTGTTTACCCTGCCGCCGGAGATGTTGAATTTTTATAAAGAAAATATTGACTTCATAACCGAGCATGCAGTTGATCCGGATAAAAGAAGATATGCTGTAGCAGCCGAAGCACCACGGCATTACATTGATTTAGAATTTTACGATACACCACCATATAAAAATATTCCGCGCCATTGGAATGATGCCATTGCACATTTTGGCGAAGATTCTTTGAACGCGCATGGAATAGTTCCTTGGTATGTGAACTCTATGTTTTATCGTTTGGCCGATGCATTCAAAGAAAAAAACAAACAGCGCATACTTCAACTGAGCGCCGACATTGGACATTACATTGCCGATGCACATGTGCCATTACACTGCACGCACAACTACAATGGGCAGCTCACTAATCAGGTGGGCATTCATGGTTTCTGGGAGAGTCGGATTCCGGAATTGTTTGGCGAGGAGTATGATTTTTTTGTGGGGAAGGCAGAGCAGATTGATAAACCGATTGATTTTATTTGGAAGGTGGTAGAAGGCAGCGCATCGGAGGTGGACAGTGTGCTTTTATTAGAAAAATTGTTAAGTCAGAATTATCCAAGCGATAAAAAATATGGTTTCGAAATGCGCGGCAACAATTCAGTAAAAGTTTATTCGAAAGATTACTCGAAAAAATATTCGGATATACTGGATGGAATGGTGGAGCGAAAAATGCGCGAATCCATTATCGCTATCGGAAGTTTCTGGTACAGCGCGTGGGTGTATGCGGGCAAACCTGATTTGAATAACCTGAAAGATGAACCACTTACACCTGAAGAGCAAGAGGAGTTAAACAAGATTGACAATAGTTGGAAAGCGGGAAAAATATTGGGAAGAGATCATGAGGATTAATATTTGCTGCCACGGTTTGAACTGACAAATTCGGCGCGTGATAACTATCGCTGAGGCGAAAGCCGGAAACATTTTCTCTCTCAATACCATTTGTAAAAAGGATATTTTTTATGTGTCCATTATCGAATTTATATGCTTGTATCCTTTACATTAGCCATCAAAAAAAAAATTCTTTTATGAAATTTAAAAATGCCATTTCATTTTTATTCGTTGTAATAATCAGTATCACTAATTCATTCGGCAGTGAGCCCATTCGGTTCGATGGAAAATCGCAACTGATTTCATTTCATGCTTCGGAACAACCGAGCATTGATCAGTTGTTTTCAATTATGAAAGAATCTGGCTTGCTTGAAAATTATTCGCTTCAATTAATCAGAACTGAAAATGATTTGTCGGGAATGATTCATTACCGTTATAAGCAAACTTTCAATGGAAACCCGATTGATGGAGCCATGTGGTTGGTTCATACCGTGAATGGAAAAATTCAAAGTATGAATGGGGTTTTAAAAAACAATCTTCCTGCTTCCGCACCTATAATTATTAATGCCGATGCGGCTTATTCATTCGCTTTTCAATATGTAGTGAATGCCTTGCATGATGATGAAAGAAATTCAAAATCGCTTACTAATTATTCTACTACAACTCCTGAATTATTCTGGGCATCGGCAAACAATGACTTGCAAAATTTACGATTGTGTTACCGGTTTGATATTTTTTTAAGAGAGGCTCCTGCCAGAAAATTAGTTTTTGTAGATGTTGAAACCGGAAAAATTATTACCCATCATGAGTGCATACAAAATATAAATGCACCGGGCACCGCCATTACCGGATACAGCGGTACTCAATCCATTACTACTGATTCAAACGCCGGCACTTACCGTTTGCGCGAAACCGGAAGAGGACTTGGTGTTGAAACATATAATCTGAATCACGGAACAAATTATGGTGCAGCAGTTGATTTTACAGATACAGACAATACCTGGAATAATGTAAATGCAAATGAAGATCAGTATGCAACCGATGCACATTGGGGTGCCGAGAAAACTTATGATTATTATTTTATCAATTTCGGAAGAAGCAGCGTTGATAATGCCGGATTAAAATTGAAAAGTTATGTTCACTATTCCACTAACTATTACAATGCTTTTTGGGATGGAACTTCAATGACTTATGGTGATGGAGATGCAACTGTAAATCCATTAACCACATTGGATATAGCAGGGCATGAAATTTCTCATGGTGTAACTGAGTTCACTTCTAATTTAAATTATAGCTATCAAAGTGGTGCATTGAATGAATCGTTTAGTGATTGTATTGGAACTGCCATTGAATTTTATGGTAAACCCGGAACCGCCAACTGGCTGGTTGGCAGTGAAATTGGCGAAACTTTCAGAAGCATGAGCAATCCGAATGCTTATGGCCAACCCGATACTTACCTTGGAACAAACTGGTACACCGGATCAGGTGATAACGGAGGTGTGCATTACAATAGCGGTGTTATGAATTACTGGTTTTATCTTTTATCGCAAGGCGGAAGCGGCACCAATGACAATGGAAATTCTTTTTCAGTTGTGGCACAGGGATTAGCAAAGGCAGCTGCAATAACTTATCGTATGAATGCAGTTTACCTGACTCCAACTTCACAATATGCCGATGCAAGAACTTATGCCATTCAGTCGGCAATTGATTTGTATGGTGCGTGTTCCAACGAAGTGATTGCAACTACCAATGCGTGGTATGCAGTTGGCGTGGGTGCAGCATTTGTATCAGTTCCAGTGGTTGCAAATTTTTCTGCTAACTCTACCAGTTCATGCACTGTTCCATTTACAGTTCAGTTTACAAATACTTCAACAGGTGGTGGCTCGTACTCATGGAATTTTGGTGATGGTGGAACAAGTACTTCTTTAAATCCATCTCACACTTATACTTCATTCGGAAATTACACGGTTGTTCTTTTAAACAATGGAGGCACTTGTGGTTCAAATACAAATACACAAACCAATTTAATTTCATTGCAACCTGTAACCGCACCCACATCAACCAACCACGCAAACTGCGGAGCAACAAGTTTTACTTTGAATGCAGCAGGCAACGGAACATTAAAATGGTACAACGCACCAACCGGCGGAACATTTTTAGGATCAGGCACATCGTACACCACTCCGGTTATTAGCACAACCACAAATTATTATGTTGAATCAAATACTACTCCTTCGCCAATATTCGGAGGCATTCCGAATAACACAGTAGGCACCGGCGGAAATTTTTCGAACAGCACCGATCGTTATTTAATTTTCAATTGCATATCACCGGTTACATTAGTTTCAGTGGTGGTATATGCGCAAGGTACTGGTAACCGAACTGTTCAGTTAAGAAATTCGTCGAACACTGTTTTACAATCTACTGTCGTGAATCTTGTTGATGGTGTAAATACTGTTACGCTGAATTATTCACTGCCTGTTGGCACCGGATTAATTCTTGGAATCGGCGGAACCTCCAATCTGTATCGCAATAACTCCGGTGCTGTTTATCCATACAACATTGGTTCATCAGTTTCCATCACCAATTCAAATTCAGGAACTGCGGGTTACTATTATTATTTCTACAACTGGAAAATTCAGGAGCCCGGATGTGTAAGCAACCGCACCACCGTTACTGCTTCAGTTACTCCAGTTCCAACTTCAGTAATTACAGCAGGTGGCCCAACCACTTTTTGCCAGGGATTAAATGTGGTGCTCACCAATTCAGTTGCTGGCATGAGTTATCAGTGGAAAAAAAATGCAGTGAATATTAATGGCGCTACTAATAGTTCGTACACCGCCAACGCAACCGGAACTTATTCATGTGTCGCCACAAACACCTGTGGTTCTATAACTTCAAATGGAATTGCAGTTATCAGAAATGCGCTTCCCACTGCAACCGAAACACTAACCGGCAGCAATCCGTTTTGTAAAAACACCACCGTGCTGTTAACTGCAAACAGCGGAACGGGGCTGGCTTATCAGTGGCAGAAAAATAATGTTTCAATTGCAGGCGCAACAGCCATTAACTATACTGTATCAACAAACGGATATTATCGAATACAGGTGACCAAAATCGCAACTGGCTGTTCTAAACTCTCTCCAAATCTTGCATTAACAACGGTTAGTTGCCGGAACGAAAATGAAATTATTGCAACTGAAATTTCAGTGTATCCAAATCCGTTTACTCAAACTTTTACTGTTGAAGCGGGTGATTTGAATGCCGATTATTTTGAACTGATAGATGTTACCGGTCGAATTCTGGAAACAAAAAATATGGCTGCTGTTTCAACCTTTGAAGCCGGAGCCAACCTGCCCGCCGGTTTTTATTTTGCGCGATTATGGCTCGATGGAAAAATTATTTCGAACATAAAAATAGTGAAGGCAGAGTAAAATAAATGTCAATGCGTGGGTTCGTGACTTCACGAACTGAAATGTTTTCCGATTTGAGATTTGGAATTTAACCTCTGCCATCTCTCCCCGAATTGCCTTGAGTTTAATGCCTCGGTTCGTGTCCCCACGAATCGAAAGTTTCGGCGCGTGAGGACACGCGCCGAGGCGGGATCTTAATGTTATGGGCTGGTTTTATTCTTTTATTACTTTAAATGATTGGTTCATATTC
>CAMDOA010000073.1 GCA_945903305.1 Chitinophaga pinensis
TCATTCCTTCAAATAAAAACAAAACAAAAAACCAAATGCAATTTTTTAACAAACATTAAAAATGCAAAATGTACTTGGTTGCTTATTCTTGCCTCATGCAATTATTAAAGAGTTATAAAAAAGGAAAAGTAATTATTGAGTTTTATAAATGGGGTGCCGAGGCCATGAAAATAAAAATCATTTTTCCCAACTCTTTTACTTCACAATTTATTTGCGCTTATGATGAGCGATTAGCTGAGTATCCTCCGGCAAAAAAATTTATTCAGGAAACATTAGCCGCAACCTAACCTACTGCTGTTTTCTGCCACAGTTCTTATTCTCACGAACAGAAAATTTTTAAACCGTCATTCAGATCAAATCTGAATGGCGCTTTTTTTATTATTATTTATGACGGAAAAATCTGAGAAACAGGGTATGCTATTTATAAACCCATTTTATAAATTTTTAAATAACTAAACTTAATTGCTTTGAATTCGAAACATTATTGAATTCAAAATCAAGCAGCCATTTTTTTCTCCATAATCCACCTGCATATCCGGTTAAACTACCATCAGTGCCAACAATTCGATGACACGGAATAACTATAGCAATCGGATTTGCTCCGTTGGCAGCTGCCACTGCTCTTATTGCCAGTAAATTTCCCATTGCCAATGATTGCTCTTTATAGGTTCGGGTACTTGCATAGCCAATTTTTATTAATTCATTCCAGACTTTTTGTTGAAATTGAGAACCCCGCAGGTCAATTGCACATTCAAATTTTTTTCTTTCGCCGCAAAAATATTCAGCCATTTGCGATTGTAATTTTTTCAGGTGCTTGTTGTTTTTTGTTTCAAAAATCAGTACCGGATTTTTTAAACTTTCATTTAATTCAGGTTTGGCACTATCAATAAATTGAAGTGAATAAACGCCGGCTTTTGTTGCCTTACCTAATAAATTTCCTATTGGTGAACTTATAATAAGTGAATCGCTAATCCCGGAATTTAAATCAAGGGCATCCATTTTTTAGCTTCCTGTTTTAATAAATCGAAGCATCTGAGTTTGAGCAGCAGTAGTTATTTGAATAATATAAATCTGCGGAGTTAAGTGCGATACATTATAAGTTAGTATTGATTCCGGATTTAATTTTCCGGAGTAAATATTTTCTAATAACCTGCCGGTAAGATCATATAATTTTATAGAACCTGAAAACACATTATCTGAATTAAATTGGAATTTTATTTCGTCAGCAACCGGATTCGGATAAAGTTGAAATAAATTTATGGGATCTATGTTTTCAATAAGAGAAAACCCGCCGAGATTAATATCATCTATGTAAATATTATTTCCACCATCAGCTACTAAATCAAATTTTATACGCAGATTTTGACTGATAGCATTTGCAACAAGTGAAACTGTTTCCATTCTCCATTCAGTGGCATCCGGAACAAAATTGTTAGCATGTAGGGGTGCAGTTGCTAATTGTGCACCTGATTTGCCATATCGCGGAATCCATGTTTTACCGCAGTTTTCAGAAACAAACACGCGCAACCTATCCATATTATCAGTTGTTCGTTGTGCATAGGCAACATGAAAAGTAAGTATCGGATTAGTTATTGTTTTTAAATTTAAAGTGGGCCCGATTACCGAATAGGTTATTCCGGGTGTTGCTGAAAAATTATTCAACGATAAACAATTGGTTCCTGTATATCCGGCATTGGTTTTAATATACCATTCAATGTCAGCAGAGTTATCGGGAAAATAATTTGTTGATATAAGTGATCCGCTTTCAAAACTTTCGATATATCCGTTTTGGTAGTTTGCTGAATCTGCAAGAACCTGAATTAATTCAATCTGAGTTTTTGTATTACTTCCTGTGTTATTTCCGGCGTGTAACGAAACAGTGTAAATACCGGGTAAGTTATAAGTTACTGTAATAACAGAATCGGTTAATGAACTTGCTGATGATGAACCTTGCAGATCCCAAAATCGATAAAGCACCGTGCTGTTCCAACTCAAATCTGTAAATGTTACCGGGTCTCCTGCGCATACAAACTTTGTATTGCTGATAAAATCGGCAACCGGAATACATGCAACAGATGATGATGCATTATTCGTTCCGGTGGCAGTTAAATTCGAATTACTCCACAAATTATTTCGTGAGCCGGTTGAACTATTTAATGCGGCAATCATTCTTGCCTTTTGTCCATTTGTAAACATGCGCGAGCAATAAGCATATTCCATATAATTCTGTACATTCTCTATTGTTCCGGCATTACAAACTGCTCCGTTTAAATTGCACGAAGTCCATCCTTCTGTCTCTGGTGTATCAGCTACATTATCAGAACCACACGCTACTCCGGGCGAATTGGTGCTACCCCATGTGTGTTTTAAATTTATCCAATGACCAATTTCGTGTGTAAGTGCACGAGATCGCTGATAAGTTCCGGTACCAATGCTGCCAACATAATTTGATAATAGTATTATTCCGTCTTTGTCAAAATCAGCATTCCCGGGATAGTAGGTGTAACCTGCAGCGCCGCTGGCAATTTCTTTAACCACCCAAATATTTAAATACATATCACTTGGCCATGGATTCAATTTTGAATGTTCGCCACCTGCATAAGTAGTGGATGAAGCAATATGCTCAATGCCATTTGTACAATTGCCATCAGGCGCAATAGTTGCCAAACGGAACTCAATTCCACAGTTGGCCGCTATTGGTTTAAACAATGTTACAATTGAACTTGTATCAGCATTTTGCTTATTAAAATCTTCATTCAAAATCCGCATAGCGTCTTTCACCTGCCAGTCAGAAATATTTTCGTAACCGTAATTATGAATTATATGAAATACCACAGGTATTATATACAACTGTCGTGAGTTACTATTCTGTTGAAATTGTTGAGTGAATTGCTCTAACTGTTGGTGTATGAAAACTGCTTTTGGGTTATTCTGAAAAACTGAATTCATAACAGCGTCTGTTCCGCAGTACTTCATAGAATCTTGCCCTTTTGATATAACAGCTTGTATCAATAGAAAAAAAACTGAAGCAATGATTACATTAAATTTCATCGGGCTATATTAAAATAAAAGGTTGATATAAATAAAATAGCCGCAACAATAACAAGCAATGATTTTCATGAATTGAATTTTTGGATGTTAGATGAATTATTTATAAATCGTTTGTGCGGTTTTTATTTTCACTAAATAGCCGATTCAATTTTTTTCCATCAGTTCAGCCAATTCTTCCCACTCTTTTGTTGCTGTTGCTAATTTCTTTTTTAATTCATCATACTGCGAAAAAATATCCTGGCTGTTTGCACTTTTCATTTCATTCGGGTCAGCCATTTTCTTTTCTATCATGGCAATCGCTGCTTCATAATCTTCAACAGTCTTTTCAGCTTTCTGCAATTTGTTTTCTAATTTCTTTTTATCCTTTTCCGCATTTCTTTTTTGCTCATTATCAGAAGGCGAATCAATATTTTTCTGTTTGTCAACTGCATTCTGCTTCTGCTTGATTTCTAATTGTTGCAACGAATCCAGATTAAGCGAACCGAGAAATTCTTCAATATCACCAATGTATTCCTTGATGGTTTGATTACGGAAATAAAAAGTACGGTTCGTTAACCCTTGTAAAAAATCACGATCGTGCGATACCAGAATTAAAGTGCCGTCATAATTCTGCAATGCTTCCTTTAATACTTCCTTGCTCACGAAATCCAGGTGATTCGTCGGTTCATCCAGAATTAAAAGATTCGCGGGTTCCAATAACAAACACGCCAATGCGAGTCGCGATTTTTCTCCGCCTGAAAGTACTTTCACTTTTTTATCTACATCATCACCACCAAATAAAAACGAACCTAAAAGGTTGCGCAATTTCGGTCTTGTGTTCTGGTCTGCCAAGCGCTCCACTGTTTGATAAACAGTAAGATTTCCATCCAGTTCTTCCGCCTGCTGTTGTGCATAGTAACCAACTTTCACATTGTAGCCGAGAGTACAATCACCAATAATAGGTTCTCCGCCCTTAATAATTTTTGCCAGAGTGGTTTTTCCTTCACCGTTTCTTCCAACAAAAGCAACTCGTTCATTCCGTGCTACTTCAAATTTCAGATTTTTTAAAATTACTTTTTCACCATAGGCCTTCGTCAGATCTTTTGCTTCAGCAACCACCACACCTGAGCGCGGCGCTTCCGGAAAACGAAAACGAATACTACTTGTGTCTTCATCTTCCATTTCAATTCTCTCTTTTCTATCCAGTTGCTTTATTAACGACTGCGCCATTTTTGCTTTACTCGCCTTCGCTCTGAATTTATCAATCAAAGCTTCAGTTTGTCGAATTTCATTTTGCTGATTCTGATAAGCCGCCAATAATTTTTCGCGGCGCTCCTTGCGCAATTCAATGTATCGAGAGTAAGCAGCTTTATAATCTTCAATTTTCCCACGGGAAATTTCTATTGTGCGGTTGGTTAGGTTGTCGAGAAATCGTTTATCGTGCGATACAATTAAAATGGCACCGGGATAATCCTGTAAAAAATTTTCAAGCCATTGAATGGATTCAATGTCGAGGTGATTCGTCGGCTCATCAAGTAACAACAATGTTGGTTGTTTCAATAATATTTTTGCGAGTTCAACACGCATCTGCCAACCACCACTAAAAGCCGAAACAGGTTTGTCGAAATCATTTCTATCAAAGCCAAGGCCCAATAAAATTTTTTCCACTTTTCCTTCCTGACTTCCGGCTTCGAGCAAGTGCAAATGTTCCTGTGCATCGTGCAATTCCTGCAACAAATCCATGTACGAATCATCAGAAAAATCTGTGGTGTGTGTCACCTTCTCAGTGAGGTCGTGTACTCGCGCTTCCAGCCTTTTTATTTCTTCCAAAGCTGAAGCAGTTTCATCAAAAATTGATTTTCCGCTAGTAAACGATAAGTCTTGCTGCAGATATCCAACAGTACATTCTCGAGGATAAGAAATTCCGCCTTCATCAGCATTTCGAATCTTCGCAAGTATTTTCAGAATAGTTGATTTGCCTGCTCCATTCCGACCAACCAGACCAATTCGGTCGCGGTCGTTAATTAAAAAAGTGACATCATTGAATAAATATTCTCCGCCGTGAGAAATTCCAAGTCCCGTTACATTTATCATGGCCGCGAAAGTAAGCTATCAATGTTTTTTATTTTAAAGGTTGGTATTTGTATCAGGTATATTTTTTTTCAATGCATATTTGAAAAATGAATTCCACCGAAGCACCTTCTTATTCGATATTGGATTTAGTGAAATATTTTTTGAAACTCGGATACTCAGGTTTCGGAGGACCGGTTGCATTGGTTGGATACATGCACCGCGATTTAGTTGAGAAACGAAAATGGATTTCGGAAGAAGAATACAAGGAAGGATTAGCGCTCGCACAACTCGCACCCGGACCACTTGCCGCGCAGTTGGGAATATATCTGGGTTTTGTGCATTACAGAATTTTGGGTGCAACTCTTTGCGGGTTGGCATTTATCATTCCCTCATTTATCATGGTAGTGTTGATTGGAATTGCATACAAACTTTTCGGCGGGCTGCCATGGATGCAGGCAGTTTTTTATGGAGTGGGTTCAGCAGTAATAGGCATTATTGCCATGAGCAGCTACAAACTCACTACAAAATCAATTGGTAAATTCAATGTTGAATCGTTAAGCGCAAATTGGTTGTTGTGGTTATTATTTAGTGCCGGGCTGGGAGTAACCGTAATTACTCAATCAGAAAATATTTTACTTTTTATCGGGTCAGGAATTTTATACATGCTGATTAAAGCGCCACCGAAATGGATGAAGAGCGGAGCGGCAAGTGTTGTTTTGCTCTCAGGAATCGGATTTTGGGAATATGAAAGTTCAACGCTTTTACAGATTGCAATTTTCTTTACAAAAGCCGGTGCATTTGTTTTCGGAAGCGGACTCGCTATTGTTCCATTTTTACACAGCGGAGTAGTGAATGAATATCACTGGCTTACCGAACATCAATTTTTGGATGCGGTTGCGGTAGCAATGATTACACCCGGACCTGTTGTTATTACAGTTGGATTTATCGGATATCTTGTTGCAGGTTTCCCGGGTGCTTGTGTGGCTGCGCTTGCAACTTTTTTACCTTGTTATTTACTCACGGTTATTCCTGCACCGTACTTTAAAAAAATTGCAAAGAATAAAAGCATCAAAGCATTTGTTGATGGAATTACAGCAGCGATTATTGGAGCATTGGTTGGAGCAGTTATAATTATTGGAATGAGAAGCATTACAGATATGCCAACTGCACTCATTGCCATTGCAACTTTACTGGCATTAATTTATGTGAAGAAAATTCAAGAGCCGTACATCATAATTGTTGCCGCAATAGTTGGATTGATTTTAAAAAATATTTATTAAATAAAAATCGCAGACAAAATAACTTTAATCGACTTACTGTTTTGATTGGCAGTTATCGGTTGATAAAAATTTTTAAAGTTGTTATTGCAAATTAAGCTGTTTGAAAACTTTTTGAAGACATAAAAAACGGGTTTAATAATATCTTTGGTAAAATCTCTTTGATAAATCTTATACTATCTTAATATTGCGCCGCCTTAAAATGGAAAATAAAAACTGGATAGTTACTTGGTGGTGGAAAATACTGACTGTTGCATTATTACTTTTTACAATTGTAATGGGAATGATGGCTGAGGTGCCACATCTGTATATTCTAAATGAAACAATTCGAAATCTTTATTTCCATGTGCCCATGTGGTTTGGTATGACAATTTTACTTTTTGTAGCAATGATTTATAGTGTAAAATTTTTGAGAAGCGGAAACCCCGAACACGATATTAAATCAGCGGCATTTACAAATGCCGGAATCTTATTCGGAATATGTGGCATTCTTACCGGGATGATTTGGGCACAATTCACTTGGGGAGTTTTTTGGAATAACGATCCAAAGGAAAATGCTGCTGCCGTTGGATTGCTTTTATACTTTTCATACTTTGTATTGCGAAACAGCATTGATGATTTAGAAAAACAAGCCAGAGTTTCGTCGGTAGCCAATATTATTTTTTACTTCATTTTTATTCCCATCATTTTTATTGTTCCTCGATTAACCGATTCCCTGCATCCGGGCAATGGAGGCAATCCAGGTTTTAACACTTATGATTTAGATAGTAATATGAGAATGATATTTTATCCGGCTGTAATCGGATGGACTTTATTAGGAACCTGGATAGCAAATATCATAGCCCGAACTGAAATAGTTTATCGCCAGTTTCAATTCGCGGTAAATAATCATTCAACAAATAATTCCGCAAAACAAATAGACAGCAAAATCAAATGATGTTTTCTATTCCATTTTTTATGAAAAGGAGGTTGGGTTTGTTGAAAAATACTTTTCAAATTTCAGATTTGATTATTAAAAAAATTTACTGCAGATGAAAAAACTTATTTCATTTATTATGCTCATGCAAATAGTAGTTATCAAAGCTATTGCACAGTCATCACGGGGTGAAGTGGCCATGGCTGATGTTATGCGCAGCAACGGTAAAATCTATGTTGTGATTGCAGTGCTCCTGACTATTTTTGCCGCCCTTATTTGTTTTATAATTATGCAGGAATTGCGATTAAAGCGAATAGAAAAAAAATTAAACGAACACATTAAAAATCAAAATAAACAGCAATGAAAAAAGGCTCAGCTAATCATGAATACAGTTTCTTTGGTAATGTAGAAAGGTATTTCGACAAGGCAGCGGCGCACACGCAATATCCAAAGGGATTATTGAATCAAATAAAAGCATGCAATAGTGTTTATCAAATGCGATTCCCAATAAAAATTGGAGATAAGGTTGAGGTGATTGAAGCCTATCGCGTGCAACACAGTCAGCACAAGGTTCCGTGCAAGGGGGGTATTCGTTACAGCCTTGCCGTAAACCAGGATGAAGTTATGGCGCTTGCAGCTCTTATGACTTATAAATGTGCAATTGTAGATGTACCATTTGGCGGGGCAAAAGGTGGAATTAAAATTGACCCGAAAAAATATACCGAAGATCAATTAGAAAGAATAACCCGCAGATACACAGTGGAGTTAATGAAGAAAGGTTTCATAGGCCCCGGCATTGATGTTCCGGCTCCTGATTACGGAACCGGTGAAAGAGAAATGAGTTGGATACTGGATACTTATGTTGCATTCAATCCCGGTCAGGTAGAAGCATACGGATGTGTTACGGGTAAACCGGTAAGTCAGGGTGGAGTTCGCGGAAGAAAGGAAGCAACCGGCCGTGGTGTGTTTTTCGGAATTCGTGAATTGTGCAATGTGGCCGAAGACATGAAAGTTCTTGGATTAACAACAGGAATTGAAGGAAAGCGTGTAGTGGTACAAGGACTTGGAAATGTTGGATATCACTCAGCATTATTTTTCTGGGAAGCCGGAGCAACTATTGTTGGTTTAGCAGAAATTGATTGCGCATTATATAATACAAAAGGTTTGGATTTGAATGATGTGATGAAGTATAAAGCTGAAAAAGGATCACTATTAACTTATCCGAATGCCAAGGTGTTTAAAAATGCCGGCGCATGTTTGGAATTTGATTGTGACATTTTGGTTCCCGCTGCATTGGAAAATGTGATTACAGGTGAAAATGCTCCACGCGTGAAAGCTAAAATTATTGCAGAGGGTGCGAATGGACCAGTTACTCCTGATGCGGAAGAAATATTATTGAAGAAAGGTTGCTTTATAATTCCTGATATGTATTTGAATGCCGGCGGTGTAACCGTTTCTTATTTTGAATGGCTGAAGAATTTGTCGCATGTTCGTTTTGGCAGAATGGACAAACGATTTACTGAAAACACTAATTTGAAATTTGTAAGTACCATTGAAAGAATTACCGGCGAACAAATTAGTGATGGCGAGCGTGCCGCTTTAACTCATGGAGCCGATGAAGTAGATTTAGTCAATAGCGGATTAGAAGAAACCATGATTAGTGCTTATCACGATATTCGCAAAGTATTGAAAGCAAATAAAAAAATAAAAGACCATCGCACAGCGGCATTCCTTGTTTCCATAAACAAAGTGGCTGATGCTTATATGAATTTAGGTATCTGGCCATAGTCATTAAATGAGATTTAAAGTCAAAAGCCGTTCTCATTATTGAGCGCGGCTTTTTGATTTTATATTCTTTCCAATTTAATAATACGCTATCACTTCAAGAGATGCTCAAAAATCAGAATCATTGGTGATGATATTTTTCTCCTTTCAAAATTGTGAGAGCTCTGTACAATTGCTCGCAGAAAATAAGTTTTGCTAATTGATGCGGAAAAGTTAATAATGAAAGTGAAATCAAATCATTGGCTTTCTTTTTCACTTCATCAGAAAAACCAAAGGCTCCGCCAATTACGAACACCAAATTTTTTTTTCCTGTATTCATTTTTGATTGAATGAAATCCGAGAATTTTTTTGATGTGAATTGTTTTCCGTTTTCATCGAGTAATATAACAATAGTGTCGGAAGTAAAATAAGGTTCCAGTAATTTAGCCTCAGCTTTTAATTGCTCTTTGGCATTAGATGCTGCTGTTGCTTTTAAAATTTTAGTATCAAACGAATTATATTTTTTAATTCGTTTTTCAAAATTAGTTACTCCGTCAATAATATATATTTCTTCGGAACGGGTGAAGGAGAGGAGGATGATTTTCATTTCGATTTATTTCAAAACAAAAACTGTATTCTCTTTATCCAACTTCAGTTGATCTTTCAAATCATCAACGGAAGAAAATTTTTTTTCATCACGTAATCGTTTTACAAAATGAATTTCCAATTCTTCGCCGTATAAATTTTTATTGAAATCAAGCAAGTGAACTTCCAGTTTATGATGCAATCCATCCACTGTTGGTCGATACCCAATGTTCATCATTCCCTTCAGTTTTTCGTTATTGTAATTTACAAGAACAGCATACACACCATCAGCCGGAATTAATTTCAATGAATCATTTATTAAAATATTTGCGGTCGGAAATCCGATTTTATTTCCGAGGTGCTGACCATGAACTACTGTTCCTGCAATGGAGTAGGAGTGACCGAGTAATTGGTTTGCCAATTCAATATCGCTTTCGTTCAATGCAATTCGAATGCGCGTGCTACTTACTGCAATATCATCAACTAATTGTTTGCTCAGTTCTTCTACTTTGTAATGATATTCAGTTTCAAATTTCCGAAGCATCTCAATATTTCCATCGCGATGATGACCGAAAGAATGGTTGTAGCCGGTTAAAATTATGAAAGGATGAAAATTTTCGATTAAAAAATTCTTTAAATAATCTTTAGCTGTCAGCAATGAAAATTCTTTTGTGAACGGAACTACAATCAGGTGGTCAACTCCTTCAGTTTCAAGTAAAGAAATTTTCTCGCTTAATGTGGTGAGTATTCTCAACGAATTTTCTTCCGGATGAATTATTAATCGCGGGTGCGGATCAAAAGTGATGAGCACACTTTCACCTTCATTTTCGTTTGCCAGTGATTTTATTTTCTGAATCAGGTGATGATGACCTTTGTGCACTCCATCAAAGGTTCCAATAGTGATTACCGGATTTTTAAACGAAGGTAGATTATTGATGCTGCGATAAACTTTCATTCTGATAATTCTCTTTTTCCTTTAACACAAATTCTGTAAATGATTCAATGGTAAAGGCATCCGATACATTAAATTCTCCACTGCGAATTCTGCGCAATGAAATGATATGTGCACCGCTTAAAAGTTTTTCACCTAAATCATGAGCCAGTGAACGAACATAAAATCCTTTGCTGCATACAATTCTGAAATCAACTTCCGGCAAAGCAATACGAGTGATTTCAAATTCTTTTAAATGAACCCATGATTTTATACGCTGAAATTCTTCTCCTCTTCGTGCCATTTTATAATAGCGGACACCATCTCTTTTTTTAGCTGAATGAAGCGGCGGAGTTTGTGCAAACTCTCCCACAAAACTTTTTGCGGCTTCATAAATCAGTTCAGCAGTAATGTGTTCAGTAGGAAAAGTTGCATCAACAGGTCTTTCCAGATCATGCGATTCGGTAGAGGCGCCAATAAAAAAAGTACCGGTGTATTCTTTCTCACCCGAATTTAACTCAAGCATTTCTTTTGTTTTGATACCGGTTAAGATTATCATGAGCCCTGTGGCAAGCGGATCAAGCGTTCCGGCGTGTCCAACTTTTTTTGGTCGTGCAAGCAGGCTTACTTTTTTAACCACATCAAATGAACTCCATCGTGCAGGCTTGTCAATTAATAAAACACTTCCTTCTTTTATTTCCTGCAAAGTCATAACACGGCAAGATTAATCTTTAGTGTGAGAAGTATAATAATAACCGCACCGATTATTATCCGGTATATTCCAAACCATCGGAAGCCATATTTATTCAAAATTCCAATAAATGCTTTAATGGCAATCATAGCCACAATAAATGCCACCGCATTTCCTATTAATAGTAAACCGATGTTGGATGAATCAATCAGCGTATAATTTTTCATCAGTTTATAACAGGTTGCAGCTGCCATAGTTGGCACCGCAAGAAAAAATGAAAACTCAGCGGCCTGTTTGCGATTTAATTTTTGAGTAAGGCCGCCGATTATAGTTGCTCCGCTTCGTGAAACTCCTGGTATCATAGATATCACTTGAAATAATCCGATCTTAAATGCAGTGAGATAGGAAATTTCTTTTTCGCCTTCTGTTTCATTCTCTGCAAAAAGTTTATCAATAAATAACAATACAATACCACCCAGCAACAGTGCAATGGCAACAGCTTCCACGCTTCCCAGCAAAGCATCAATTTGTTTATCGAGCAGCACACCAAAAACAGCTGCAGGAATAAATGCAATAAATAGTTTGTAATAAAAATTTAATGACTGAATAAATTTTTTCCGGTATAAAACCACTACACTCAATATGGCACCGAATTGAATGTTTACCGTAAACATTTTTACAAATTCATCCGGCTCCATGCCTAATAAAGCTGTTACAATAATCATGTGTCCGGTTGAAGAGATGGGAAGAAATTCGGTGAGTCCTTCAATAATTCCGAGAATGATGGCTTCGTAGGTGGTCATTAAAATTTATAAAAAATTTTGGACGAAAGTAGTGGACGAAAAGTGTAATCGAATACAAATAATTTATTCCTATTAAATTTTTATGGTCTATTAATAAACTATAAAATATTTTATAGTTAACAATTATTTATTGAAATGATTTGTTTTTAAAAACACTCATCCACACTGCCAAACTCATAAACTTAAACACTCGATAGTTTTCAGATTTATTCGATTGATTGAAAAGTGAATGATAATCTTTCAGCAATAACGGAAGGTTCAGATAGGCGGAAAGATTGTCAGTAAAATAATCTCTGAAATC
>CAMDOA010000074.1 GCA_945903305.1 Chitinophaga pinensis
CACAACTTGTTTTTATATTCTTCGATGTGACGAAACTGCGGACTGCTCATGCTCATAATATTAATGAGTGCATTGGCAGCAGCATTGCGCTGATCGCGATCCTTAATTGTTAAAAGATGCTCAGCTAATTTTTGTGTGATGCGTCCATATTCCGGAATTTCCATCTTCGGACGCTGTGTATTGTATTCCATATTTGATTGGAGAAGTGACAAATGTAAGAGGTAATGAGTTATTTACTAAATGTTATTGTGATGGAGGGAATTTATGGGTGTAACAGCAATGTCATTAAACAATTGAGAAATCGTTGAAACGATTTTGTGTTGGAGGAATTTTTTATAGCCCACGGTTTAAACCGTGGGCTATGATTCGAAAAATATTTTGGTAATGGCTTCAGCCATTTCGTTATCTGAAATTTCTGTGTAACACTAATATCAGATTTACTTTCGAAATTAGCGCGCGTTAAAAAGCAAAATGAAAGTCGGGCTTTTCTTTGGTTCATTTAATCCTGTTCACATCGGTCATTTGGTGATTGCCAATTTTATGGCGGAGAATACTGATTTGCAAAAAGTGTGGTTTGTGGTGAGTCCGCATAATCCGCTGAAGGAAAAGAAAAGTTTATTGAAAGATGCTGACCGACTGCACTTGGTTCGTTTGGCAACGGAAGACAACACGAAATTTAAAGTGAGTGATATTGAATTCAAATTGCCGCAACCTTCTTACACTATTCACACGCTTACTTATCTGAAAGAAAAATTTCCGCAACACGAGTTTGTTTTAATCATGGGTTCCGATAATCTGGAATCGCTGGAAAAGTGGAAGAACTACGAAATCATTTTGCGTGATTATGAAATTTATGTTTACAGCAGAGCTGAAAAACTGAAAACTCCATTGGCAAATCACGCGCATGTGAAAATATTTGAAGTGCCGGTGATGGATATTTCTTCTTCTGAAATCAGAAAATTAATCAGTGAAAAAAAATCGGTGCGCTATCTTCTTCCTGAAATTGTGTATGAAGAAATTAAGACCAGAAAGTTTTACCGGAAAACTATTACAGTTTAATTTTCAATAGCACAGGACAATGGTCGCTGTGTCTTACATCAGGTAAAATTTCGGACGACACTAAATCTTTTTCCAATTCCTTGGTTGCATTGTGATAGTCAATCCGCCATCCCTTGTTGTTTGCACGCGCATTAAAAAAATTACTCCACCAGGTGTATTGATGAGGCGATTGATTGAAATGACGGAAAGTATCTACCCAACCGGTTTCAAAAAGTTTTGTCATCCATTCTCTTTCTTCAGGAAGAAAGCCCGATGAATTTTTATTTCCTTTCGGATCGTGAATGTCGATGGGTTGATGACAAATATTGTAATCGCCGGAGAGAATAATTTTCTTTCTGGTCTTCTTCAACTTCACTAAATATTCGAGGTAATCATTGAGGAAATTATACTTAAACCCCTGACGAATTTCTCCGGTAGTTCCACTTGGAAAATAAGTGTTGATGAAAGTAGTGTCGCCAATATCCATTCGTAGCATCCTTCCTTCGATGTCATATTGATTTAGTCCAAGTCCTAATTTAATATGGTCAGGTTTTATTTTAGTGAGAATCCCTACTCCGCTGTATCCTTTCTTCTCGGCTGAAAACCAGAAATGATGGTAGCCGAGATTCTCAAATTCCTTCACATCAATTTGTTCCGGCTGTGCTTTTGTTTCCTGAAACATCACCACATCATACTTGTTTTCTTTCAGCCAATGCACCAATCCTTTTTTCATGGCAGCGCGAATGCCATTAACATTATAGGTGATGAGAGAAATTTGTGATGACATTTTTTAGTTTGTTTTTTATTCAGACAAGAATAAAGAGAATCATTTATAAAAAACAATCGGACAAATTTGCAATCGGATTGCAAATTTATCCAAATAAAAAACCGACGCGATTTTAGAAATCGCGTCGGTTTTTTTTTAATGCGCAAAAATTCTCCTGCCCTCGCTTTCTTCTTCTACTCTTGATCCGCCGCATAGTGTTTCCATAATTTTGTCCGCAGCTTTTTTTCCGGTTTCTGCGGCGCCATTCATAAATCCCTGATACCAAAGCGAACAATGTTCACCGGCAAAATGCAGGTTGCCAATACTTTTTCTTTCTGCTCCTGCAATGGTGGTGAACTGTCCCGGACGATAACAGGCATAACTTGCAAGTGTGTGCGGATGTGTAGGCCAATGCATGCGCTGAACATTTCCATTGTATTGTGCCGTTACTCCCGGGAATATTTGTTCGAGTTTAGGAAGGTAAATATCTTTTTGTGATGCAGGAGTACCTGCACCTAAATTATCACTTAGATTTCCGCCAAGGTAAACAGTATAACCACCGTTTGTTCCGCCTTGCAACTGACTGTTGTCCCAACCGGTTTGCATTCCGTTATCTGAAAATGAGTATCCTGCATATCCCTGAGTTCTCCATATTCTGTTGTTAAAGCCCATCATTAGTTTTGAGTTACTGCCGTATCCTAAATTCTGAATTGCATTTGTTTTCCAAGACGGAAGCGTTAATTCCATTACTACATTTTTAAGAATGGTAAATGGAATAGCAAGCACAACAGCATCAGCATTCACCTGTTCGGTGGCGCCACCTGGTTTTTGAAACCACAAAGTATAAGTACCATTGTTCAGTTGCTTAATTTTAACTAAGCTTCTTTCAAGAGTTACTCTGCTTTGCACCTGCTCATAAATTTTATTAATCACCAACTGATTTCCGCCCTGAATTTTATATCGCTCATCACTCTCTCCGAAAATATCAAAAGTGCCATTTGAAACATCGGCAGAAAATAAATACAGGAAGTTGATAGATGATTGATCGTCTACTTCTCTGCCATATTCAGTTAAGTAAGCAACTTCCAATGCTTCACGAATCCATCCGCTCATTCCAATAGAATCAAAATATTCGGATATTGATTGGTTGTCGTAAAAATCGGCATTGCCATAATTGTTGTAAACCATAACATTCGGAAGCGCATCAATATCCGATTGTATTTGAGTGGCATATGGAAGAAAAGCATTTATCACTTCTGTAAGTGTATAGTGCTGACCATTGAAATAATAATCCTGCATGTTTAATGCGGTTTCACTTGCAACGAAAGTATCAATTAAAGGCAGGTCAAATTCATTGGCTAAGTGTAACATATCTGTGTGAATACTGTCAATAAATTCGCCTCCCAATTCAGTGGTAAGACCAAGTGCCATAATATTATTTGCCGTGTAAATTCTTCCACCCACTCTTGTGCTGGATTCATACACTTTAGAATAAACCCCTTCTTTTTTCAATTGATAACAACAATTCAATCCGGCCATTCCAGCTCCTACAATCACAATTTTTGCATCACAACTTTTCTTTTCACTTGAACCTGTTGCAGCTAATATTTCATTTCCTTTTTTACACGATGCAATTAAACCTGCGGCGCCAAAAACCAATCCGGCTTTTGCAGTAGTTGAAATAAAATTACGGCGCGATGCACTTCGTTGTTGCGAAATCATATCGGCTAATTCATCAACAGGTGGTGTTGATTCTCTTTTGGAAAGCAGAGCTAATTGAAATGCTTTTTTTAATGTGCGAAGCAGTTCGGTGCGTGATTGTAAGTGATGGCTCATAAGCGATTTTTTTTATTGGGATGGAATGTAGTTTAATAATACTAATGGCTATATTTTTTTTAGATGAATGGATAAATTTCTACTGAGAAGGGCAAAAAAAGTAATTCAATTAAATATTAAACCAAATAAAGTCTTTTGATTGATTAACAGTGAGAGCGCCATCGCAAAAAAATGCGTTCAATTGTTTTTTTTGTGAGTCAAGACTATCGGGAAAGGGCTATCGGTTTTGAGGCCTTACTCAATAAGAAATTTACCTTTTAATGATTTTGAATAGTCATCGTCAATTTTGTAGAAATAAATTCCAGTTACAAGAGTTGGCACATTCACACTAAAATTTTCTTCAATAATTTTTTTTCTGAAAACTTCCTGTCCAATTCTATTATAAAAAATCAAGTCATCGTTTACATATTTTTTATTTTCAAAACTGAAATAGATTTTTTTTTCAGAAGGTGAGTAATAGATGAATTCATTATTTACAACAATTGTAGAATCTCCTGGTTCGGGGGAAAAATGAACAAAAATAATATCGCACTCATACTCATTAATTGCGCTGGTTGTATCGTAAAGTAATTGCCCGTTCTGTTTAAAACAAGTAAGCGAAGATTGCTGCCAAGTAAAGCCATAAATATATGGAGGCATATATGCACCGAATAATCCCTGTTCAGCTCCAATTCCTTCAATCCAATATTCAATTGCAGCAGGATTTGAAAATATGGCGATTCGTTTTCGGAATGAATTATCATTAAGTAAAATTGAATCGATGAAAACAACCTTTCTTCCAAGTCCATTTGGTGCCCAAGGAATTTTATCATCAACTTGTAAATTAAAATCATAAAGCAATACATCTGAATCAACCGGAAATGAATCTAAGCTAAAACAATAATCAGGCGATTGCTGACAGTAAGCCGGAAATCCCTCGTGAGATGGGAGGAAATTTCTGAACCAGATTCTTTTACTGCTGTCTTCTCTTATAGCTCCGAATACAAGAGCAAGCGTGGTATCATAGCCCGCAAATCCAATTTTACCATCCCACCCACCGTATGCAAATGTTCTTTTATATTTCAGCACTACATATCGCACCGAATTAATAATTGTATCACCCCCTAATATATAAATCCATCCGTTTCTCCCTTTATATGTATGTCCGCCGGATGCTGCGCCAATTTGCAAATAATTTTCACTCCAGCTTGCATTTGAATCAGGGAAAGAATGATAGACCTGTGCAAATGAATATTTAAGTGAAAATAAAAACAACAGAGCTATGAAAATACTTTTTTTCATTCCATAAAAGTAAATGAATTCCTTTCAAATTATCTCAACACCGCCAACCTATCTGCATCTAATTTTATTAAAACAAAAAGAAGAATAGTAAATGCCCATAGTGATGAACCTCCGTAGCTGATAAATGGCAATGGAATACCAATAACAGGAGCAAGTCCGATGGTCATTCCAATATTAATTAAAAAGTGGAAGAATAAAATGGAAGCAACTCCATAAGCATATATTCTTGAAAACTTGGAGCGTTGTCGTTCGGCAAGTGATAAAATCCGGATAAGGAAAAATAAAAAGAGCACCACAAAAAGTGTGGTTCCCCAGAAACCATATTCCTCACCAATGGTGCAGAAAATAAAATCAGTGTGTTGCTCCGGTACAAAATTGTACTTGGTGAGTGTGCCATGCAAAGGCCCTTTGCCCAACAACCCTCCGGAGCCAATAGCAATTTTTGATTGGCGCACATTGTAATCAGCATCTTTCACATTTACCTCCTGCCCGAGCAATACTTGTATTCGTTGCTGTTGATGAGGTTTCAGAATATTATTGAAGACATAGTTTGTTGTGGTTACATACATAGATGCGCCAATAAATAATCCAGCAATAATAAAATAAGCTGCGCGTGTTCGTTTAATAAAATACAATGAAGCACCAGACAGAAAAAACAAGATGCCGATGAGAAGATATTTATCTGCAACTAATGAAAAAATTGATAATGCCAAAATTCCAACTCCCAGCATTAGTATTTCTCCGGGCAAGCCAAAACGATACAGCACTAAAAAGAAAGCAAGAAAAACCAAAGTAGAACCGGTATCTCCTTGCAGAAGTATGAGCAGGGCCGGAAAAAAAATAATGGCCAGCGCCATCATTTTTATCTTATTGCTTTTCAGATTGATATTTTGATTACTCAGAAATTTTGCCAGTGCAAGAGCCACCGAAAATTTTGCGAATTCGGATGGTTGCAACTGAAAACTTCCGATCTCAAACCAGTTTTTATTTCCTTTTACTTCATGACCGAAAAAGAAAACCCCGATTAATAGTAAAATAACTGCTGCATAAATGATGTAAGCAAAGGAGGTATAAAATTTATTATCAGTAACGAGAATAAAACTTGCAAGAATTATGGCAGTGCCAATCCAAATTAATTGACGAACATAAAGTTGCCGGTAATCGAAAAATGGTTTTGCATCGTCGTGGCTTGATGCATAAACAACCAGCAAACCAATTGACACAAACACACTATACAACAGTATAATGCCCCAGTCGAGGTTGTTGGTGGTTTTGCGTTTGTCCATTCTGCGAAGAAGTTATTGGTTGATTTGTTATTGATTATAAGAGAGAAAGTTATTTGTTGAATAGTTGACTTGTTATTCTTAATACAGGGTTTTTAAAAGTGAGTTTATTGAAAAAATTATTGTAACAATTTCATCAATTAGCGTTGCGGTGTTGGTTGAAATTTGTTGTGAATTAAATCGGCATCGAACATTCGTTGTTCTAAATATTTTCTGTTGGTTGAAATGGTGTCGTTTAAATATTTTTCAATCATTAAACTGGCAATTGGTGCACCGTAAGTGGCGCCATATCCCGAATTCTCTACAATTACTGCAATAGCAATTTTAGGGTTTTCAACCGGCGAAAAACAAATAAACAGCGAGTGATCTTTTCCATGTGGGTTTTGTGAGGTACCAGTTTTTCCGCCCATTGTCGTTCCGGGTATTTGCGCTATTCGTCCGGTGCCGGCTTCCACCACTTCCTTCATGGCCTCCACTGTAATATCAAACCATCTTTTATCAATGGGAACTATTTTTTTCTGTTGAAATTTTTTCAAAACACTGGAGGTATCATCATCCACCTTTTTTACAAGATGTGGAGTGTAGAACCAGCCATGATTGGCAATAGTGGTCATCGTATTAGCCATTTGCAGAGGAGTAAAACCTATTTCACCCTGACCGATTCCCAATGAAACAATGGTGACCGAATTCCATCTTCCCTGACCATAAATTTTATTGTAATAATCAGAACCCGGAATAAACCCGTAACCAACACCCGGTAAATCGGTTTCCATTTTAACACCAATGCCGAAACTTGCGAGGTATGATTTCCAGGCATCCAATCCTTGTGCTACTGTTTTATATTTATTCAGGTCAACAGTTTTTCTGAAAGTCATACAGAAATAAGCATTGCACGAATGTTGTACAGCTTCAATTATATCACTTACAAAACCGGAGTGATGACACCCAACCCGCAAACTCCCTACATAGTATGCACCGGGACATGAATAGGTGGTGTTTGAAAAAATAGATTCTTCCTGCATACCAATTAAACCAAGCAGCGGCTTGTAAATTGAGCCGGGAGGGTACGATGCTTTAAGTGGTCGGTTGAATAATGGCTTTAATGAATCAGCATAAAGCTTACTAAAGTTTTTTCCACGGTCTCTTCCGGTTAATAAGCGCGGGTCGTAACTCGGGCTGCTGATCATGGCGAGCACTTCGCCAGTTGATGGTTCAATGGCAACTACACTTCCAACTTTCCCCTGCATTAATCGTTCGCCGTATTGTTGCAAATCAATATCAATGCTTGTGTACATATTGGTACCGGCAATCGGGAGCGTATCTAACTGCCCATCATTAAACGAACCTTGCTCGCGATTGTGCACATCTACTAAAACATATTTCACTCCTTTCCTTCCGCGCAAAACTTTTTCGTAATACTGTTCCAATCCACCGGTGCCTATGTAATCGCCTTGCTGATAATATCCTTCAGATTTTTCAATTTGCTTGGGTGTTACTTCCGAAATATATCCGAGCACATGCGCCGCGGCAGGAAAAGGATAAGTACGCACCGTGCGAACTTGCGTATAGAACCCCGGATACAAAAACATATCTTCCTGTAACTGTGCGTATAATTCAGGTTGAATACCTTTTACAATTACGGTTGGCTTGAAGCGTGAATAAGTATATGCTTTCAATAAATCTTTTTTAAAAGACACGGTTTCAATGCCTAAAATCTGACAAAGATTAAGGGTGTCAAATTTTTTTAATTGCCCGGGAATAACCAGTAAATCATATTCGGCCTGATTGAATAAAATGAGTTTTCCGTTCCGGTCATAAATCAAACCACGCGATGGATACAAAGTAACTTTCCGCAACACATTATTATTTGCCAGCTGCTGATAGTCTTTATTGAGTACCTGAATAAACAGCAATCGTAAAATAAAAATTACCGCAATGATGATAAACACCATTTGCACCACTCTCCGTCTTGATGCGAGCGTATCCATTTAGTATTATCTCGATTTTCTTCTGATGAAAAAAAATTCTGTCAGAAATATCAGCACCAAAGAAAGCAGCGTACTGAGCATTATTTTCAGCAACATAAAACCTACCTGACCAAACTCTAATGTTTCTATAAAGAAAAAAAACAGGTGATGAATCACCACAAGTATAGAAGCATAAGTGGCAAACCATCGAACCCCCATGTAACTGAGCGATGGCTTGTCGGTTTGTTCGTATCCGCCTGATGGTTCTATTAATTTAAAAACATGCGGCCGCATAAAACACAACAACACACTGGCGGCTGCATGCATGCCCATTGTATTGGAGAATAGATCAATGGTTAAACCAGCCGCAAAACCAACCAAGAACAATAACCAGTGGGGCATTTTTATTGGCAGCAACAATAAAAACAGCGGATAGATATATGGATTAAATACTCCGGGCAATTGCAAATTATTTAAAATTAAAACCTGTATCAATACAAGCAACACAAACCGAATGAGCTGAAATAAAAAATCAATGATCATGCTGTGAATTTTGTTCTAATGAATCCAGTTCATTTTTCATGAGGTTGGTCACTACATACACATACGAAATACTGCGGAAGTTGGTGCTGAGTTTTATTTCAATATCATAAAAATTATCGTTGGTGTTTGGTGTAAACGAATCGATAGTTCCGATTAATATATTCTCCGGAAATTTTTTTGTTTCGCTTCCTGTATAAATTTTTTCGCCCTTCGCAATTTTTATCTGTTTCGGTATTCCATCTAACTGTGCAATTTCCGGGCTGCCGCCGTCCCACGAAAGTGAGCCAAGATTTCCGCCAGTGCCCACACGCGCGCTCACTTTAAAATCATTATGTAAAACAGGAATAACAGTCGCGTAATTTTCCGATACATCTTTTATAATTCCCACAATTCCATTCGGGCCAATAACTCCGTTCTTAATATCAACGCCCTGTTTTTTTCCTTTATCGATGGTGATGTAGTTATTCAGTTTGTTAATAGTGATGTTCACCACCTTTGCCGGAATGTACTTATACATTTGTTTATAAACCGAATCGTTCACGGCTATCTGCTGAAACGATGCATCGTAAAAAGAATTTCTCAATTGATTCCGAAGCAATGCATTTTCATCAGCCAGTCGTTTATTCTCCTTGCTTAAATACAGGTACTCAATAAAATTATTGTAAACGGTAAAAACTTTTGCGGAGATAACACTTGATGAATTGATGAATGCGGCGCGGTGATAACTTTTATTATTCACTATTAAAACTACGCTGCTCACTTCCAATAAAATAAAAAGTATGAATGCATGATAGCGAACGAGTAAAGAAAAAATGTTGCGCATTCAACTTTGAGAGATCTAAAAATTTCTGAATGAAATTAGTTGGTGTTGTGTATTTGAATAATTAATTATGACATCAGGAACGGATAACGGGAAATGTTTTTTAACGCAATGCCCGAACCGCGAACTACGGCACGAAGCGGATCATCATCAATAGACACATGCAGTTTTGTTTTTTGCGCCAATCGTTTATCCAATCCGCGCAACAAAGCCCCGCCACCTGTAATGTGCAATCCGGTGCGATAAATATCAGAAGCCAGTTCCGGCGGAGTTGATTCCAGCGCTTTTAAAACCGCTTCTTCAATTCTTGAAATAGATTCGTTTAGTGCGTGTGCAATTTCGGCGTACGAAATAGTAATTTGTTTTGGAATGCCGGTCATTAAATCTCTTCCCTGCACCGCATAATCATCGGGCGGATTTTCCAAATCAGGAATGGCAGAACCCACATTTATTTTTATATCCTCAGCAGTGCGTTCACCAATTGCCATGTTGTGCTGGCGGCGAACAAAATCAATAATATCTGCAGTGAATTCATCGCCGGCTACGCGAATAGATTGGTCGCAAACAATTCCTGCAAGAGCAATAACCGATATTCCGGTTGTGCCACCACCAATGTCAATAATCATGTGCCCGATTGGTTCTTCCACATCAATTCCAATCCCCAGGGCAGCTGCCATGGGTTCATGAATCAGATATACTTCGCGACCACCTGCCTGTTCGGCGCTGTCTTTTACGGCGCGCTTCTCCACTTCAGTAATGTTTGATGGAATGCAAATAACCATTCGCCATGAGGGAGTGAAGAAAAAACTTTTCGGATGAATCATTTTTATCATCTCGCGAATCATAATTTCCGCTGCATTAAAATCGGCTATCACACCATCGCGTAATGGTCTGATTGTTTTTAAATCTTCGTGTGTTTTTTCATACATCTGCCGGGCGCGCTTGCCTACTGCTATTACCTTTCCGGTAATTTTATTAATCGCCACAATCGATGGTTCATCCACAACTACTTTATCGTTGTGAATAATTACGGTGTTGGCGGTGCCCAGGTCTATGGCAATATCCTGAGTTAGAAAATTAAATAAGCCCATGTGTTTTTGGTGGAAAATTTTGGAGTGTGCAAAGTTGGAATATTTATTCCGTATTCACACACCTGTTTTTTCCTTCGGAAAGAAAATAGATTTGACCTCAACCGCAACTTTAATTATACCATCGGAATAAACATAGCAATTGTGAATGGTATTGAATGGGAGTCAAAAGCTATTTATAGCTTCTCTAATTTCAAAATTTAATTGTTCTATTATTCAGTTGTTCTAATATGTTGAACGAGTGTTGTACCCAGTGAAATCTGCACTTTAAAAGTTTTTGGATTTGCAGAAATTGTGAGATATGCCGAAAGAGATTTTGTTGAAGAAATGAGGAACTGATTACAGTTCTATAAATAGAGAATGCAGAATCTAATAAAAAAAGCGCCCCGATAACCGGAGCGCTTAAAATTTTTTATAATCGCAAAATTCACAATTGCCAATTCACAGCAAACTATTTCACCAAAGTCATTTCATCAATCAACCGCTTAGAGCCGGCATATTTATCAACTATGAACAGCACATATCTGATATCAACCGAAATGGTGCGTTTCAGTATCGGGTCGAATTCAAAATCGCCGGTCATAGCTTCCGAGTTTCCATCGAATGCAATTCCGAGCAATTCGCCATTGCCGTTTAACACCGGACTGCCGCTGTTTCCACCTGTAATATCATTGTCAGTTAAAAAGGCAACCGGCACATCACCATTGTAAGCATACTGACCGAAATCTTTTTTCTCATACAAGTCTTTCAGTTTTTTCGGAACAATAAACTCTTCGTTTTTCGGATCTTCTTTTTGCATAATACCGGTAAGCGTGGAGTACCAACTATAATGAACTGCATCGCGCGGATCGTAATCCATCACTTTACCATAGGTCATTCTGATGGTGCTATTCGCATCAGGATAGTAAGCAGTGTTGCTGTTCATCATGCGCATTCCTTGAATGTAAGTGCGGTTATCGGCTTTCACCGCACTACCCAACGACATAGCCGATGGAAACTGCGCTGTGAATGCCATAACTTTTTTAGCAAACAAAAATCCGGGATCTTTATCCAATGTTTTAGCAGAAGGTTTTGCCAGAAATGCATTCACCTTATCGGCTGAAACGAACATGCTTTTGGTAAAAATATCAGCGGCAAAGCTTTTGAAAGAAGCGTCTAAAGTTGCTCCCTTGTATTTTGCTGTGATGTCGGTTATAAAAGTTCCCTGCTTATCGGCAGGCACTCCTTTGTTGAATGCATGAAGATAAGCCACTAATATTTCCTGATCGGCAGGCGCAAAGTAATTGGTGAACTGATCAACTGTATTGTTTTTTAATTTGGCTACCAGCTCATCGCGCTTGGTTGCATCAATAGGTTCAGTAGTTAGCACATTATATAATTCAGTAAAGCGGTTAGCAAACCCTGAAACTCCAATTGATAATAAGTTGCTTCCGTAAATAGTTGGTAAATTATTCGGGCGGAACTCTTCATATTTTTTCTTCAACGCAGGCAGCACTTTGCTGTACATATTTTTTAAACTGTCGTTGGTTAATGCACTTACCCAATTAGTAAAGGCAATTTCTTCTTTTTGTTTTTTGATATAGAGTGGTTCTGAAATGGCGAAACCAATTTGCCCTTTAAATAATTTCCACACATTGGCCACACTTGCATATTCACTCGCCAACATCAAGCGGGTTTTATCATCTGCATCCATGTATTT
>CAMDOA010000075.1 GCA_945903305.1 Chitinophaga pinensis
AAAGAAATAATAAAATTGAAAAAGTAAAAGGATAAAATATTTTCGCCGCAGGGTTCACTTCGCATAACCTTGCTTGTACAGATTTTACAACTAAAAAACCAAGTTAATTTTTATTGCTGTTAAATGGAGGCGCCATAATATTTTTATTGCAAAAGTCATTTAATAATTTTTTTTCTATTTGCCTTGATTTTTCAGAGTCGGAAAATTCTTTATAATATAAACTATAGGAATAACAACTAACATCAATCATTCTCTTTAAATCATTTTTAGCGGTATGATTTCTTTGCGTACCGCTTGAATGGCTTTTAAAATAAGGATCAAGCAATGCAATTAATCTATCCCTTAATTTCCCTTGACCGATATACCAAATATCTGAGTATCCCAAAATTGTTTTGTAGTTTTCTTCTGATGCAACTAAATAGATTCCGTAACAATTTTTAATGCTTTTACCAAATAGAAAATCTTCAGACTCAACAGTTAAATTATTTATCTTGAAATTTTGCCAAGATTTGTTTATGATGTCTTTTTTAAACATAAAATTTAGTTAAGCGGACCAATAAATGTCATATCCCCTTTTTCATTTACACTAACAAGATCTTTTGATCCATCTGGATTTAAAACCACGAAAGAGAAAGTATTATTTTCCTTTTTGTAAAAATTAATAGAAATATAATCCTGCCCACTATTAGTATAATTTTTCATAAGAATATTTTTAGCCCTTTCTTCAGTCACCACTTTTTTTTCGCCCAATATTTTTTGACCTGTTACAGATGAAAATTCAATTTTTGTTTTCGTATCGGGGATAGTTAAGGTTAAAAAAGAAGAACCATCCTTGTATTTAAAATTATAGGAATTAATTTTTCCCTTGTCGTCTATAAAAACGAGCAGATTTTTGTCCTCGTCTATAGTATAAGTTCCCGCTTGATCAACTCCGTTCATATTTGACTTAAATTTTCCATCATCAGTAAATTCAATATATGAATGAATACAATCAAAGTAAGCAGACCTTGCATCATCATTTTTGTATTTTATCTCATCAATTTGTCTTTGAAAACCAGCAACTTTAATTGAATCACCAGAATCATAATAAATACTATCTTTAAGCGACTCAATTCTATAGTCCTTCCCCCAAACAACTTCTTTATATAAACTATCTTTAAGAGTGCCAGCAAAATACCACCAATGTTTATTTATAACAGCATTTTTTAACCCCCCAGAACAAGCCGAAAAAAATGAAGCGGCGGAAAAAACTGCAATTACAAACTGAATTTTTTTCATTTAGTTATTTTTTTAATGTTATTAATGTCCTCTATATCGCAAATATAATTTTCTTTTTTAAAGCGCATAATTTTTTATAACCAGAGGGCTTTCACAATTTAAAAGAAAAAACAAAATCTGCTTTGTTAAGCAACATAACTGAAATCAAAAATTTGCAAACCCCAATCGCAAGCTTATATTTGCCTAACGACCGTTAGTTAGGATGGCAACCGCAATTATCAAAAACAGAAAGCAACAGATTCATCACACAGCGAAAAACTTATTTCGCGAGCGGGGATATGCCGCCACATCCATGCGGCACATTGCAGGTGAATTGGGAATTGAAGCAGCGAGTTTGTACAGCCACATAAAATCAAAGGAAGAAATACTGCAACTCATTTGTTTTGAACTGGCAGAACAGTTTTTAAAATCATCGGAGGAATTGCAGCGAAAAAAACTTCCGGCAAAAGAATTATTCAAGCAAGCTGTAACAGAACACATTCGCATCATCACGCAAAACATGGATTCATCAGTGGTGTTTCTGCACGAGTGGCGACACCTGAGCGAACCATTTCTTTCTGATTTTAAATTGATGCGTAAGCGCTACGAAAATTTTTACAAGAACATAATCAGAGCCGGCGAAAAAGAAAAAAGTTTTAAATATCAAAATGAAAACCTGACTGTGTTCGTCATCTTCTCCGCAATGAATGGAATCTACGAATGGTTTACACCGAAAGGAAAATTGCAACCGGAAGAAATTGCGGAACAAATGGTGGAAGTTTTTTTAAATGGAATTCTCAAGAACTAAAAACTAAAAGTGAAAAACTAAAAATTGAATTGTCGCTAACTAATAATAAATAACCAATCAACAAATAACTTTCACACACCATGTACGGAGGAGGATATATTCAGGAAGAAAAACAGGAGGCAACATCGCCGATTGATGATGCACAAAAACTCGCAGCGTTTGAAGCGCGCATAGATCGCGGTGAAAAAATTGAACCGCACGATTGGATGCCTGCTGATTATCGCAAGCAACTCATTCGCATGATTGAGCAGCATGCGCACAGCGAAGTGATTGGCGCTTTACCCGAAGGCACATGGATTACACGCGCTCCGGGATTTCGCCGCAAGCTCGCGCTGATTGCAAAAGTGCAGGACGAAATCGGTCATGCGCATTTGTTGTACAGTGCAGCTGAAACACTTGGCAAATCGCGTGAACACATGATTAATGATTTGCTCACCGGAAAATCGAAGTACAGCAATGTGTTTAACTATCCTGCGAAAACATGGGCTGATGTAACAGTCATTGGTTTTCTGATTGATGCCGGAGCCATTGTAAATCAGGTGGCGAATTCAAAAGGTTCGTATGGTCCTTACTGCCGCGCATTGGAGCGCATTTGTTACGAAGAATCTTTTCACCTGAAACAAGGTCACGATGCATTTATCACACTGGCAACCGGAAAAAAAGCTCAACACGATATGCTGCAGGATGCGCTCAACCGCTGGTGGAAACCCATCATGCATTTTCACGGACCACCTGATAAAATTTCGGAACATACCGCGAAGCTGATGCGATGGAAAGTGAAAATGGCAACCAACGACGATATGCGAAATCAGTTTCTGGATATGTATGTGCCGAAGATTCTGGAAATCGGAATCACCATTCCTGACCCGAACCTGAAGAAGAATGAAGCAACCGGACAATGGGAATTCAGCGACCCCGACTGGGATGAATTTAAGCGCGTGATAAATGGTGATGGCCCTTGCAATGCCGAGCGCCTCGCTGTTCGTCAGTATGTTGAAGAGCATGGCAAGTGGGTGCGCACCGCCATGATGAATCCAAATCAAAAAGTTGTAATTCCATTTGCATGAGCAAGATACCTTTAAATACTCCGGTGCTCGACCCGCGCATTAAGCGTGTTGATTTAGAAAGCACTTACGGCACCACCTCCATTGGCGAAAACGAACACTGGATTTCGTGGGAAGTTTTTCATCAGAAAAAACGCGGCGACCAGCATGTGCATGTGGGCATTGTGCATGCGCCCGATGCGCAACTTGCGCTGTTGTTTGCCAAAGAACAGTTCGGTCGGCGATTGGCGTGCGTGAATTTGTGGGTGACAAAATCATCCGACATTTTTTCGTTCAGTTATGATGATGAAGATATTTTCGACAATGCCACTGCACCCGAAAAACAATATCGCGAAGCATCTGGTTTCAGAGTGATGGAAAAAATTAACCGGTATAAAAAAAGCAAACAGAAAGCATAAACTATGGAAGCGATAAAAAATTTATTGTTCAGAATGGCGGACGACGAGTTGATATACGGTCACCGCATGAGTGAGTGGACGGGCATGGGACCTATAATGGAAGAAGACATTGCGTACTCATCCATGGCGCAGGATAAAATCGGTCACGCGCTGGCGAACTATTCTATTCTGGAAAAAGAATTTCAAACAGCGAATCCTGATAAGCTCGCTTTTTTCAGAAAGGAAAATGAACTAATGAATTGCCAGTTGGTGGAATTATCGAATCACGAATATGATTTCAGTCTGGTGCGACATTTTTTATTCGACCATGCTGATTTCATCCGGTACGAAATGCTTTCGACATCATCGTTTGCGCCGCTTGCACAGCTTTCGAAAAAAATAAAAGGCGAATTAAAATATCATGTGCTGCATGCTGATACCTGGCTCACGCGATTGGGAAACGCAACCGATGAAAGTCATGCGCGCATGCAAAGTGCATTGAACGAGTTGTGGAATTATGCCCTCGGAATTTTTGAACCATCAGATTATGAAGCACAGTTGATTGCAGAAAAAATATTTGATGGTGAAAAAGTGTTACAGCAAAAGTGGATAGAAAAAATTTCGCCCATCATTGAAAAAGCAAACCTGAAAATTCCTTCATCATCATCACCAGTTTACGGCGGTAGAAAAGGTTACCACACTGACCAGTTGCAACCACTGCTGACTGAAATGGCGGAAGTAATAAGCAGTGAAGCGGAGGGAACTGAATGGTAAACAACTGATTTGAAAATTTGATGATGATATACAAATACAATGGGACACGGATTTATGCGGATACAACTGATTATGACAGATTTTTTTATCAGTACAGATCCGTTCAATTTGTAAAAATCCGTGTCCCCAACCCATGACTGCAACAGTTTTCAACCAACAGGAAATTTATAAATCGCTTGAAGAAGTGATGGACCCTGAGATTCCAACTCTATCGGTAATTGATATGGGAATGATTACGGGCGTGGAAGAAACCGGTACAGGTGTGCGAGTGAAAATGATTCCGACTTTCACGGCGTGCCCGGCCATTCATGTGATTAAAGATTCGATTCAGAAAAAAGTGGAGTCGCTCGGTTATGAAAATGTGGAAGTGCAGTTGGATGATTCAATTGTATGGGACAGCGACCGCATTACTCCCAACGGAAAAATACTGCTGGAAAATTTCGGGCTCGGAACTCCGAAGCGCCACTGCGGTAATTTTGGTATAGAAGAAATTGCGCACAGCAAGTGCCCGCATTGTGGTAGCGAAGACACGACAATGAATTCTATTTTCGGAAGCACCCTTTGCCGGAGTACGCATTTTTGTTTTTCGTGCAAGCAGGCATTTGAGCGGTTTAAGCCTGTGTAGATTTCAGAGTTGAGATTTTTGATTTAAGATTTTGCATACGGCGTAACACTCCTTTTTATTTTACATTTATAAAATGAAATTTTCATTCACCGTTATACTCTCATTGTTTTTTTGTTTTCAGTTGAAAGCCCAAACAACACCAACTCTTTCAATTGTTTTACAAAATGCCAAACCGGACTCAACAAAAGAAACACTTATTGTTGAGGCTTCATGCGGACAATGTCAGTTTGGAATGTCGGGTAAGGGATGCAATCTCGCTGTGCGCATTGATGATAAAGCTTACTTTGTGGATGGAGCAGATATAGATTCTTTCGGCGATGCACACAGCGACGATGGTTTTTGCGAAGCCATCAGAACAGCGGAAGTTCAGGGAGAGATTATAAACAACCGGTTCAAGGCCACTTATTTTAAATTGCTTTTTGCAACTGAAAAAAACACTCCTTCGGGCAAATAATTAGATGAAGCTCAATTTTTCAGATACAAAAAATTTTCCACGCGGATATTATTTCATCCGCATTAATACTTCCGAAGGAAACATTAACCGAAACATCATTTTGCAGTAACTGTTTCTTCAGTTAACAAATATTTCACAATGTTCACTAAAATCTATTATTTAGTGATAATTTTAAAATTAACATGTGCAATAAAAAAGTTTAGTAATAATTTATTTAAGTTTAATTACTAATATTATTAATTTAATCATTAAAATATTTGATTTATTAATCAATAAATTATAGTTTATAATTGATAGTTAATATTTAACTAACAATTACATTAGTTTTATTTAAAACAATAAATATTTAAACAGTAGTTATTTACATTTTATCATTAAATAGTATGATTTATATACTAAAGTATTAAGTTTAAACTTTAATTTTTCATAAAATTTAACCAAAACAGCCATGGAAGAAAGAAATTCAGGAATTGAAGATATTGCAACCCTGGAACAAGCCAAGGTAAAACGACTTCATGTTGAAAAAAGACTATCTGCTTTTACTGCATTCGATCCGTCGCTCGATAATGCCTGGCTTACCATTTGGCAAAATGAAATTAAGGCTTTCGAAATAAAAGATAATGACGAAACCTATATGGATCAAATGACCATATATACAGCAGAAATAAAATCCGAAACCGAAAAATGCCTGAAAGCGCTGCGCGATCTGCGCTACTATGCCGGGCTGGCTTTTGGCAAGCGGGCGCGCTACAAATCATTTGGCTTTAACCGCATGACACGGGTGGCACAAAGCACTCCCGCATTTTTAGTTTTTATGAAAGTGAATCATCGCCTTGCTATATCGGTGCAGGCACAATTGATTGCTAAAGGAATGACTGCCCCACAAATTGATAACATTAATACGGTAGCTACTGCACTTGCCGAAGCTGAACTGCTACAGGAACAGCACAAGCGCAATCGCTTAACCGCAACAGAAGAAAGAGTGGAAAGCATTAACCGCCTTTGGGAATTCATGAGCCGCGCCAGCCGAGCAGCCGATGTGATATTTGCAGATGATGAAACGGTGCGCGCATTATTTTATTTGCCCGAGCGCACGAAAAAAGCGAAGAAGAAACCCGAAGAAGAGCCGGAATAATTTTTTTCAGAAACTGTTACAATTCATCTTTATTGACTGCGGCTAATTTTTATAAACCCGCTCCCAGTAAACCAGATCTTTAAGCCAAGCCACCAGCAGCTCATCAATTTCTTTCAACTGCTCAAAAAATTCCTGCTTGTTATTAATATACTGCGCCACTTCGGTGATTGAATTATTTTTTGTGGCAGCATTTATTTCCTGTTCGAGCGAGGCGAGTAAATTTTTTACTTCAGCACCCCATTTTGAATTTTTAATTTTCCTTTTCATGGCTCACAATTTTTTTATCTGATTGAATAACGACAATGCGCAGCAATGAGTATGCACAAATCCCTCAAGAGGAAAATATTATTTGTGAATGGGAAGAAAATTATATTGAGTGATAAGAAACTATAGATAGCAAAGGCGAAAAAATTACCGCTGCTGTATTTCTAATAACTAATCAACAAATAAACCAATCAACTACTCCCTAATCAACCAGCGAAATATCAAACTGCACCAGGTCAACAAATTCCTGAATGCGGTTTTCAATTTCGTCGTGACTGAGATTCATTAATCGCTCGGTTCCGAATTTTTCTACAGTAAAAGATGCGAGTGCCGAGCCATAAATAATTGCACGCTTCATGCTGTCGAATGATATGTCGTGGCTTTGTGCCAGGTAACCGATAAAGCCGCCTGCGAATGCATCGCCCGCACCGGTCGGGTCAAACACTTCTTCGAGCGGAAGCGCGGGAGCGAAGAACACATTGTTCTCATGAAACAACAATGCACCGTGTTCGCCTTTTTTAATAATCAGGTAGCGCGGACCCATTGCCATAATTTTTTTCGCAGCTTTCACCAATGAATATTCGCCTGATAGTTCTCTTGCTTCTGCATCGTTCACAGTAAGAACATCCACCAACTTTATCATTTCATCTAAATCTGCTTTGGCAGTTTCAATCCAGAAATTCATTGTATCCATAACCACAAGGCGCGGACGCTTCTTCAATCGCTGTAATACAGTTTTTTGAATGGCAGGAACCAGGTTTCCCAGCATCAAAAAATCGGTATTCTGATACGAATCAGGAACGATGGGGTCAAAATTTGCGAGAACATTTAAATCAGTAACCAGCGTGTCGCGTGTGTTCATATCAAGGTGGTACTTACCACTCCAGAAAAACGATTTTTCATTTTCTTTTATCTGCAATCCATCAGTGTTAATGCCGCGCTCGTTCATGGCAAAAATCTGTTGCTTTGGAAAATCGCCCCCCACAACCGAGATGAGATTTATCTTTTTTCCGAAGTACGATGCAGCTAAAGAAATATAAGTAGCCGCGCCACCAATAATTTTATCTGTTTTACCAAAAGGTGTTTCAATGGCGTCGAAGGCAACAGTGCCCACTACTGTAAGTGTTGATTCTGACATGGCGATTTTTTATTTCGGGCGCAAAGAAAGAGGAAAATATTTTTGATTTAGTTCGTTTTTATATTTTTTATTTTTAATGGAACTCATGAATGCTTTAGCATTTCAGAATTATGATTTGGAAAGTATGTAGAGCAGATAAAATCTTTTTTCTACAAATTTTTTTGAGCGCCGATAAATAGAAAAATTAAATTGATGCGGAAAACAACAGCAATTCAGAAATAAAAAGTGAATCTGTCCTTTACACTCCTTGTTTTTGTAATCGCGGATTGAATTTTTTCTGCAAGCCACTTGCTATTAATTGCAGGCTCAGCAACAGTAAAAACAAAACCACTCCTGGAAACAACACCAGCCACCACGCAGTGAAATTTGATTTTGCATCCGACAAAAGCGAACCGAGTGTAACAGTTCCAACCGGCAATCCGGCACCGAGAAAAGTCAAAGCAGATTCCAAAACTATGGCTGCTGAAAAAGTAAACGCCAAATGAACAAACAACATCGGCAGCACGGAACTCATCACATGCTTGAGAATGATTGTTCGGGTTTTCATTCCCATTGCTTTAGCGGCGGTGATGAAATCCATTTGCAAAGTCTGCAACGCAACAGAGCGAACCACCCGAAAAATTCCGGTCCATGTGGTGCATCCGATTATTACTACCACCAACCACAACGATGGTTTTGCAATGGCGGTGAGTGTGAGAATAATCATCAGCAATGGAAACGAAGTAATAATATCGGCAAGTGTGGAGAGTAATGTATCAATCGGCAATTGCACCGGAATGAAATTTTTAAGGGGTGAAAGAATTCTTGCTGAGAAAAAATATCCAATCAGCAGAATGACAATAAAAAGAAAAAACGAAAACAAAATTTCTGAAATCATACTGAAAGAATCGGATGATGCATCAGCAATTTCAAATCTTCGCAGGTAAAAGGCATAGAACCATGCAAGCACTAAAAAAACAAAAGCGAAAATCAATTGTATTATTCCGGTTTTGCCTTTGTTTCCGAAAGTGGCTGCTATCAATCCTGAAGGCAAACCAATCAGCGTCGCAAACAATACACTGAGCAATGCAACAGTCAATGAAATTTTTAATCCTGAAATAATTCCTGCCGCAATATCATTTCCTCTTGACCCTGTTCCGAGTAAGTGATTAGTTGATGGAGATTGCATTGATGCACCCCAGTCATTTTCAAAAAATGTTTCGGGCAACAGCACAGAAATAAAACTCAGCAACAAAATTGCCAATAAAATTCCAGCGCCCCAACCGAGCGAAGAATTTTTTCTGAATAAATCCTTTGAAAATTTATTCATGAAAGATGTTGAGTTTGACGAAGCCGCGGGTCAATAAATGCCTGCAAAATTTCCGTGAGTAAAAAACCAACCAATGTCAGCAGGCATGAAAGAGTACTGATTGCCGCCAATACCGGAATATCCTTTGTGAGTGCTGCATGAAACAAAGCATTGCTCATCCCGGGAATTCCGAAAATGGTTTCGATGATGACACTGCCACCAACAGCCATCGGAAATAAATAACCAAGTACAGTAAGCACAGGAATAATTGCATGCGGCAAAGCATGTTTCAATAATGATTGTGTGTTATCAAATCCTTTTGCTCTTGCAGTCAGTAAAAATTCTTTGTGTAACACTTCCTTCAGATTGGTTTCCAGTGCGCGGGTGAAATAAGCAATTGCTCCGAGTGTGTAACACATCACCGGAAGAAAAAGATGATGCACATAACTGAAAAATCCTTCGCCGCTATCGGGCCAGCCGCTCAATGGAAAAATGGAAATCATTTTCGAATTGGCAAACAACATCAGCAACAAAATCGCCAGCCAGAAAACCGGAATGATGTATAGCATCAATAAAATTCCTCTCGTGATTTTTGAAATAACTTTCTGTTCGTTCAACACTAAGTAAACCGACAATGGAATGCTGATGAAAAAAGCAAGCAGCATTGAAATGAAAACCAAAATGAACGAACGAAAAAATCTTGGATATAATAATTGCGAAACCGGCAATCCGGTTTCTGTTGACACACCAAAATCTCCTCTCAGAATTCCTTTGTAATTTTTTCCATCGCTATTGTCGCCGAATAACCATCGGTGATATTGATTGTCGCAATAGAAGTGAATGACAGGAATAAATTTTTTCCATGAAGATTTTTTTTGAAGCAATTCTTTTTCATCATCATTCATTTTCCAGATAGTATCCGGATCGCTGAGCGATGTAACACTGAAATAGAAAACAGGAATTTGATTTTTTATTTTTTGCTGAGAGAAATCACCGGACGAAATATTTTCCGATTGCGTATCCATAAAATTCCCTTGCTGATTTCCTGAAGCATTGATAAAAAAAACCAGCAACGAAACCACAAACAGCGCAGGCACCATCCAAAGCAATCGAGTGAGAATCCGGCGGCGCATTAATTACTCCGTTTGTTTTTTTTGTTCAGCAATATTGCCCTCATGAAACAAACTTAATCATTCATCTTTTATCAAGGTTCTGAATACAGTAACCCTGCTTGGACTAAAGAGAAAGAGACCTATAGAAAATAAGCAGGACGATGGTGTAATGAAAAAATAATGGGGTGTAAAGTTTTTTCCCGATGTGAAAAAGAAAGTGGGCGATAGCGAAAAGAAAGTCGGCGATAGCATTCTGAAAGATGGCGATGGCATCCTGAAGAAAGACAGAGGCGCGGCGAAGCCGCTCAACTGACAAAGGAAGTAAAGAGAGGTGTAGCGAAGCGAGGCAGACTGACAGCGAGACGGGTCAGAGGCGTAACGAGAGTTGGCGATGCAGTAACGAAGAGGCAGAATCGCGTAATAATGATGATTTATGCTGTTTTTAGTGAAAAGAGTGTTGTACTGAGGGTTGGGAGGGGGTTCTGAATCTGATGCTATATATATATGGTAGCTTCTTGTCGCTTTTGTTATAAGGAAGTTTCCAAAAAAATTTGATGCTATTGAGTTGAGCTTCTTCTGTCACTTTTTTTTTATAAAAAAAGTAACCAAAAAAAATCGTTTCTGCGAATGGCTCCGCCCGCAGAAACATGCACCGCTCATCCTCATCCTAACCTTCTCCTT
>CAMDOA010000076.1 GCA_945903305.1 Chitinophaga pinensis
TTTATTTTTTTGCCCATGAAATAATTGCTAAGCGGTTCCGGTTATGGATTATAATTTTCATTGAAAAATTCCATGTAGTCAGTAATATTTTTATTTTTAAAAAAAGCCGCGAAATTTTTATCGTCAATGGCAAAGAAATAAAAATCGGTCATTTCAATTTCATCATAAAAAGTCTGACTCGATGCATCGCTATAAAAATTCATCGCTTCATCCTGATTTTTCATTTGCTTAACTAAAATCATTTGCTGCTTTTTATCCAGCATCATTGTTGAAACTTTGTAATTATTCAACGCATAGTTTTTGGTTACAAAATTTTGCAGCGAATCTTTCATGTCCTCAATAGCCGGATCATCATCGGCAAAAAGAACAATAAAAAAATGCGCGTTGGTTTTATGTAAAGTATAAACCGAGTTAGTATTACTTGCTTGTGTGGAATCAATTTGTGATTTTGGATTTCTGTCAATCACTTTCGGCTTTTCAATACCGGCTAAAAGTTGTTTTGCTTTTTCCACTTCTTCGCCGGCCGCATATTTTTTTATAATATTTTTTAACGCTACTTTAAATGTATCAACCGGTTGCAATTTGGCAATGGCAAAAGATGCGAGCAAATCGAATTTAGCCGCTAACGGATTCGGAATAAAAAGGGTATCAGCAACCTGTGAATTCACTATCACTTCATTATATTTCTGTTGCCCGAATAACGAATAGGTTGACTGATAATAAATTTCAACCTGATTGGCCACCTTCGCTTTTTCGCTCGTGTAATTCGGGTTGTTTAATAATTTGGCAAATTCATAATTTGGATAATTGATGAGCAATTGCTTTGTGTAATTTTCAATTTGCATGGCCATATTTTTATTCATGTATAATAAGTACAAACTATAAAAAGTAGCCGGTTCTAATTCAAAGCGCTGATATCGCGCTACTAATTCTTCAAATGTTTTAATGGCATATTCCTCATCTTTTAAATTTTCTTTGTAAATACCTCCCAAAGTATAAAGGGCCTGCTGAATTTTTTTATCGGATGTATTTTTTTGTTCCGCTTTAAATGGAATATCCTTCATTAAATCTTTGCGCGAAATTTTACTGCCACTAAAAACAGTTCCGGTTTCCCCGCTATTCGAATTTTGATTGAGGGCATTTTCTTCGGCACTGGTTTTATTGCTCCGGCGCCAGTTATCTTCATTCACACGGCTACTCCATTTCTTTTTAAAATCATTAAACCCAGATCCTTTCGTTGCGGCATTATAAAAATACCAGCCGTTTTTTGAGTCTGTAATTTCTTCCGGTTTTTTTTCGGTAGCATTTACAATTGTATTACTGCTTAACGAATCGAGTTTTTGTTGCTTTTCAAAATCATCAATGATGGCATCCAGTACTTTATTTAACTCCTTTTCAGAAAGTGAGGCCAGCTTTTGCAAACTGTCTTCGCGCGAAATAATATTTATTTGAAAAACAAGATTATCCAATGTGGTTTTTAATTTATTAACCTGTTCAAATTTTTCAAAAGTTTTTGACATGAATGCGGCGGTGCTGTCGTAAAATCCAGCGGCGGTAACATATTTTTTTTCCTTAAAATCGAGTTCGCCCAATTTTAAAAATGAAAGCGCTTTTTGGTTGGTGTTAACCGTGCTTGTTTCAATTGATTTGTTTAATGCTTTAACAGCAGATGTCTTATTGTTTTCTTTCAAATAAACTTCGGCCATTGTATAATAAATCTGATCGCGAAATTCATCGTACTTATCATCCCGTGCTAATTTTTCCAATAATGAAATTATTTCGGCTGCTGATGTTTTACCGCTTCCGGAGAACGATTTGGCAATATTGATATTTGCATAAAAAGCCATTTTGTATTCCGGTTTCATTGCCAGCACTTTTTTGAACGATTCAATGGCTTTATCGGAATTGTTGGTTAGCTGATACAATTGAGAAAGAATGTAGGCATACCGGGTTTTATCTTTTTTCTTTTTAGTTAAAACAATGGCTAGTTTTAAAGGAGCAATTGCTTCAGCATATTTATTTTGTTTTAAAAACAACTGACAATTTAAGAGCGTGAATTCATCGCGAAGTTGAAATGGAAAAGTGTGATCGGCAGCCAGCACTTTTATGATGCTTTGCGCTTCGTTGTATTTTTCCAACGCGATATATGATTTCAACAACCACAATAAAGCTTCATCTCTCACCGGCTTATGTTTAATACTAAACCCATCATTTTGTTTTAACCAGGGAATGGTTACATCGCCTTCTTTTATTTTTTTACCTCCCTTCTTTTTTTTCTTAGCCGTTTCTTTATAAGAAGCTACTATATATTGAAAAGTGGAAAGAGCATCGTCATAATTTTTCTTATAAAAATATGATTGACCGATTAAAAAATTACAATCATCAACCCACTTGCTTTTCGGATGTAACTGAGTAACAACCGATAATTTTATTATCACGGAATCTAAATCGCCTTTAGCGCCATTACCGGCTTCTTCATCAGTAAACAAGGGAAGCAGTTTAGTATAATCATCCTGCAAAGCAGAAGTCATACTTTGCTTCAATCGGTTCAACTTCAGTTTTCCATAATAAAACCCATTGTAGCGCGCAGTGGTGTTATGATAAAATTTTCCCGGCAAGGATAGCTGACTGCTTTTTTTTCCACCCGAACAAGCAGCTAACAATAACAGGATTGTTATAAGCAGTGTGTAATGTAAGTTTCTATTATTCAAATGATGTCGGATTTATGCGGTGCGGTTTAAACGGAACTTTGATAAAAAAATTTTCTGATGGTAAACAAATATAGTAACCACCCTGATTGCTAAAACAAATAAATCCCACAATTAAATGTGGAGATGAAAGTTGTGGTAGTTGTTATTCTGGTTTTATAAGCTATTCTTAATTCACCTTTTTCAAATACTTCAATATTGCATCTTGACTTCTAATAGGTTTTAAATCGCTGCCGAAATATTTATTATCCTGAGCATTGTTCAATATTCTCGCTTTGAGGTTATCGTTCCACTGCAATTCAAAATAATGTTTGATCTGTTCCTGAATATGTTTATCTAATAATGGAATAGCCAACTCAATTCGTAAATCGAGATTACGAACCATCCAGTCGGCAGAACTTAAATAATAAACGGGTTTGCCTCCATTGTTAAAAATCATAAACCGTGTGTGCTCAAGATATCGATCTACAATGCTTCTGATTTCAATATTGCCCTTCAATTCTGGGTTATCGGGTAACAAAGCGCAGGTACTGCGAATCATCATTCTTATTTTTACTCCGGCTATGGCAGCTTCCTGTAAGAGATCAACCATTTGTTTGTCGGCAAGATTATTTAATTTAATGCATAATGATGCCTCTATTCCGCGTTTTGCATTCTCTATTTCAATTTCAATAAATTTAACAAAACGCTTGCGCATTTGCATAGGAGCCACCAGTGAATGACTGTAGTGGGTGGCTTTATAATTATTTTCTAAAAACGAAAACAAACCTTCAATTTCGGCAGTAATATTTTTATCAGCAGTGAACAAGGCATGATCGGCATAAATGCGCGAAGTGTTTTCGTTATAGTTTCCTGTGCTAATGTTTGCATATAAAACCTTTTTTCCTTTTTCATTGCGTGTAATCAAACACATTTTGCTATGAACCTTTAAACCATGCACACCGAGAATAACATGTGCCCCTTCTTCTTTTAACCGGTCGCTCCATTTAATATTTGCTTCTTCATCAAACCGCGCCTGTAATTCCATTACTACTGTTACATCCTTTCCATTCTTCACCGCGTTGATTAATGCATTTACCACTTTCGATTTTGATGCTAACCGATACATGGTAATCTTGATGGATGAAACCTTCGGGTCAATTGCCGCTTCGCGCAACATATCAATAAAATGTTCGAAACTGTGATACGGATAATGAACCAGGATATCTTTTTGTTTTATAGCAGTGAATATACTTTTACTTTTTTCAAAATCAGGCTGTAAGAGCAAATGTTCCTGCCTGAATATAAGATGTGATTTATCCAATACAGGAAACTGCATGAAGTCCTTGAAGTTATGATAGCGCTGTCCGGGAATAATATTATCGTCACCGATTTTTAAATGAACACGACGCAATAAATAATGCAACAATTCAATATCAATATCCTGATCGAAATTAAATCGAACCGGCTTCCCCTTTTTTCGTTGTTTAATTCCTTTTGTTATTTTTTCCATCAGGCTCTCGCTGATGTTTTCTTCAATGGCTATTTCAGCATCTCGTGTAATCTTAATAGTATAAGCTGAAAATGTATCGTACGGAAGAATGCTGAAAATTTCTTTCAAACCAAATCGAATAATATCGTCCAGAAGAATAATATATTTTTTACCATCCTTTTCAGGCAATACTAAAAAGCGGGAAAGTCCATCGCTTGGAACTTCAATAAGTGCGTAACGGGTTTTGTGTTTTTTTGAAGAATCTGAGAGTAATACGGCTAAGTAAATGGAGCGATCTTTCAAATAAGGAAACTCAGGAATGGCATCAATCATAATGGGTACCAAAGCAGCACGCACTTCCAATCTGAAATATAATTTTACATAATCCTGTTGTTCGTCTTTTAATTGCTTTTCATTAATAATGAAAATATTCTCGGTCTCTAATTCTTTCAGTATTTTTTTATAGGTGGCTTCAAATCTCGATTGTTGCTTAATTACTTTTGCATACACATCATCAATAATTTTTCTTGGTGTTTCACCTAAAATTTTTTTTGCTTTTTTTCCAAGCAATTCCATTCGGCTTAATGTGGCCACACGCACACGAAAAAACTCATCGAGGTTGCTGCTGAATATCCCAAGAAAACGCAAGCGTTCTATCAAGGGTACGCTTTCGTCCATTGCCTCTTGCAATACTCTTTCGTTAAACGAAAGCCAACTCAATTCTCTATTATGATATTTCACAAATGCTGATTAATTATTGATGCTAATTTAACGGAGGCATTTAGTCAAAAAAGTAAATTCAGTAATTTAATTAAAAATTAACATTCGCTTTTTTGGCAAGATTAGTCGATTTGAAATAAGATTCGCAGTAAAACAACAAGAGGCCGCACATGTGCGACCTCTCATTGGGTGTTTTAATTAAAATGGTTATTGAATAATTAACTGACGGCGAACAACTGTGTTTTTCGAATCGGTTAATTGAATCAGATAAGTTCCTTTGCTGAAATTGGAAAGATTCATTTCATTCAGGTGAGAATCTGCTGTTAAAATTTTTCTTCCTAACAAATCAAGTATTTCAACTTTGTTGTAATCAAAATTTGATTGAATGGTAAACAATCCCTCAGAAGGGTTTGGATAAACAGTAACACCGATGTTCGAATCGATTGATGAAATTCCGGTTTCAACATGGGCGGTTACCGGGATTCGATCGCTAACACAGGTGTAAACTGGTTTTTCAAAATGCATGTCGTAGAAATAATAATAGCTTGCGTTGCCAATACTATTGCCTGTAAGAGTTACAAAATCTGTAAGTATATACGGATAATATCCGGTAGTAAAAGTACTTCGTTGAAGCCTAGGAGTATTGGTACCAATGCTTGCCATATTCACAGCAGCGTCAGTAGTCAATGAATAATCTGTACCGGCAGGAATTTCAAAATTCAGCGTTACAATCATTGAATCTGATACAACAAATACACTTAAACTATCTATGATGGCACCAGTGTTATCCAACAACATAAATCTTCGGGTTCCTGATGTGTCAGTTAAAACTTTTACTGAAGTTAGTGTTACTAATTCCAACACATCAAAAATTAAAGCCGGGTTTGTATTGCTGCTGGTACTATAAAACGAAGTTCCGGTATGATAAATCTCTCCGACAACTCCATTTCCGCCACCCCACGAATTTTGGTTCTCGGCAAAATAAGTAGTGGTAGTTGAAAGTGCCGGAGTAATAAATGAATTTCCTGCGCCAAGTTCAGTTCCTCCAATTCCAAGATCAAACCAATGTACATCAGTTCCGGTGGCTTGTAATGTGGCGGTAGAACCTGCACTGATAAAATCATCAGTTCCAACAGGTGAAGTTACCGTGGTAGGTGTATTAATAATTTCGTTCGATTCAATCATCGGGCAAACACCGGTTCCGGGCACTTGTACACTAAATGTATCGGCTTGTGTTACTGAAATGCTTTGTGTGGTTGCACCATTCGACCATAAATAAGAAGCAGCAGGAGTTGAAGTTAAAGTGACTGCTGTGCCCATACAAGCATCAAGCGCATCGTTAGTTGAAATTACAGGCGTGTTTTGCGAATCGTTAGTAACCGAAATGGCCGGTGTATTAACAAAACAACTTCCATTAGAAACTTGTACTGAATAATTTCCCGGTGTTGATATATCAATGGTTTGATTTGTAGAACCATCAAACCATAAATAAGTAAATCCGGCTGGTGCGGTAAGTGTTAGCGATTGTCCCGGACATATAACATTTGAACCGGTGTAAGTAATATTTCCTGATTCAATGGTGCAGCCACCAGTTTCAACATTGGTTATAAACTGATCAACGCTGAGATTAAAAAGTTTATTAATTATTCCGGAAGGGTAATGAATGATTGCAGAGTCAATAGTTGTTAATGTTCCTAATCCAAAATGCAGATTGAATGTATTTTGAGTACCGTAACTTTCACCTGCACGCGCTTCACGAATTTGCATTCCAAGCGCAGTATAGATTGTAATTTTTGCACCTACAGCTCCATGATTACTTACAGTACCAACCAGATTAAATGTTACCCAGTGGTTAGCGTTTCCGTTGTTCAGATAAATCACATCTTCGGTTGAAGAAGGATTATTATATCCGGTGTGATAAATTCCAAATACATCAATGGCACCATCATGATTTAAATCACCGGTCGCAAATGATCCAAGGTCGCCTGCAAATACAGTGTTATCTGAAATTGTAAAAGTCATATTTCCATTGTTATGAAACATGATATCACGATCTCCTGATAAAATAATATCCTGGTAACCATCATTATCAAAATCTTCAATTTGCGATTGAAGTTCGAAAGTTGTTCCAATATCGAATCCTGAAGAAACCGTTATATCTGAAAACATTCCGCCACCTGTGTTTTCCCATAATTCTGAAATTTGAGTGTAGCTGGTTCTGATCATATCAAAATCGCCGTCGTTGTCAAAATCTCCGAAGTTGGTAGTCCATGTTTGCGCGCCTCCATCCGGACAAATCAAATCTATCAAAAGCGAATCCTGATCGGTATCATTAATATCATCAAAGTCAGCATTAAAAGTATAAGTACCATCATTGATATGAAGCACATCATGCCTGCGCATATCAGCTGACTGATTAACGGGTTGGCGACATTTTGAAACATAGAAATCCAAATCATTATCGTTATCATAATCAGACCATGTTGTTCCATAGTTTCCTGAATCATCGGTAGTACTTACATTAACATTGAAAATATTATTTATCATGTTGGTAGATACCACAGAAGATGAATTGCTGAGAATGTAAGTTCCAACTCCACCTGTACCGGTTCCGTTTGAAACAATTCGTGTATTTGATTTAACATTCGTTCCCGATAAATAATATCCGATTTTAACTGTGCCGGTAATTACTGCAGTTACATCCAATACATTTCCTGTAATTGATGCTGTAAATTGATCAAGTGTAAAACTTCCGGCTCCATCATTAATCCACATTTTTGATTCACCGACATCATGGCAACCATAAATATCTAACCAACCATCATTGTTGAAATCGCCAAGTGTTACATTTTGTAAAAACATGGTAGATGAACCGGTGCTGATTGTAGTTAACGGTAAATTAATTGCTGCACCCATTGCACCATTTGCATCAGTCATAAATAATTTAACTGAGCCATTTCCGGCTAAAACATCGAGGTATCCGTTTTGGTCAAAATCACCAGCCGCCATTCCCCATGCCCATCCACTGCTTTGCCCAAAATCACCGATATGAAGCGTGGTGAACGAACCATTTGAGTTTTGAATTTCAACCCAAACATCAGTTCCCTCATCAAGTACTATTAAATCATCAAGACCATCCTTGTTCCAGTCACAAACAACCGTTGAATTGCCACTGTGATAGCTGGAGTTCGGTAAAAGTTCATTATTCGCATTGGTAAAACTGAATTGCGCGAACGCCAAACCTGGCAATGCCATTAACAGAAATGAAATTGCACTTTTTAAAATTTGTTTTTGCATGTAAAATTTTATTTTGATTGTTGAATTGTTGTTTGTCGGTTCGAAAAGTAATTAATAAATTGATATACAAATCCACCAACTTTATAATCGGAGTATTTTAACTGTTTTTATTTTACTATTAGTAATTATCCTGACATAATAAATACCGGGAATGACCGGCAATTTTATGTTTGAAATATGATTCGAATACAGACCGCTTGCTTGCAATACAAGTTTCGATTCTGAATCAAATACTTCATAAGAAATTATTTCACTTCCGGTTATTGAAATAATTCCATTGCGGGTTGGTGAAGGGAAAACTGAAATTTCAGATAAAGAATTTCCGGATGCAATGCCCGATGGTAACTGAACATTTAATAACTGGTCGCTCACACACAACACCGGCGTTTTATCAGCTGCATTATACATGCTTTTAAAAGTATCAATCAACGCTGTTGAAAATGAAAACATTTCCTGCAACCAACCGGGCGGAACCGATTGATAATAAACACTTGCATACACATTTACTTCACCGCTGTATCCAAATGAAGGAATATGAAAATGAACAATGTCTTTTCCATTGCCCTGAACTCCTGAACTGCTTTTATTAAAATCAGCATCTGCTAAAGCATCATTATCAATCTTAGTTGTATCGTAAGTATAATGGTTGGTTGTAAATCCATTTGGCACCAATCGGTTGTCTTTTAAAAGATTTGCCGCCCGCTCGAGCACAGTTGTTTTATTGTTATTTACATCGCCCATTATCATTTCATATATCTGGGTTTGTGTTTGCATTTTTATTATGTCGTGATGTTTTTCAAAAGGCGCTGTTAAATTATTCACTTCATAGTTGCTGCCGAAAATTCCGGATTTAAATAATGTATCACCATTTGATTTTAAAACCACAAACTGAACCACCGCTCTTCGCGCCGGATAACCGGTTGGAAATTTATGCCCTGCTTTATTAGTTAGCGTTACACTGAAGTAGGAAGTATCAGGTTTTAAACTATCCACATTCAACTCAATCGAAATAGAATTCAGTTTTAAATTATTATTGGTATAAAGAATGGTTGAATCGAAATAGGCGTCAGGAACATCAATTCCTAGATAGTTTTTATTGTTTTTCAGAATGTTCAACATAAACACATTTGCTCCGGCAAACTGATGCAGATTAAATGGCGAGCGCGGTTGCAGCGATAAAATCTGATTCGCAATAATTACTCCTTCCTCTAACTGCGGCATGTGGCAGGTTTGACAATATATCTGTTGCGATGAGTATATAGAATTAACATACTCATGGTGCGTGGCTTGTTCAACAAAAGTTCCGCCGGTTAAATTGCCACTTAAATCTGCCGTCTTGGTAATAAGAGTGTGGCAGGGTGAGCAAACCTCCGAAGTACTTATATGAAAACTATAGGTAGGTGTGGCGCCTACATATAATTGCATTGGCCCGACAAACGGATTGGTAAATGGGCCGTAAATTTTATGTGTAGTATCATAAGGTATGTCACCGGAAAATCTGCTTCCCAATCCATCCGTACCGATTATGTGGCAACTCATACACGATACACCTTCCATGGCGAGTGTATCACTAAACATTTCAGCTAAACTATAAGTAGTTGCCCCATGAAACAATGCAGTATAGGCTCCCATGGGTGCATGACAATCCAAGCAACTTGTTTGAAGTGCTAATGAATTGTTTGGGTTCACCGAAATTTCGTGACTGACTTTAGCGTGAAAAAACGGATCGCGTGCCGAGTTGGCCATCATCGTTGATCGCCAATCATCAAAAACATTTACATCATTGCTGTCTTCGTCAATGTTTGCCAGATGAGTTGAGTCATACCCATGACAGCCGGCACATAATTTATACCCAATAAAAAACTCGCCCGAATCAATGCCTTGTCCCCTATTGTGTGTATATTTTAAGGCTTCGTAGTTGGCGTTGCGGTTGGCACTTAAATATGAAAACGCAATAATCATACTCAGTGAGATTAAAAAAGTAATGGTGTGTTTTGACTTCAACATAATTTTAATGCAGGATTCAAATATAATTGTTAAATCAAAAACTATTTATCTGAATAAATTTTACAGATATTCCCATTAAATTATTAATCGGAAATTTTTGGATGCAATAGTTAATCTTCGCATTTTAAAAGTATAACTCTGGTAAAGTTTGAAATAAAAATTATTTAAATTCTACATGAATAAACAACTCACACTTATATATGGCATTCATCCGGTTGAGGAAGCTATAAGCGCCAACCGAAGTATTGAAAAAATATTTATTCAAAAAGGTTTCCGAAACGATTCGTTTAAAGAAATTCTCGGAACTGCTAAAGCTCGCAACATTCCGGTGGCCAGTGTGCCATTGGAAATGCTGGATAGAATTACACATGGTGTTCATCAGGGAATAGCCGCTAAAGTTTCACCAATTGATTTTGTTGACTGGCGCGATATTGTAGCACACACATTTGAACAAGGCGAAACTCCATTGCTTATGGTATGTGATAGCATTACTGATGTGCGCAATGTTGGAGCCATTGCCCGAACCGCATTTGCCGTTGGTGTTCACTGTTTAATTATTCCATCGCAGGGATTTGCCTCCTTTACTGCCGAAGCCGTAAAAGCATCCGCCGGTGCACTGCAAAAAATTCATGTATCGCGCGAAAGTGATCTGGTAAAAGCGGTGAAAGAAATGATGGGTTATGGAATTCAAACAATAGTGGCAGACGCAACCGGAAAAGAATATCCATTCGAGATAGAT
>CAMDOA010000077.1 GCA_945903305.1 Chitinophaga pinensis
TATGTTGAATGCTTGAATCATTGTCAGTAAATGTTTGGCCATCACCAAAATTCCAAATCCAATCAATAGCTGTATCAGCAAAACTTGAAACAAATTCAACCACATTTGGGCCGAATGAAATATTTGTATAACTAAATACCGGACTACCACTCATCACATGTACTTCTACTATATGACAAACCGTATCAGCACAAATCAATACAGTGTCGTTTAAAATTAAACAAACAGAATAGTTTCCGCTTGCGACATAATTATGAACCGGATTTATGTCACTTGAAAATGTGCCATCGCCAAAATCCCAACTATATACACTGTTGCTACCTGATAAACTTTGCGAAGTAAATTCCACCACATTGCAAGAATCAGTATGTGTAAAATTTACATAACATGGGTTGGCACTGCATGCATTGATAGTTTGACAAACCGGTGCAACTAAGCAACCATAATTATCAGCCACCTGAAGGCATGCAGTGTAAACACAGCCGGTATAAGTATATGTTGTGTCTTCAATGTTAGCAGAATTGCCATTGCCGAAATCCCAATTCCAACTACTTGCTGTTCCGGTAAAAGATGCATCAAAAGCAATTTGAAAAACGATAGGATTGCTGTAAGTAAACGAAGCTACTCCCGTAGGAACATGAATAAAACAACTTTGGCAAAACTGTGAAGTGCAGTTGGTAACGGTATCAGTTATGGTCATACATACTGTATAAAAATTACCGGATGCATAACTGTGATATGGATTTAATCCGGTACCAAAAGTTCCATCGCCAAAATCCCAATCGTACGATAGATTAGTACCGGAACTGAAATCTATAAAATGAACTGTGCCGCATGAATCACTATAGCCAAACAATGCAGAACAATTTAGGTTCGGAGCAACCACTTCAACTACTTTGCAGGTTGTACTCTCGCAACCACTAGCATCAATGGTAGTTAAACAAACGATGTGTGTGCCCGAAAAATTATAGGTATATGAAGTTGTTGGCGAAGTTGAATAACCTGATGTATCGCCGAAATCCCAGTACCAGTTAGTGGTACCGGCTGAAGAAGTATTAGTAAATGTATAATTTGCTCCTGCGCTGTTATAGGTGAAATCAGCATGGCACGCCGGTGGATTAGCACATGAACCTGATGTCCATGAAGTTATTCCATTGTGATAAAAAGCATCGCAAAAATTGAAATACGAAATGCCGTTGCACCCGCAAACCGTATCGGAAATACTTCCGCAATTTATTGAGTTGTTAATGTACGATGGCTCCACACAATTCAATTGCGAATAACAGTTGGTTGAAAAAGTAATTGCCAATGTTAAAATCAAAAGTATTTTTTTCATGAAACATTTTTTAATCAGATGAACTGTTTATTTACTGATAATTAATCGTTGAACCGAATTGGATTTGGAAGAATGCAACTCAACAAAATAAATTCCTGCTGCTATGTTTTCAGGCAAATCAACTATGGTTTTCAGTTTTCCATTTTCAATTTGTGATGGATGAATTAAAACGGTTCTTCCTAAAACATCTGTCAATTCAATAAAGCATTCTTCATTCAGGTTTTCACTATTGAAATTTTGTTCTGCAATGAAAAAATGATCAGCAGGGTTTGGATAAATAATTCCGGTTGTTGATGCATCGGCAGTTGAAAATAAATTTTCCTCCTGCGTATTACCATCTTCTATTCGGCAAATTGCTTGTGGCAATGTACTTACAGTTTGAATGGCTGATGCAATTCCGGGTGCGTTATTACAACCGAATGCTCGTACAAAAACATCGTACGAATGACCCGGTAACAGATTGGTAAAAACTTTACTCATCGTTGGAGCATTATAATTCAGCCATACAGATGTTCCAACCTCTCTTAAAAACACCTTGTAGTTCGTGGCCGGATTAGCTCCGCAAAAAACCTGTGGCCAGGCTATTGTAAATCCAATACAGGTAATCGGACCAACCGCAGGATTGGGTGCCGGACAAACTGTTTGTGTATTTACAGCAACGGGATTAGTAAATAACGACCATGGTTGTCCATAATTTGGTCCGCATGTAGATGCAGCAAATACATTCCAACACGATCCATTTGCTGATGCTGGTGCATTAAAATTCGTTGATGTTCCCGTCAAAGTGTACGAAAGAGTTACTGCCGGCGGCGGGCAGGTTCGTTGGAAGTAAACTATATAAGAATTTGCTGGATTTCCAGCAAGGGCAACAGTAATTGTATTTCCGCAATTAGCAGTAACCTGTGCGCTTCCAAATGGTGTGGGAGTTGGGCAAGCACTCATAGCCGGCAAAGTATAAAATGAAATGATTGGCGATGGTGAACTATTGGTTCCTGCAACCGGACAGTTTTGTTTTTGTATGTAACACTGGTAAAGCATGTTGGTTAATGCGCCTGTAACAGTATAACTGTTTCCTGCAACTACCACTGAACTCCAGTTGGAAACAATAACCGGTTTATAAAAAACTTTAAATGTTCCTGTGCCCAACCAGTTTAATGCAAATGAACTGGATGTTACAGCCGAAGTAGTTGGAGCTGCCGGTGCAGAACATGGCATATTATAAGTTGCAGTTCCTGCCGAAACACCTCCGCATGCAGCTGGATTTGTTAGCGTTACTGTTACAGTCAAAGGTACTCCTGCTGTTAATCCAAATAAATTAATTGGGGGTGTTGCATTTGCCTGCGAACCAGTTCCTGCACCAGTCCAGGATATGTTGTAACTGCCGCCGCCTGCCGGAGTCCAGTTGACAGTAACTCCTGTTGAGGTTCCATTTGTAAATGTGATAACCGGAGTTGAAGCAATTTCTATAACAGCCGTATTACTGTAAAGATTAAAACATGCCGATGAAACCAACATGCGGTAATACATCTTTATTGTTGCAGGTGCCGTAGTGTAATTGCTTGATATGGCACCGCTTATATTACTCCAGTTAACATTATCCGGAGAGCTCTGCCATTGTAAAACACCGGTAGCACCGGTTGCAGTTAATAGCTTAACTCCTCCGCTGCAAATAATCGAAGCCGCCGGACTAACAACCGGTGCAACAGTTGTTGGTGTTGAAGCAACAGAAACCGTTGCAATACCACAAGCTCCGCTTGCCAGCGTTCCGGTTACTGTAAATAACACTAATGATGGGTTGGTGGTTTGAACAGTAACGGTTGCTCCACTCCCATTTGCAGGACTCATTACAACACCATTCACTCCATTGGTTGGTGCCCATTGAAAGTTAGTGGTGCCCGCAGGGCCGGTTGCATTTAAAACTGCGGTTTGCCCTACGCATAATGCGGATGTTGGATTAACAGTTATGGGTGAGCAGGGAGTAATGTTCAACATATATTCTTCTATTTCTCCCCATCCTCTAGCTCCTGTTGTTGCACCCATACAGGCGTCGGTAGGCGGTGTAGCAAAAGCTGTACTCATCACCCGCATTTTTGCAGGGCCAATGTATCCGCTTCCTTGTGGGATGGTAATAGATCCTGCAGGATGTAACCCTGCAGTCGGAACATCACTATAATAACTTTCTGTTGTAGAAAAAATGCCATCGCCATTTTCATCAATCCACACTCTGACTCCATCAGGATTTAATGCATCAACAGTAACCTGAAATGGCATCGTAAACCCGCGTGTAACATTGTATGGCCCTTGCGATAAAAAACTCTGGTATCCATCGCCAAACGGATCATAGGTAGAAACATTATTAATGATACTTCCGCTTGCACCCAATGAAACTTTCGCTATGTAATCACCTGAATTAGTATTGTTGGTACACGACGATGCGCAATCTAAATAAACTGAAACAGCATTAGAATAATCAGGAGGGCAACCACCGTTTTGGTATCTTGCTCTTACATAAATAAAACCTTGTGGTACACCCGGATTAACATTCGCAACAAAACCTGTATCATTATAATAAGAATTAAGTGTATTATTTGGTGGGGTAAAATCATATGGAAATGTCCAATCAACTTCATATCCTGCTAAAGTTCCATTACCTCCTAACGGATTTGTAAAAATAAAATCATTCGCAACCGTTGAATTGGGTGTTGCTGAAATAGTTGCTGCCTGCGATGGATTGGTGCAGGTATTCTGAATAATATTTACTGCATAATCTTCCGTCTCACCATTTACATAATTTGGTGAAGTACTCAGGCAGGGATCTAAACCAACAAGTGTTGAACTTGTTCTTACACGCATTCGTGTGACACCTTGTATTGCTGAAAGCGGAACTGTTCCAAAATGATGAGAAATATCTCCGGCACCCAGTACTTGCAAGGTTGTACCATACCAAAGTTCACCAGCATCAATAAAATCTCCATCATTATTAAAATCAAGCCAAACGGCATTAACATGTAGAGCAGCATTCGTTCCTGTTGTAACATTAACCCAGTAAGGTGCACCAGCAATTAAAGTTGCAGCGGGTACAGCATTGCCGCTGCATGTTGAAGAATAATTTGTATAGAATGGTGAGGCAGAAGCACCAGAAACATTATCTAAAATTCCATTGTCAATTTTAACTCTTGAAATAAAAAATCCTGTTCCTGTTCCATTGGTATAAGTTGGTATACAATAACACAAGAATGTAGTTAATGAAATACAACTCGAATATGAAGTGTTTGCTCCGCATGTTATCGCTCTCCTGAAAACTTTAGTGCCGGTTGCACAAAATGTATAATCCTGATTAACTGAGGTTCCCAAATTAGACCAAGGTCCTGCGCATGTTGTTGCCTCCTGCCATTGATAAGATAAACCACTTACTCCCGTAGTTGCTCCATTTACTGAAAGTGTTATTGGTGTTCCAACACAAGCAGAAGGATTTGAAATTGTTGTTCCTCCTGTTGGTGTTCCGGAGCAAGCAGGTATTGCAATAAGATTTACTGAGTAATCTTCCGTTTCTCCGAATGAATAAGTACCGCATGGATTTACCGTTGATGATTCCGAAAAAACAATTCGCATGACAGTATTACCAACCATTGCTGTTGGTGGAATAATTAAATTGCCGGTAATTATCTGACCGGTTACTGAATTTAAACCATAAGTTGTTGAGTAAATATTTTCACCGGCATCTATAAAATCGCCATCCGAATTAAAATCCATATAAACTTTTGCCATTGCATTCACCGCAGGTCCGCTGCACTGACCAAGAAATAATGAAATGGAATAGTTGCCATCGATATTAAGATTGGTTGCAGGTAAAATTTTATAATTTGAATACTGCCCAACTACTGAACCAACACCAGGCGCCAATGATCCGCAAACAGATGAATTGTTTAAAGTGCTGATTGATACATTAAATATTTCAGCACTCGAATTGGATGTTGCAGTTGATGCGCAATAGCAAAAAGCAATCGGGCTTTGAGTGGTTGTAACAGTATTCGAAACATTTGTACCTCCTCCATTAGTACAAACAGTTAGCAACCGATAAGATGTTGATGAAGTTTGATTGGAAACTGAAACTGCTGGGCTGGAAGCTGAGCCGCCACAAATAGTAACACCTCCTCCCGGTAAGTTTGTCCAGCCGCCACCATTATCAAATTGCCACTGATAACTGATTCCACTTCCGGTAGTTATTCCGGTTGCTGCTAACTGAATACAATTTGCAGGACAAATATTTAACGATGGGGTTACTGTTGCGGTACCTGCTACTGGTGTTCCTGCACAAGCTGTTGCTGCAATAATGTTGCACAGGTAATCTTCTGTTTCTCCGTAAGTAAATCCAACTGATGCTCCATAATTAATAGTGTTCGGAAATATTCCATTCACCACACAAACACGCAAACCTGTATTGCCAAGTGCGGCAGTTGAAGGTACAATAAAAAATCCTGTCTTTGTGTGATTTCCATTGGCGAAAACAGGTTGCGAATAAACTCCTTCGCCTGCATCTGTAAAATCTCCATCCTGATTGTAATCAATCCATATTTTAAATCCGTTGCTGAAAACTCCGCCACATGTTGTTTGTGTCAATGAAAAATTAACGATTACAGCTCTTGCTAAATCAGGTGCAGTTGCAAAACCTCTGTAATTTGAATATTGCTGAATTATAGAACCTTGACCGGGTGCAAGAGTGGCGCAGGTTGAATTTTGATTTAAAGTGGTTGTGCCTGTTATTGTTGTGTTTGAAATTTCTTCGTCACCGGTGGCTGCTGCATAATAGTTCGAATAGCAATTACTTGGAGGTGCCATTCCAACCGCAACCGTATTGCTAATTGCATCAAACCCCGATGATGTACATATTACATACAACCGATAACACCCTGCTGCTGTTTGTGAAAATGTTCCACCACTTGGTGCGGTTTGTCCTGCAACATTTGTCCATGCGCCACCGCAAGCAGCTTGATACTGCCATTGAAAAGTTAATCCGGATGCACCGGTTGTGTAACCTGTACTTGTAATGTTAAATGATTGACCTGCACACACACTCGTTGCACCTGTAATGGTTCCAGCAGTTGGTGTTCCTGAACATAATGCCGGTGGCGACCATGTCCATGTTAAACCCGAGGTAGGATTGTTTGCTGTTCCTATTGTAACCGCACTGGTGTTTAATGTCCCTACAACTGATGCTGCCCAATTGATGTTCGTGGTTCTGTTATTAAAATCCATATTGGTTGCACCACGCAAACCTACTTGCGCGGTTGCTGCTGCAGGAGTTGTAAATGTTCCATAAACTCCTTGTAAAGTATTTGTAGTTTCATTTAACACGGCCTGAAAATTCCATGATTGAGTTCCCAAAAAAATTCTGCAATTCATCCACTGCACTACAAATTTTCTGTTAGGTGCAACACCAAGTACCTGATAAGTAATTGGACCCGAACCATTATTTGCTCCCATTAAATCACACCCTAAAACTGAAAAACTTCCGGTGTTTGCAGGTGATGGATTTCCGCTTATGGCATTGTAATTAGAAGTAGTAATTACTGTGTTTCCGAAGTAAATGGTTCCGTTGGTATTTACTTTTACTTCAGTATAATTTGTTCCATTATAATTAAATGTAAATGGAAGTGTAATGGGTGATGAGATGGCATCGTTCCAAACACCGGTATGAATATTTATCGGTGTAGTTAATGCGGTATATGTTCCCGCTGCCGACGAAAAAACATAACTGCTGACTTGCGCATTTATTTTTATTACAATGAAGAATGAAAACAGCAACAGAATAAATACTGTTTTACACGCTTGCATTAAAATTGAAACCGCGAATTTTCTGTTCGCTGAATTTGGATGAAGTGTTTTCATAACACAGGTGGTTTATTAAAATGAAATCTGTTATAGCACAGAATTCGTATTCAGAAAAAACTAAAAAATAAAATCAGGGGATTGTAAAAGTCTAATCATCAATTTTTTTTCGTGAATGAATTCCCACTAAAGGTATAATGACTTTTAGTAATATCAAGAAATAATTTCAGCACATATAATTTTCAGTAAAATGAAAATGAAAAAATAGATTACTGTTTTACAAATTTCAAAACACTGTTTTCGCTTTCTGATTTCATTTCAATAAAATAAATTCCACTCTCGAAATCTGAAACATTAATTTTATTCTCTGAATCAGAAACAGTTTTCTCCAATAAAATTCTTCCAGTCAAATCTGAAATTGAAATCGACTTCACTGACGACTGCATATTGTAAACTGCCAACTGACTAATTACAGGATTAGGAACAATCTGAAATCTGGAATCTGCAATCAGCAATTCATCAATGCTGTTATAATTCGGATCAATATTCCAACCGATGTCTTTTAAAATTGCTAATGCAATGGGGCCGGGATTATGATTGCTGGAATGAGAAGCTGAAAACGGAGTCATCAATTCATTGATACTTCCATTCGGATAAGTTGCTTCATTCAAATGCACCATACTGCTTCCTAATGCAAATGTGGAAGGCGAATAAATTTTTGGTTCAAGATTGTTGTTAAACTGCAAAGCATTTATTCCACTCCAGTAAATCTGATTGCTTTTAAAAATTGTAGCGAGAGTATCCGATGGATTTTGAAAAGCACCTTGCGATAAAAGTGTTCCATTCGAAGTCATCAGGAAATGATCAAAAATTCCGGGAAGCGTATCCAACTCCGGCCATGGGAATGAAGTAAATGCCGGAGCAAAATCATTAAGTGTTAATGTACCAATAGACCCAACACCCAGACTATCAATTTTACTTAAACCAACAAAGCCGAAACCGTGACCCATTTCGTGCAATGCCACCGAAACAAAATCATACTTACCAGCCGGGCAGTTTCCATCAGTACCAAAATACCAGTTAACGGAACTGTTTAAAAAAATATCGAAATCACTTTCACCTGCATTCAACTCCACTCCTGCTAATTGATTGGCGAGCGAAGTCGGATACCAAACATCATTAACCAATGCTCCTGAAAAATTTTTTCTTCCATTCGGAAAAGTGATTCCTAAAGTTCCGCCTGCACCCAATGGAAAAAAATAAACATTAATTTTTATAGGTACTGTCCCGTTCAAAATTGATTCCCATATTTGTTTTGAATAATCAAAGGCGGTTTGTGCCGGTGCAGTTATTCCGGTATAAGTTACATTAATAGCTAATCCTCTTGTTCCCCTATAAAATGAAGGCGGTGGAACCACTTTACTGAATACAACATCACCGGAACCATAACACGCAACCGAAAATAGATGAGTGCAATTTGTTTGAGCATTCAAATACTGACTTCCAAATAATAAAATAGCAACAAGTAAAATGCAACCCTTCATCATGAAAAAAATTATTTTCCGGGAGAAACAGCGGAGCAATTCACTGCCAATCTCTCCATCCACATTTTAATTTTCATTAATTTAATTGCGTCGGGATGGCTCATAGTAATGGGTATATTCATATCATCAGTATAAGTTTTCAAATACAAAATATTATCGGTGATATAAAAGTCTTTCGGATTCAAACTACTTATTGTAAAAATCCGCAGAAATGCTTTATCCGATCCCTTAAACCCAATGTTTGAATAACACAAACATGCTGCTTTGCAATCGGCTGCATTGGCAAAACTCCAGGTGGTACCTGAATCTGTTTCGCTAATCAATTGCGGTTCTTTCTTTCCATAATCAAAACTGTAACCTGCAAGTCCGGTGTAGCAATTTTTAATTGAATCAAGCAGCGCAATAATTTGGGGTGTATTGTCTTGCGCTTTAACAGTTGATTGAAAAAACAAATTCATCATTAGCACAACCGAAAGAAGAAATATTTTTTTCATGTCTTGAAATTTTTAGGACGACAAAGTATTTAATTTCTACTTTATAATTTTTTATTTTTTCAATACCCCAATATCTTCATCATACTTTGCGAAGTCTGTTCCTTGGCAAACAGCCAATCTTTCAGCACACCTTTTTTATCGTAGTTTATCAATACATGCTTTGGCGATGGAATCAGGCAATGTTTTATTCCGCCATAACCACTCAATTGATCCTGGTAGGCACCGGTGTGAAAGAAGCCGATATACAATGGATCGCCATTATTAATTTTTGGTAAAAACACCTGATTCACATGCACCTCCGAATTATAATAATCGTGTGAGTCGCAAGTAAGCCCACCAAGATTCACCCGCTGATATTCAGTATCCCATTTATTAATCGGCAGCATTAAAAACCGCTGACCAATTCCCCATGTATCCGGTAGTGTGGTAATAAAACTGCTGTCAATCATGTACCACTGTTCCGAATCATTCTGTTGCTTCTGACTCAGCACCTGATAAATAGCAGCACCCGATTCTCCAACAGTATAACTTCCGAATTCAGTAAAAATATTTGGCGGGTCAATCTTCTCTTTCTTGCAGGCACTTTTAATCTGCGTTACAATCTCACGAATCATGTAATCGTAATCAAACGAAAAACCCAAACTGTTCCGTATCGGAAATCCACCACCAATGTTCAACGAATCAAGCGTTGGACAAATCTTTTTCAACTGACAATAAACAGTCAGCGCTTTATTCAATTCACTCCAGTAATAAGCATCATCCTTTATTCCTGTGTTAATGAAAAAGTGAAGCATCTTCAACTTAAACTTCTTGCTGTTGTGAATGCGCTGCACATAAAATTCCAGAATATCTCTCCAGCGAATTCCTAATCGTGAAGTATAAAACTGAAAAGTAGGTTCCTCTTCCGCTGCTATTCTTATTCCGATATTGCACTCACCTTTCACGGTACGCTCATAGGCTTCAATTTCCACCTTGCTATCAAGCACCGGAATAACATTGAAACCTTCGTTAATCATTTTCGCAATTTTATTGGTGTACAATTTTGTCTTGTACCCATTGCAAATAATATAAGTGCTTTTGTTAATCCATCCTTTTTTATAAACCTTCCGGACAATATCAATATCATATGCAAACGAAGTTTCCAGATGAATTTCACTCTTCAATGCTTCTTCCAGCACATAAGAAAAATGCGAACTCTTGGTGCAGTAGCAGTAAAAATATTTCCCCGGATACTTCAGCTCTTTAAATACTTTGTTAAAGTTGGCCTTAGTTTTTTTTATCTGCGAAGTAATCTTGGGCAGGTACGAAAGTTTCAGCGGAGTGCCGTACTTGTCAATAAGATGTTGGAGCGAAACTCCGTTGAAGAGCAGTTGATTGTCTTCTACTTTAAAACCTTCCTGCGGAAAATCAAAAGTCTGATGGATGAGGTCGTGATAGGTATTGTTCATCTCACTTTCGTGATAAAAAGGTGTTTGATTATGATTTGTTTTTTCG
>CAMDOA010000078.1 GCA_945903305.1 Chitinophaga pinensis
TTTATTTATCTTTTGTCATCAACAATAGATTTCCGCTTTTCTTTTGTTTGAGAATGAAATTTTCGCTGTCAACCATTAATGCAGAAAACTCATATTCTTTTCCATCATACTTAAATTCGATGGTTTGCTCATCGGTTTCGATTTTGCATTTCACATCAACACTTTCTATTTCGTGCTCCTTTGTTATTGTTAAGGTGTTCTTGCTAAAATTAAAATGTAGTCCGCTAATGGTCATTGATGATTTTGACGAATCAATTTTTACTGGACAAATTCCGCAAAAGTTAATACTCGATTTCTCGCTTCGTTCCAATGCGCACCGCACCATCCATTTTCCTGTTAAATTCAATTGTGCTTGGCATAAATAGGTACTGAATACAAAAAAAACAGAAACAGTCAAAAGCAATTTGAAAAAGGTGTTTTTCATTTTATAAAAATTTTGAACAAGATAAATATATTTTTAATTCTTAAAAGTTGTATGAAACTTATCGGCTCCGTTATTTTATTGATTAGCTCATTGTAAAAATTTAGTTCCTGAAGGATTCTGATTTCCAATCCGGTTTTCAATAGAAATTTGTTGACACCTTAACAATAATTGTCATTTTACATAAACTATTTTCGCCCCGAGAAAAAATAATACAGATAATAATCAGGGACCAAAAACCCGAAAACACAAACTCGGAACTCGAAACCAAAACATGTCATCAGCCACAAAAGAAATTACTCCAACAGCCGAAACAGCAAAACAATTAGGATTGCTTCCTGAAGAATTTGAAAAGATAAAAGAAGTACTTGGCCGCACTCCCAATTTTACCGAGTTAAGTATTTATTCAGTTATGTGGAGCGAACACTGCTCTTATAAAAACTCCATTAAACTTTTAAAAACATTGCCCCGCGAAGGAGATAAACTTTTAGCAAAAGCAGGAGAAGAAAATGCAGGACTCGTTGATATCGGAAATGGTTTGGCCTGTGCATTTAAAATTGAATCGCACAATCACCCTTCAGCCATTGAACCATACCAGGGGGCTGCTACAGGAGTTGGGGGTATTCACCGCGATATATTCACAATGGGCGCGCGACCGGTTGCCGCATTAAATTCTCTTCGCTTCGGAAATCTGAAAGATGAAAAAACAAAACACTTACTGCGCGGAGTCGTGAAAGGAATTGGTGATTATGGAAATGCATTTGGTGTTCCAACGGTTGGTGGCGAAGTTTTTTTTGATGAATGTTATTCCACCAATCCATTAGTAAATGCATTCAGTGCAGGAATAGTTGAAATAGGAAAAAATGTATCAGCAACTTCATACGGAGCAGGTAATCCCGTTTTTATAGTTGGATCAGCAACTGGTAAGGATGGAATTCATGGCGCCACATTCGCATCAGCAGATATAACCGAAGACAGTGCCGAAAAATTACCTAGTGTGCAAGTCGGCGACCCTTTCCAGGAAAAATTATTATTAGAAGCATCACTCGAAATAATTGAAACAGGTGCATTGATAGGCATGCAGGACATGGGCGCAGCCGGAATCACTTGTTCTACTTCAGAGATGAGTGCTAAGGGAAATTCAGGAATGAAAATTTATTTAGATAAAGTTCCGCTTCGTCAGAAGAACATGAAACCATTTGAAATTCTGTTAAGCGAATCACAAGAGCGAATGTTGCTGGTGGTGAAAAAAGGAATGGAAGATAAAATTCAAAAAGTGTTTGATAAATGGGATTTGAATTGTGTGTGCATTGGTGAAGTAACTGACGGTGATCGCTTGCAATATTTTATGTATGATGAATTGGTGGCTGATGTTCCTGCTGAATCATTAGTGCTCGGAGGCGGAGCACCGGTTTATACCCGTGAATCTCGTGAGCCGGAATATTTTTCAGCAGCAAAAAAATTCGATATCAATACTATACCCGAACGAGATAATATCAAAGCGGTAGCTGAACAATTAGTGCAATTGCCAAACATCGCATCCAAAAAATGGGTGTATGAGCAATACGATTCAATGGTTGGAATAAATAATTCTTCAACCAATGCACCAAGTGATGCGGCAGTTGTTCGAATAAAAAATTCGGATGCTGCACTTGCATTTAAAGTTGATTGTAATGCGCGCTATGTTTATTGCGATCCATACAACGGAGCGGCAATCGCTGTTGCCGAAGCTGCACGAAACATTGTTTGCACCGGCGGTGAACCGAGTGCCATTACAAACTGTCTCAATTTCGGAAATCCTTACAACCCTGAAGTGTACTGGCAATTTGAAAATGCAATTAAAGGAATGGGTGATGCATGTAAAGCATTTTCAACTCCTGTTACAGGCGGAAATGTGAGTTTCTACAATCAATCATCTGATGATGGCCCCGTGTTTCCAACCCCAACTATCGGAATGCTTGGTTTAATAGATGATATTAAAAACCGAATGACGCTCGATTTTAAAACGGAAGGCGATTACATATATTTAATTGGCGAAACACATAGCGATATCAACGCTTCAGAATACCTAGCAAATATTTGCGGAGTAAAACTTTCACCGGCTCCTCATTTTAATTTAGCTGAAGAAGTGAGTGTACAGAGTGCCGTAAAAAATTTAATCAGAAAAAATTTAATTAAATCGGCACACGATTGTAGTGATGGGGGTTTGTTCGTCACACTTCTTGAATCAGCCATTGCCGGTAACAAAGGGTTTGATATTTCAACCGATGATTTTTTCCGGAAGGATGCATTTCTATTTGGCGAAGCACAAAGCAGAATAGTTGTAAGCGTTGCCGAAGAATTGCAGGATAAATTTATTGAAGCTATGACTGCACACGAAATTGATTTCAGTATGCTGGGCGAAGTAACGGATGAACCATTGTATATTGATGGCGCGGAATTCGGAGCAATTGCTTACTGGAAAGAGTTGTACGAAAATGCAATAGGTAAAGAGATGAGCAAGTAAGAGTTAAAATTAGAATTGCAATGGCCATTTCTAAAATCATAACCGAAGAAGAGAGTTTGTTTTTTAAGAAACTTAATTTGACGAGGTAATTTGAAGAACAACATTTCGCTTTTTTTAAAGAAAAAAAATAATGTAACTTGCGCAGGAATTTTTTAACCAAAATTCGAAATCAATAAAAATGAAAATTAAAATTGTTTTAATTTTTCTTGTGTTTATCTGCAACCAAAGCATCGGGCAGCTTCGCGGGATTATTAATGCAAGTTTTGAAATTCCGGCAATAGATTTAGGATCCGTATCATTTTTAGGTGCTCAAAATGATCCGTTCCCTTCAGTTCCAGGTTGGTACACTACAAATGGTACTTACAGTGGCTTACAGCATCCTCTTGAAATTTGGTCAACCGGATATAGCGGAGTGAATGCACCTGTCGGATTTGGTAATCAGTATATTGAAATTAATTGCAGTGAAAACGCCCGTATTTACCAAATCATTTGCTTGATTCAAGGTGAAAAAATCGATTGGAGTTTTTATCACAGAGGAAGGGCAGGTACCGATGTAACCGAATTTAATGTTTATGATTTAGCGGGTTTAAATAAAATTCAAGTTTTTGAAACGGCTACTTCAGATCAAGCTTGGAAATTGTATTCCGGCTCAGCAGTTTTTACTGGCGTTACCGGATTTTATCAGTTGTCTTTTGAAGCAATGGCAAGCGCTACCGATAATCCGGCAGTTGGTAATTTTTTAGATGGGGTGAATATCAGATTTAATCCTGTTGTTGAATTTTTAACTGCCACGAATACAGGAGTAGAGCATGTTGGAAATAATTTACCAAGAATCAGAGTGAAAGGAATAATTCCGTTAGGTGGAATGAATTTAACATTTGCTTTATCAGGTGGAAGTGCAGTGCCGGGGCTGGATTATAATCTGACAACGACTTTGCTGATACCGGAAGGAGAATATACCGGAAGTAATGCAGTTGCTTTTTCATTACCACTCACTATTTACGATGAAGAAATTATTGAGCCCGATGAAACAGTTATTATTTCATTGGTAGATGCAAATGCCGGTGGGCAACTGTTAGATGCAAATTGTGATGGCCAGATATTTTTAAGCAATACTTATAAAATTGTAAACGATGATGTTTGTGTAACACCTAATATTGTTTTAAACCGACCCGTACCATTTTGTATTGGCGACACATTGAAGATGCATGTGAGTCAAGTAAGTAATGTGCTATGGTCAACCGGCGAAAAGACATTTGCAATATTGGTAACTGAGCCCGGAAAATATTCAGTAACATCATTTAGTGCGAGTTGTATTTCAAAAGACTCAATATTTATAGAAACTAAAATATGCGATTGTCAGGTTGTAGTTCCAAGTGCTTTTTCACCAAATGGCGATGGTATGAATGATATTTTCAGACCATTAAATGCTACTAATTGTAAAGTAGAAAATATGGAATTGAATGTATTTAACAGATGGGGCGATTTAATTTACAGCAGTGAGGATATACAAAAGCCCTGGGATGGTACTTATAAAGGAGAGCCTGTTTCAGTTGGCGTTTATCTCTGGACTTTAGCCTATAAAGTAAGAGGAGAAAATGCCGAACCGCAAACCGGTTCTATGACCGGTAATGTGACTGTGCTCAGGTAATTATTTTCGCAGGTACACAATTTTTTTTTCTTTAAAATATTCTTCATCAAAAAAATCGGAGATTGAGTTAAACTGATAAAAAATATTATTAAATTTTAATTCATCTTTTAAATCACCGCCTTTCAAAAGCAGCCAGCCATTTTTTAGGGTGTTATTGTTTTCTCTTTTCAATAAATTTTTTGTCCAGGTTATCAGCCGTGGAATTTCTGCAACACCCCGGCAGGTAATAAAATCGTATTCGGTTTTCATTTCTTCAACTCTTGCTTTTTCTGCAAACACATTTTCCAAATTTAATTCTTTAATCACTTCATTCACCACCTGAATTTTTTTTCCGATGCTATCTACCAAATGAAAATTTACTTCCGGAAAAAATATAGCAAGTGGAATTCCGGGAAATCCGCCGCCGGTTCCAAAATCCAGAATTTCTGATTGAGGTGCGAAAGAAATTAATTTGGCTATGCTCAATGAATGCAAAACATGTCGCTCATAAAAGTGTTCGAAATCTTTTCTGGAAATTACATTGATCCGTTCATTCCATAAAGCATAAAGCGGTTGCAGTTGTTCGAACTGGGAAACCTGTTTTGAAGTGAGTTCAGGAAAATATTTTTTTATAATTTCGATTGAAGAGTCAGCCACAGTTTTCAGAAATTATTTATAAAAAAAAATATCGTCACAGATTCACAGATTTTATTTAAAGAATAAAAATTTCGAATTGATAATCACAGAATAAAATATTTTTTTTAAAATTAAGTGGTATTATCTGCTTACTGTTAACTGATTAATACCTTCCTTTTTTCGGCGCTAATACCTGGTACAATAAATCTTTTGCTCTGAATAGTTGGGCCTTCACGGTTCCCAATGGCAGATTTGTTTTCTCTGCAATTTCTTCATACGACAGTTCATCAAAGAATCGCATTTCAATTAACATTCTGTATTTCGGATTCAGTTTGTCAATAAGCTCTCGCATTAATCTGGCGCGTTGTTCTTTAATGTATTTTTCTTCCGGATCAAGTGAATGACTTTTTATTTCAATGGAATAATTATCTCCGCTTTCACTTTCAACGGGTTCGTCAATAGAAAGAGTTTCTAATTTCCGTTTCCTTATCCAATCAATGGAATTGTTCAATGCTATCTTATATAACCATGTACTGAAAGCAAAATCAGGACTGTATTTATCTAAATTGCTGAATGCTTTTCCAAAAGCCTCAATAGTTAAATCATCCGCATCATCAGTATCGTGCACCATTTTCAAGACCATAAAATAAATGCTGTCGCGATAGCGCGATAACAATTTTGCATACGCGCTTTGGTCCTGGGTTTCAAGTGCTTTACGAACCAAATCATAATCTTCTTTGGCGCGAATTGAAAAATTGGGGTTGCCCGTTGCAGAAAAAACACTCGGTTTTTTTGGACCTGATTCTTCTTCCTGAAAATTTTCTTTTACTTCCATGTTCGGGTGTTTGGGTTTAAAAGCGAGGGAGTCATTATGTAATAGTACAAAGGCAAAAGTAAATCCATGATCGGGAACCAAAAAAACAAATCCAATTCTTTTAAACGACGCATGGAAGGAATGAAAACAAATGCCATTATGAGGTAACGGATTCCAAAAATACCCAGTATTTCAATTTGTTTGTTGCTGTATAAACCTAAAAGTATAAACGATAAATAAAAAATGACCAACGAAAGTGTTTGCATACCTAATAAAAACTGATGCTTGAATTTATAATGCATGCCGGTACTCATGTGCCGTTTCTTCTGATGAATCCACTCGTCCCATGTTTTTTTGGGATTGCTGATGATGAAACTTTCGGGTGTGAGTTGAACTTTTGTGTTACGCGAGGTGGCAATTTCATTAATAAATAAATCATCATCGCCACTGAGCAGTTCCGGATTTTTTACAAACACATTCTGATTAAAAAATAATTTTCGCTTGTAAGCCATGTTTCTTCCCACACCCATGTAGGGTGTTTTTGCCATGGCAAAAGAGAGGTAGTGCAATGCCGCCCAGAATGTTTCGTAACGAATACACTTGTTTAAAAAGCCGGGCAATTTTTTATAAGGTGCATATCCCAAAACAATTTCTTTGTTCTCTTCAAACTTCAAGCGCATTTCGCGCAACCAGTGTTTCGATGAAGGTACACAATCAGCATCAGTAACCACAACAATGTCATTCTTCGCAGCTTTCAATCCAATGGTAAGCGCATATTTTTTTCCCATTAACACCCGTGATTCCTGATGCAGATTTCTGAAAACCAAGTGCGGATACTTGTAAGAAAAATCGAACAGCACATTCATGCTTTCATCCGAAGAATTATCGTTCACCACTATTACTTCAAAGTCAGGATAGTCTTGCTCTAAAACAAATTGTAAATTATTTATCAGATTATGCTCTTCATCCTTTGCACAAATGATAACTGAAACAGGAGTGAGTGGAAATGATTTGGCTGTTTTATTTTTATACCATGCCACCCGGCTGAAAAAAAACAGGTAATAAAAAATCTGAATGGCTGTGGCTGCATAAAAAATAAAAAGAATCACATGTAGCAACAACATTTATTTCGATTCGGTCTTTTTTTAAAAAATTATTATTTCAACAATGAATTTCATTTCCTTCCATTTCTATTGGTAAATTCATTTAGGTTTGGCGCGCAAATTAGATTTGACTTGCATTCATTTTCCGCCGCATTATCCACATGAAATTTAAAGTTGTTACTGCCGATAAACATTCCAACGCAAGAGCCGGAGTTTTAAAAACTGCTCACGGAAAAATTGAAACCCCCATCTTCATGCCGGTTGGAACAGTTGGAAGTGTGAAAGCAGTTCATCAGCAGGAATTGAAAAAAAATATCAAAGCACAAATAATTCTTGGCAATACATATCACTTATTTCTTCGCCCCGGATTAGAAGTTATTCGAGAAGCCGGCGGACTTCATAAATTTATTGGATGGGATAAACCAATACTAACTGATAGCGGAGGCTACCAGGTTTATTCTTTATCGGGAAACAGAAAGATGAAGGAAGAAGGCGTGTTGTTTAATTCACACATTGATGGTTCAAAACATTTGTACACTCCGGAAAATGTGATGGATATTCAACGCACACTTGGTAGCGATATCATTATGGCATTTGATGAATGCACTCCGTATCCATGCGAATATATTCCGGCAAAAAAATCAATGGAGTTAACACATCGATGGTTGAAGCGATGTATTGATCATTTGAAAACAACCCAACCACTTTACGGTTTCAAGCAAACACTTTTCCCCATTGTGCAGGGAAGCGTGTATAAAGATTTGCGGAAACAAAGTGCCGAAACGGTAAGCAGTTATCATTGCGATGGAAATGCAATCGGTGGTTTATCAGTTGGCGAATCTGCTGATGTGATGTATGAAATGACCGAATGGGTTTGCAGTTTTTTACCAAAAGAAAAACCGCGTTACTTAATGGGAGTTGGAACACCGGCAAATATTTTAGAATGTATTGCGTTAGGAATTGATCTATTCGATTGTGTTATGCCGACACGAAATGGTCGCAACGGAATGCTGTTCACTTCACATGGAATCATGAACATGAAAAATAAAAAATGGCAAAAAGATTTTTCACTTATTGATGATGAACTGGATAACGGTGTCAGCAATTTTTATTCAAAAGCCTACCTGCGCCACTTGTTTATTGCACAGGAAATTCTGGCGCTGCAAATTGCAAGCATACACAACCTCAGTTTTTATCTTTGGCTTGTGAAAGAAGCACGACAACAAATTATTGCAGGCACTTTTCTGAAATGGAAAAATAAAATGGTTAAGCAACTCTCAATTCGATTGTGAAAAATATTCCCGGATTTACAACCATTGATCGGTATATCATCAGAAAATTTCTGACTACATTTTTCTTTGCGCTGTTTCTGTTTATTGTTATCGCCATTGTATTCGACATCACCGAAAAGTTAGATGATTTTATTGATGGGCAAGTTCCCTTCGCTGAAATTGTATTTACCTACTACGTCAGCTTCATTCCTTTTTTCGCTGTCACTTTTACACCGCTGTTTCTATTTGTTGCGGTCATATTTTTTACCTCGCGTATGGCTGCCAATTCCGAAATAATTGCTATTCTGAATGGTGGAATGACTTTTCGGCGAATGCTGGTTCCGTTTTTTATAGCGGCTTCAATCATTATGTTTTTGAATATTTATGCCAATCACTGGCTGGTGCCAAGGGCAAATAAAACCCGTGTTACTTTTGAAAATACTTATATCAATACTTCGTGGAGTGTAGATAAATCAAATATTCACATGCAGCTTGAGAAAGGATTGTATATGTATTTGCAGAACTATAATTACAGCGACAGCACCGGTTATCGGTTTGCTGTTGAAAAATTTACTGGTGACAATCTGGTTTATAAAATAAAGGCCGACCGTGTAATCTGGAATTTTACTACACGCAAATGGAAGCTGATAAATTATACCGAAAGAAGAAATGGCCGAATGAGCGAAAGCCTTAATCAAGGGAAGGATACTTTGGTAGCTTATAATTTTTCGCCAAAAGACTTTGCCAGAAAAGTAGACGAAGCCACCACGCTCAATACTAAAGAACTGAACGATGTAATTGCCGATGAACAATTAAAGGGCTCGCAGAATGTTCCATCATTCGAAGTAGAAAAATACCGGCGCACCGCATTTCCGTTTGCCATACTCATACTCACATTAATAGCTGTATCACTCTCGTCGCGCAAAACCCGCGGCGGCACCGGCATGCATATCGGATTGGGCATTGCACTCAGCTTCTCGTATATATTATTTATGCAGTTCTCATCCACTTTTTCAGTAAATGGAAATTTACCCGCCATTATTGGCGTGTGGATTCCGAATATGCTTTACCTGATTATTGCTCTTGTTTTATTGCGATTGGCGCCGAAGTAATTTGTATTAGGTAATAAACTGAATTACAAAACAGCAGTTGACTGCAAAAATTTTTCTGCAGGAGTTTATTTTGTAAAAGTGATGAGCGAAAATACAATCCTTGGCACAGCAAAATATGTTTTGATGAAGTAATAAATATAAATGCTCGTGGCGGCTATTTTATTTTTTTAATGAATTATTTTGATGCTGAATCTTTTCATTCAGGATGGCGAAATAAAACTATACGGTAAAAACTATATAAACAGTTGGGTAAAATTTATCAGCTGCTCGTTTAATCTGATAACAATGGCTATGTAAGAAATTCAGTATTCGAATTTGCATTTCACAAATGCAGTTCGTTACATTTACCTCGAAATAATTCTTCACCCCAAAAACATAAAAACATGGGAACTCAAATAAAAAAACTCGGCAAACTGATTACAACATTATTAATGGTTGTTTTTCTATCAACAGCATTTACAACCGAAACTAAGGCACAATGTGCGGCCACCATGTCTTTCACCATGCCGCAACCCGGTGTATATGTATTCACCGGTTTCCTGTCGCCTAACAGTGCCTGGATATATTACTACTGGAATTTTGGCGATGGCAATTATGCACAAGGTCCCAACCAGACTGTTACACACACCTATTCATTTCCGGGAACCTATTATGCATGTGTTACTATAGATGACTCATTAAATGGATGCTCCAATTCCTACTGCGCATGGATTACTGTAACTACTACCATTTGTGATATTACTCCGGCATTCACCTCTATGGACATGGGCAGCGGAACTATAATGTTTTCTGATGCCACAGTTGATAATGGCGGTTCAACCATAACCGGTTGGGCTTGGTCATTCGGCGATGGCGGAACATCAACACTGCAAAACCCTACGCACACTTATACTACCAATGGCACTTACGGTGTAATGCTTACGGTATACAATTCTGCAGGATGTACAGATACCATCTATGATTATGTGGTTGTTAATAATGCTTGCTTTATCAATCCTTTTTTTCAACCAACAACAACAAGTGCATTTGTCGGCAATCAGATTTTTTTTACTGATTTATCTCAACCGGTAATTGTTTCCTGGCTTTGGGATTTCAATGATGGCACAACTTCAACAATTGCCAA
>CAMDOA010000079.1 GCA_945903305.1 Chitinophaga pinensis
TTTAATCTGCATGCATATGAATATTCAGTTCGCCAATTGAAGCAATCTATTCAATCTGCTTTATACATTTACGGGCTAAATAATACCTGATGCCTTTTTACATGCGCATGGGAAAAATTCCCGCCAAGCGTCACACACAGTTTCGTAAGCCCGATGGTTCGTTGTATGCCGAACAACTTTTTTCCACTGAAGGGTTTTCAAGTATTTATTCTTTATTGTATCACAATTATCCGCCAACAGCAATCAGCAAAATAGATGAGCCGTTTAGTGTGGAACCAAAAATTGCCATGCACAAGCATTTGCAAAACCGCAGTTTTCTTGGATTCAATGTTGAAGCAGTTGATCAGTTTCTTCCTTCACGCAAAATATTGATGCTGAATAACGATGTAACCATTGCAGTAGCAGCTCCTAAAAAAAGCATGACTGATCATTTTTATAAAAACGGCGAAGCTGATGAGCTGATTTTTATTCATGAGGGAAGCGGAACTATTCACACCATGTATGGCAAAATTGATTTCGTGTATGGCGATTACATTGTAATTCCGCGGGGAACTATTTATCAACTGGAGTTTAAAGATACGAACAACCGGTTGCTGGTAATGGAATCATTCTCCGCCATTAGGCCACCGAAAAGATATTTGAATGAAGTAGGGCAGTTGCTCGAACATTCGCCTTACTGCGAGCGTGATATTAAAGTGCCAACTGAATTGGAATCACATGATGAGAAAGGAGATTTTCTGGTTTACATAAAAAAGAAAGGAATGATGTATCCATATCATTATGCCTATCATCCGTTTGATGTGGTAGGTTGGGATGGTTATACTTATCCATGGGCCTTCAGCATTCATGATTACGAGCCTATCACCGGTCGCTTACACATGCCGCCACCTATTCATCAGACTTTTGAAGGACACAATTATGTAGTGTGTTCGTTTGTGCCGCGCATGTATGATTATCATCCGCTATCGGTTCCTGCTCCATACAATCACAGCAATGTTGACTCCGACGAAGTGCTTTATTATGTGGCAGGCGATTTCATGAGCCGTAAGCATGTGGAGCGGGGCATGTTTTCATTACACCCTGGCGGAATTCCGCATGGACCACATCCCGGCACAGTTGAAAAAAGCATAGGCGCAAAAGAAACTAAGGAACTGGCTGTTATGATTGATACTTTTCATCCGCTGATGCTGACAGAAACAGCACTGGGAATTGAAGACAAAAATTATTATTTGAGCTGGATTCATTGATATGAAATTACTGAAACGGATTTTTTTATTTGCCGGAATATTTATTTGTATGCAGCAAAATACAATTGCGCAGGATTTGTTTTTGCGTTTTGAAAAACGGCTGGGCGCATCCATGCAAAAACCGGAAGTGCCTGCCTTAATCATAAAGCAAAAAAAACGAAAAGGAGTTGCAAAAATTTCTTCAGAATTTAAATCGGATAGATATCTCTTGCTCAACAATAATTTATTAGTTCCATACGATTCGCTCGCTCAAATCAGATGGAATGAAAAAGGCAATCATCCGGATTCTGATAGCATGCCAAAGGAAACTTGGGGTTCAATTTCAAAAAAGAAAAAAAAGAATAAGCAGGAAGACTTATTGCATCAACATGCTGATTCAACTGTTATTGATTCATTAACTCAACAGAAGTTTATTGATGAAGAATCTAAATTGTCATTGGGAGATACAATACAAGAACCAACGCAGGTTTTAATTATGGATTCGGCTTTCATATTTTTATATGCTAATAAATTTGATACTGCAGTAATTTACTTTACTAAAGTAGTTGAAAATTTTCCTACGACTGATGAGTATAAACTTTCATTCCTCTGGAGAGCAAAAGCAAAATCAGGATTGAATGATTTTGCCGGAGCATTGCACGATCTTGAAATTTTTATTTCACTTGATAATTGTATGAGTCAGTGGTGCAGCGAATCTTTTTATCAGCGCGCCTTAGTGAATTTTAAAATGGAACATTATGATGAAGCGATACTCGATTTTACAAAAACCTTGACCGATTCAACTTTCAACAACTTCAAGTATTGTTATTTCTATCGCGCTTTGTGTTTGGGCGAAAGCGGCAAGTACATTCAGGCGGTTCAGGATTATACAAAGTTTTTAAACTTGGATAAATTCAAGTCGGTAAGCAGTGCCGAAGCGCTTTACTATCGCGGATTTTATAAAGTGAAATTAAATGATAACCGCGGAGCCATCAGTGATTATAATCTGGCAATTGAAATGTATTCAGGCGCTTATGAAAGTTCAAAAGGAAAAAATCAAATCTATTTTCAAAAACTGATTGATACCTATATAACCCGTGGCCTTGCTAATGCCGAAATAAAAAAATGGGACGATGCAATTGACAGTTACAACACGGTTATTAAAATGAAACCTGATTATGCACTTGCCTATCATTTAAAAGGATTATCAGAAATAGGTAAGGGCGATTTAGATGCCGGCTGTTTGAATTTAAGCAAGGCAGGCGAACTCGGAAGCAATGAAGCCTATAATGATATCAAGCTTCATTGTAAGTAAGTTATGAGCTATCCCAATTTTATTTTAAATGGAAAAGTTGTTGCTGCCGATCAGCCACATTTTATTTCCAGCAACAGGGCACTTCGATACGGCGATGGTTTGTTTGAAGGAATGAGACTGCTGAATGGTGAATTTTTATTTTATGAAAATCATTTTGAACGACTGCTCAATGGAATAAAAGCACTCGGTTTTTATACACCCGAAAATTTTACTTCCGCTTATTTTTTCAAACTTATTTCTGAACTGTTAATTGCAAATAAAATTTCAACAGACGCCATTATCCGCATTCAGATTTACCGGGCAAATGCCGGATTGTATGAACCGTTAAATGATGAAGTTGAATTTTTTATTGAAACTTTTCATGTCGCAGCTGATAGTTATACATGGAATGAAACCGGAATTGCCATTGGTTTGTTTGATGAATGGAAAAAAGATTTTAATCCGGCCATGAATTTTAAAACCTGCAATTCGCAGGTGTATGTCATGGCATCGCGATGGAAGAGAGAGGCAGGATTAGATGATGCATTAATTTTAAATTCGAACGGAAGCATTGCCGATGCTACTTCGTCAAACATTTTTTTATGGAAACAAAACAAATTGATTACACCAGCATTAAGTGAGGCTTGCATTGCCGGAGTTGTCAGAAAAAATTTAATTGCTTTTGCAAAACAAAATAATATTGAAACCGAAGAGCGCATTATTTCTATCAGTGAAATAAACGAAGCAGATGAATTATTTCTGACAAATATTTCCAAAGGAATCAGATGGGTAAAGTCATGCGGCGAAAAACAATACGCAAATGCTAAAACAAAGCAGCTCACTTTTTCATTTTACAAATATTTAAATAGGAAGTAAACTTTAGGGTGAATTATTAAAAGCACCAGTTTAGTTTATTTTTATCCCGATAGATTACCACACCATCCATGAAAAAAATTGCCATCTTCATTTTAATTCATTCATTTTCCACCGGTTTATTTGCGCAGGTCGATTTTAAAAAAACCGAATTTCGTTTCCCGTTAAAAACAGTAGTTACCCCATCCGAAATTACTTACGATTGGAATCCAGCAGTTCAGAATTTAGAAATGCCATCGCCTGTTTCCGATAAAAATATTCTTGCAAAAGCAAAAACAACGGCCGATAATTTATATAAACCAAGTGCAGGAAAACCCTATTATAAAAAATCAGAAAGCAATCGAAGTCTTGTAAATCCACCTTACCTGGGTCGTAATTTTCAGGGTAATATTTATAACAACTCGGTGCCAAATGATAATGATATGGCCATCTCGAACGGAAACAAAGTGGTGTCGGTCATTAACAGCACAATCAAATTTTATGATTTAAATCTGGATACCGCCTACACAGCCATTTCGCTTTTCTCATTCTGTAATTCGCTCGGATTGCCCAGTGCGCATTTTGATCCTAAGGTAATGTACGACCCGCAAGCCGATCGATTTATTATGGCTTGTTTAAATGGATTTACCGATTCAACTTCTTTCTATGTAATTGGTTTTTCGCAAACCAATGATCCGCTTATGAATTGGAATTTTTATTCATTGCCGGGTAATCCTTTCAACGATACATTATGGACAGATTTTCCCATGATGAGCATCAGCCCTGATGAGTTGTTTCTTACCGGAAATTTATTGCATAACGACATGCCATGGCAAACCGGCTTTGTAGAAACTTTTATTTGGCAAATAAATAAATGGGATGGCTATAATGGCGATACATTATCAAGCGGAATTTATCATGATATTAATTTTAATAATAAACCCATTCGGAATCTTTGCCCCGTAAAAGGCGGCGATGGTCCGTATGGCCCTAATCAGTATTTTTTATCGAACCGGAATTTTGCCGTGTCGTGCGATTCTGTTTTTCTGGTTGAATTAACAGATACATTCAATGCACCTTCCACCACTATTGATATTGCGCTGGTAATTGTTGATGAAAATTATCATGTGCCACCCGATGTTCATCAGCCTACCAATAATCACCTATTCGCCACAAATGATGCGCGGATTCTGGGTGCATTTTTTCAAAATAATAAAATTCAGTTTGTTTCTAATTCTCGCGATACGGTAACCAATCTCGGCGCTGTTTATCATGGAGTCATGAATAATATTTCTTCTAATCCTTCGGTAAATGGTTACACAATCAGCGACGACACTTTAGAATTCGGTTACGCTAATATTTCGTATGCCGGAATTTCTGTTACGGATAATTCGGCAATTATCGGTCTCAATTATTCAGCCGAAACTGTTTATCCAGGAGCCGCAGTATTAACAACAGATGCCAATGGAAATTATTCGATGATTACCAATGTTCGAAGCGGCGATAATTATGTAAATGTGTTATCAGGAACATTGGAAAGATGGGGCGACTACAGCGGTTCGCAGTTAAAATACAATGAACCCGGTGTAGTTTGGGTTGCACTTACTTATGGCGCATCAAACATTAAACAGGCAACATGGATTGGCGAATTATCTATTCAACCCTTTGCCGGAATTAATACGGAAAATAAAATTGTAAACGAAACAAAACTTTATCCAAATCCATCTGATAATACTATTCATTTTGAATTTTTATTGGATAAGGAAATGCAAGTATCATTTCAATTATTTGACTTAAATGGAAAACTGATTCACCTGCTCTTTGAAGAGAAAGTAAGGAAAGGAAAAAATAAATTTTCTTTTGATGCTTCGTTTCTCAGCGCCGGAGAGTATATTTTAATTATGGAGGGAGAAAACAATTTTAAACAAGCAAATAAATTCATTAAGCAATAATTATTACCAGATGCATTGAGCTGTTTTTTTTTACTGCCTGCAAAATCATCCGCAATAAATACGCTGAACATTTTTTTTAGTTTATGAAAGAAAAATTTGAACTGTTAAAAAATAAAATTGCTGAGGCTGAACTGGGCGGAGGGAAAAAGCGCATTGAAGATCAGCATAAGAAAGGAAAACTAACCGCACGCGAGCGAATTCATTTTTTGTTAGATGAAGGTTCGTTTGAAGAACTGGGCATGTTTGTCACACATCGCACGCACGATTTTGGTATGCATAAAGAACAGTACTTAGGCGATGGAGTTGTTACAGGATATGGCACCATAAACGGTCGCATGGTTTATGTTTATTCTCAGGACTTTACGGTTTTCGGGGGTTCACTAAGCGAAGCACACGCTACTAAAATTTGCCGCATCATGGATTTGGCATTGGAAAACGGTGCACCGGTTATTGGGTTAAATGATAGTGGCGGAGCAAGAATTCAGGAAGGAGTTGTTTCGCTTGGCGGCTATGCCGATATTTTTTATCGGAACACTTTAGCAAGCGGAGTAGTACCACAAATCAGCGCCATCATGGGCCCTTGTGCCGGAGGTGCTGTTTATTCTCCGGCTATAACTGATTTTATTATTATGGTTGAAAACACTTCGTACATGTTTGTCACCGGCCCGAATGTGGTGAAGACGGTTACTCACGAAGAAGTTTCATCTGAAGATTTAGGTGGTGCCATGACGCATGCCGTTAAATCAGGAGTCACTCACTTTACTGCATTGAATGAAATTGATTGTATAAATCAATTAAAAAAACTGGTTTCTTATCTTCCTCAAAACTGCGAAGAGCCAGCACCTGTTTATGCATACGAACATCGCGATGAAACTTTAAAAGGAATTGAAAATATTATTCCTGAAAATCCAAATCAACCTTACGACATAAAAGAAATTATTTCAAAAGTAATTGATGCCGATAGTTTTTATGAAGTGCATAAAAATTTTGCTGAGAACATTGTGGTTGGATTTGCTCGTTTGGGCGGGCGAAGCATTGGAATTGTTGCCAATCAACCTGCTGTGCTTGCGGGTGTGCTGGATATTAAAGCATCAGTGAAAGGAGCAAGGTTTGTTCGGTTCTGCGATGCATTTAATATTCCGTTGTTAGTGTTTGAAGATGTTCCGGGTTTTATGCCGGGTACCGATCAGGAGTGGAATGGAATTATTATGAATGGCGCGAAATTGCTTTATGCTTTTTGCGAAGCCACTGTGCCACGGGTTACAGTAATAACCCGAAAAGCTTATGGTGGGGCTTATGATGTTATGAATAGCAAGCACATTGGAGCCGATATGAATTTCGCATGGCCATGTGCTGAAATTGCTGTAATGGGAGCGAAGGGCGCAGCAGAAATAATTTTTAAAAAGGAAATAAATGCGGCAGAGAATAAAGAGGAGAAACTGAAAGAAAAGGAGTTGGAGTACCTGCATAAGTTCGCTAATCCGTATGGTGCTGCAGCAAGGGGCTACATTGATGAAGTAATAAAACCGGAAGACACCCGAATGAAATTATTAAAGACCTTTGCCATGTTGCAAAACAAAACAGTAAAAACACCAAGAAAAAAACATGGTAATATTCCATTATAAATTGAGGAGTATAGCCGTTGTATTAATTGTTTAACAATTCATTTTCTTAAAATTAACCACCTCAACTTCTTGAATTTTATACGCGACATATCAACTAAAATTTTAGAGTGGATTCTCTATAGCAATATATTTATTGCATTAGGAGCTGCAGCATTAGTATGGGAAACAGAAATGCTGCTGGGGATTTCAGCAGGCATTGATACAGTCAGCACTTTGGTGTTTTTTGCCGCCTTGTTTTTATATGGAGTACACCGGATTTTATCTATTCGAAGAATTCCTGATAGAAATAGAAATCATCATTTGAGATGGGCAAAAAAATATCAGTTCGCCATTTTTATACTCACATTATTGGGTGGCGGAATGGTTGCTTCGTCAATTTTTAATCTGACATTTCCGGCCTTTTTATTATTTATACCACTTGGTGCGGTATCCATTTTATATGAATTGCCGGTAATAAGGCACCAGGGAATTTATAAGCGATTACGCGATATCGGTATTTTAAAAATTGTTTGGATTACCATAGTATGGAGCACTATCACCGTTTTAATTCCGGCAATTCAATACGGCGAAATCGTGAATGGCATTGAAGTAATTTCGGTTTTTTTAATGCGCGTAGCATTAATTTTTTCAGTCTGTCTTTCATTTGATATGCGCGATGTACGCTATGATGAAGAAGCCGGTTTGAAAACCATTCCAATCCTTTATGGCAGAAGTAAAACCATTAAGATTATTTTCTGGTGCTTTGTATTTTATTTTTTTATTGCCGTTTTGCAATTTTCTACTTTCCAGAATTTTGATATCGGTCCGCTGGCTGCTGCCGCAGTTACAGCTTTACTATCTTATCGGCTAATTGTGGCGGCAACAATTATTGATGATTGGTATTATTACCCACTTTTTATTGATGGTATTTTAATATTGAATTTTTTATTGTTGCAACTCGATAAATAAGAAAATAAACTTTTCTGATTTACTATTTTATCAGCGTTACACTTCCTTTTAAATTGCCCGACGAAATAATTCCGTCGCTTTCTCCCGAATAAGTTGCTGAATATACATATACGCCGATTGCACAAAGTTGCTCCTTAAAAGTACCATTCCAGCGTTCGCTTAAATTATTCGATTCAAAAATTAATTGACCCCAACGGTTATATATGTGCATATGAAATTCAGAAACATTAAAATCAATCGGAAAAAATTCATCATTCACACCATCGCCATTGGGTGAAAAAGCGTTCGGAAAATATAAGAGAACCGGACACGATTCCTTGACCTCAAATGAATCGGTTTTAGTGCAGCCTTCGATGGTAATAATAGTTATGGAATAAATACCCGGACTGTTTACCTGCATGAAACTATTGGTTGTGCTATCGCTCCAAATATGATTCAGTATAGTATTCGGCGATTGAATAAATACAGGAGTGCCGTGACATAAAAAAGTGTCGTTTATTTCAATAGAAGGCGGACTAACAAAAGATAAAACGGATGCAGAGCCAATTGAAGTACATCCATTGGCATCAGTAACTGATACAGTATATAAACCTGGATTGATTGCAATATAAGATTGAGTTGTTGACCCATCGGCCCATAAATAATTATTAAATCCAACTCCGGGATCAAAAATGAATTGACCGTTTAAACAAATGGAAGTATCATTTCCAAGAATGGGTATTTGCGGGGTAAACCAATTTACTTCAACCGTATCAATACCAATGCATCCTAAATTATTTGTTACAGTTAGAACGCAATCGCCGCTGTCAACTGTAGAAATAGTTTGTGAAGTACTTCCATTGTTCCATAAATAATTAGTGAAACCGGCGCCGGCATCAAGAAAAATAGGTTGCTGCGGACAAACAGCCGTATCGTTTCCAATGGAAAAAACAATCGGAGGAAGCAACGAAATAGTGAGTGTATCAATATCGCTACAACCGCTTGCGTTTGTCACGGTTACTGAATACGATCCGGTAATGAGAAAGGCAAGTGTTTGATTGGTACTTGCATCGTTCCATAAATATGTAGTGTAGTTCGCTCCTGCATCAAATACTAAAGTTTGAGCCGGACAAACCGAAGTATCGTTTCCTAAATCAACCGGAACAAGTGGTTGTATGGAAGGTAAATTAAAAAGCGCATTTCCGTTTTGACCGGCAAGCGCACCAAACGAAGTGTTGTAACATTGACTCGCTGGATTCTGAACAATACCTGGTTGACCGCCGTTTGTAGTAAAATTTATTGTTGCAGGAAGCGTAGCACCATTGATCCATAATATTCCACCACCGCCGCCGCCGCCTGTGCCATGACACTGACCAGTGAAAATATTATTGTAAGTGTTTCCGCCATCGCCACCATTTGTTGTAATATTTAAAGTGGTTGGAAAATTAGCTGTCGATAAAAATACCGAACCACCCGAACCACCACCTCCGGCCGATTCATCATTGGCAACTAATGTTTGATGCAAGCCATTCGAGCGGATAAAAAAATTATTTCCGATAATAGTATTTGCTGTAATTATTACAATGCCTCCACCATCAGTTCCCGGAGTTATTGATTGTGCATTATCACCAAAACCACCACCACCGCCACCACCCAGAAAAATTTTTCCACCTGAATAAGAAACTGATGAGCCACCAATTCCCTGAACTCCGGTAGCGCCGCAACCGCTGTATTCATTTCCACCTATGCCACCAGCACCGGAATTTCCGCCTCCGCCGCCACCGCTGTTTCCCGGATTTCCTCCTCCACCACCATTCGCTAATTTTCCTCTCCCACACTCCTGCATATTAATATATTTCGAAATGCTTTCACCCTTCTCGCCACCTACTCCAGTTGATAAATAATAATTTGGATTACTACAGCCAAACGAACCGGAGTAAGTAATACCACCACGAAATCCATTTCCACTCACATTAATATCAGCATTCATAATGACAGTATCTGATGCTTCAAAAACTAAAACACCACCCGTTACACCATTCCAATCCTGAGCCATAAGTGTTGAAGTAATAGTTGGAGTAATATATTCCGGAACGGTAATTAATTGCACTAAATCAGGAATGGAATACTGTTTACACAAGGGAGATTGAATGGTGATGTTATTTCCTGAAACGCCGGTTATAGTAGCGTATTCATAATTTCCGGCATTGTTGTAAGCCAGTACATCACCATAAGCAGGTGTGTTTGCCTGGTCAATTCCGGCACCCTTCATTTGAATAATTAAAACTTTATTTCCGGTGATAAATCCAGCAGACGATGAAACTGAAATGGTTGTTCCTACAATGGAAGTAACAGAAGTATAAATGTTTATAATGCCGCCAATGTTTTGTGCAACAATTGTTTTAGAAATAAAACTGTAGACAATAAAAATAAAAAGTACTGATTTTTTGAACATGCTTTAGCGGGGATTCTTAAGCGGGCTAAATGTAATACCCCTTTTGAAATTCACTTGATAGATTGATCCTGATTTAGTGCACATCTTACATGCTCTTGTGTTGCAAATAAATTTTAGTTTACATTTTATTCTGGGTTTTAAAAACTTCCCTTCCAAATATCCGCTATTCACCGACTGTAGTTTTCGGCTTACCTAATTCACCTTGCAAGGTTTGTAAGTGACTTTACTTTTGTTTCATCAAAATAAAAAAATC
>CAMDOA010000080.1 GCA_945903305.1 Chitinophaga pinensis
TCCCGGAAAATTGAATGTTGGATTTTCAGAATTAGATGTATCTGTTGTTGAATTCAAATCGCCAAAATCCCAATGAACAATGTAAGGATCATTTAATACAGTATCAATAAAAAGCAAGTTGTCGTTTCCGGTGCATCCATCATAATTTAAAACGGCTTGAAGTCCGGTAGTAAAAAACCCTTCAAAAAAATCAGGCAACCCAAAAGAACTGCTACCTGATAGCGTAATAACATTTGTAGTAAAATTACAAGCCATACCCATTGCATTGGGGTTGTCTATTCTGTCTAAATAATTTGAACCGGAAATTGCCAGGTAAATTTTTTGATCAATGGCAGTTTGCAATGCACCAAAATAATCTGACGAACTTCCCACCAAAGTTTTGCTTGCTAATATGGCCGCAGAATTTCCGCTTGAAATATCATACTGAAAAAGTTCAGAAGGATCAGGCGAAAACCCGAAAACAGAAACATAAGCTTTTGAATTATCAGGCGAAAAAGAAAATCCATAAGGACCGGTTAATCCGCTTGAGTTTGGAAAGGCATTATCACTGACAATTAAATTTGTAACCTGACCGGTGCTGCTATTAAAATCAAACAACTCAAACAAGTTTATCAAAGTGTAACAAACCAAACCAAGATATTGACCATCACTTGATATTTTCATGTATCCAATTGATTCGGCATTATTTCCTGACCCGATATCAGAATGAACGCTTCCTATACTTGAAATAACCGGTGTAAGATTCAGCCCACTTGATGTTAAACTAAAAGAAGCAAAATTATTGTTGTTCCATTCGTGCGTTACAATCCACCAATCGGTTCCATTAGCAGCATTTGCAACGGTAACTTTTTCTGCGGTGGGTGTAATCAATGAAATATTTTGAACCGTAACATCGCCCAAGCCACCATTTAAAGTCATATCAATAATCGAATAATTAAGGCCGCCTGTTCCACCGTAAATTCCAGCCTGTGCATCAACAGTAAATATGTAGTACAATGAAGAACTGCCAGGTTGAGGGACAATAATTGCTGATTGTGTTGAACTTGAATTACCACCTAAGTCTATCACGCCAGGCATTTGATTATGATTTTTATCCCAGCAATAAATACCATCAGTATAAAACATCAAAGTTCCGCTTGCATCTGAAACACTTGCACAACCTTCGTTGGTAAAAATTACGGCCCCGGGCAAATCCACCGGATTTCCGGAGTTAAAATCTAACCAGCATCCGTTTCCAAAACACCAGTTGTTTGCTTCTCCCTGAGCATTTGATAATGTGGAGATGGATACAAAATAAATGAGCAGAATTATGTTTTTCATGCTATTATTTTTTAGTACACTAAAAGTAGCAACTTATTTTTTGCACTTTAAAAAATCTTTACAAAAATTCTAACCAAAATCAAATTCTCTTACTTACTCATACATAACTTATGGAACGAATCAATCACTTAATTTTTTTACTTAAATGATTTATTGAAAATAATAATTTCAATATTGAAAAGTTACATTTGCGCCTCTTAAAAAACTACTAAAAATTTATTGATAATGGCTGATCAGAAAATAATTTTCTCCATGCTTGGAGTTGGAAAAATATATCCTGGAAACAAACAGGTTTTGAAAGATATTTATTTATCATTTTACTATGGTGCTAAAATCGGAATCATTGGATTAAATGGTTCCGGAAAATCAACCCTGCTGAAAATTATTGCCGGGCTCGATAATAATTATGTTGGAAAAGTTGAGTTCAGCAAGGAGTATTCAATTGGCTACTTATCACAAGAACCTGAACTCGAAAACACAAAAACAGTTCGTGAGATTGTGCAGGAAGGAGTAAAACCGGTGATGGATTTGCTTCGCGAATTTGAAGAAGTGAGCAACAAATTCAGCAATCCGATGAGCGATGCTGAAATGGATAAATTACTTACCCGACAGGGAGATTTACAGGAAAAAATTGAAGCCTGCGATGGATGGGAAATAGATTCGAAATTAGAAAGAGCAATGGATGCGTTGCAATGCCCTGAACCCGATTCATCGGTTGAAGTACTTAGCGGAGGTGAAAGAAGACGAGTTGCTTTGTGTAGATTATTATTACAACAACCAGATATTTTATTGCTTGATGAGCCAACCAATCACCTCGATGCCGAATCGGTTTTATGGTTAGAACAACACTTGAAAGAATATAAAGGAACAGTCATTTGCATTACCCACGATCGTTATTTCTTAGATAATGTTGCCGGTTGGATTTTGGAATTAGATAGAGGAGAAGGTATTCCATGGAAAGGAAATTATTCGCTTTGGTTAGAACAGAAAGCCGCCCGACTTGCCATGGAAGAAAAAGTAGAAAGCAAGCGAAGAAAAAATTTATTGCGCGAATTAGAATGGGTGAAAATGGGAGCTAAAGGGCGCCAGGCAAAATCAAAATCGCGATTACAGAACTATGAAAAAATGGCCGGCGAAGAAGTGAGAGAGAAGGAAGCAAAATTAGAATTCTTCATTCCACCGGGGCCGAGATTAGGAGCCAATGTGATTGAGTTTAATAATGTAAGCAAAAGTTTTGGCGACAAATTATTATATGAAAACCTCAGTTTCAAATTACCGCAAAATGGAATTGTTGGAATCATTGGTCCGAACGGCGCCGGAAAAACTACGCTCTTCCGAATGATATTAGGAAGCGAACAACATGGCACAGGAGAAATAACCATTGGCGAAACTGTAAAACTTTCTTATGTTGATCAACAACATGCTGATATAGATCCGAATAAAACTGTTTGGCAGCAAGTATCCGGTGGTAATGAATACATTGAGTTTGGAAAAACAAAATTGAACTCGCGCGCCTATGTAGGTAAATTTAATTTCAACGGGCAAGATCAGGAAAAGAAAATTGAAGTATTAAGTGGTGGTGAACGAAACCGTTTGCATTTAGCCCTATCACTACGGCAGGAAGCCAATGTGTTATTATTAGATGAACCTAACAATGATTTAGATGTGAATACGATGCGGGCATTGGAAGAAGCATTAGACGATTTTGCTGGGTGTGCGGTTATTATTTCGCACGACAGATGGTTTTTAGATCGTGTGGCTACACATATACTTTCGTTTGAAGGCGATGCGAATGTGGTATTCTTTGAAGGTAGTTTTACTGAATATGAATTAAGCAAACACAAAAGATCAGGAGATGCTCCACCAAAAAGATTCCGCTATAAAAAATTAGTGGCATCCTGATCAGCAATCTCAAAATTATTTTTTGATTCAAATCTGAATGTCGGATTTTCTAAAGTTTTCAGCGATTTTAATTTATCTGCTGTTAATGGTTTCGAGATAAAATTTGTGACCACTGTGTAACTAATTGATTTCTGAATATCATTAATATCAATTGACGAAGAAAGCAGAATCACTTTCAATTTCTTGAAATCGATGCCGGTAATTTTTATTAACTCATCTAAAAAACTCCATCCATCCATTTCGGGCATATTGATATCAAGAAATATCATCTCCGGCAAATTATTAAAAAGTAAATTTTCTGCGTTGGTCTTGATTTGATGCAACGCCAATGCTGCATTTGTATATTTAATTATTTCATCAGCGGCTTGCTGCTTCGATAAAATTTTTTCATTTAATAAATTCGTTACAAAGTCGTCGTCGATTAACATAATGGATTTAAATTTTTGCATACTCTCAAGAATTAAATTTTCGGAAAATAAATTTTAAAGGTCGCCCCTTCGTCAACATTGCTTTCAATTTCTATGTTACCGCCCAGTGTTTCTGTTTCGGTTTTCACGAGATACAAACCAGTGCCCTTCCCTTTAACATGACTGTGAAACCGATTATATAATCCAAAAACACGCGACTTATATTTATTCAGATCAATACCCAAACCGTTATCTTGAAACTCAAGACATATATATTTTCCATCATCGTAGGATTTAATATTTATAATTAATTGCCTTTCTATGTTTCTATATTTTATAGCATTGGAAATTAATTTTTGCATCAAATACAAAACATAATTATTAACTGAAAAAACACCTCTCATTTTCGAGAAATCAGTAATAATTATTGCCTGACTATCTTCAATTTCTTTTACTAAAAACTGATAAGCTTCTAAATACTTCCGTTTAAAATTTATATATTTTTTTACTTCATCCTTCGAAAAAACAGCCAGCATCCGGTTCAAATCAATAATTATTTCATCCAGTTTATTGGCTTCATTTGAAATGTTTTTCAGCAGATTTTGAATATTTGATTTGTCATCAATATTATCCTCGTCTAAGATATAATTCATGATACTTTTAATTTTCACTATAGGTGAACGCAAGTAATGCGAAACAACCTGCGAAAAATGTTGCATCACTCTTTTTTGTCTTTGCTCCGGCAACTCTCCTGATTCAACTTCGTTAACCGACAGAAGAATTTCTTCTTCATTTTTAACATTGTAAACCACATGCATAATCTAAATATTTTGATTTGGTGTGTTAAACATAGATTCAACGGTTACCAGAATGCAACTAAAAGAGTGCGGAACCCACTCACAAAATATTGAACAAGCATTTTGATATGTTTAACAAGATTATTAAATACGCGATTGTATTAATGCTTACTTACCGCTTTGTAATTTCCTGTGTTTTTCTTTGCCATAATGATTCAACTTATCATACAAAAAATAAAATCTGTGAATAATTCTAATTTATTCAATGAAGACTTTAACCTTTGTATCATTTAATTTTTCAGTTCGTTAAACAATCATAAAATGAAATTTAAAAATCATATTGTCATTACTGCTGTTTTATTTCTGTTTATAGTATCCTGTAAAAAGGATCCCATTACCATTTCGCAAGACGACAGCGCCAACTATTTTCCACTGCAAACCAACCGGTATATTATTTATAGTTTAGATAGTATTCATTATAACGATGTGACTATGACAAGTGATACTACCCGGTTTCAAATTAAAGAACAAGTTGGTTCTTCGTTTTCCGACAGCACCGGAGCAGTCGTTTTTATTATTATACGAAGCAAAAGAATTAGTGATACAACTAACTGGATAGAAACCGACCACTGGAGCGCCACCGTTACAACTAAACGAGCAGAAAAAACGGAAGAAAACCTTCGGTTTGTAAAACTTATTTTTCCGGTGGGTGAAGGTTTAAGCTGGAATGGAAATCAATACATTGATAACGCTAACGGATTAATAAATTATTACGATTGGGAATACATGTATTCAGATGTGCATGAGTCTAAATTATTTAACAATTTATCATTCGATTCAACAGTAACTGTTACCGAGCAAGACAATGAAAACCTGATTGAGAAAGATTTTGAACAAGAAGTTTATGCCAAAAATGTTGGGCTTGTATATCGAATGCAGGAACATGTATCAAAACAAAATGTGAATACTCCCTGGCTCTATCCTGAAAAAGGAACTAAGATTATTATGACAGTTAAGGAATTTAACTAAGCATTTAATTCCGCTCGTTTTTTTATTCGTTGGTTTTCTTTTCGCCTTTTTAATTTTGTCTCCAGAAGCTTCTGCGAAGCGACCTCCGCCAAATACGGAGTCGCCGACCTGCGTTTTAATGCGCATGGTCTCTTTGCAGTATGACCCCTGCTGGAACGGAATCGCTCAAATCACCGTGTCCTCGTATCGCTCTTTCCTTAGCTGCTGAGAGACCCGACTAGGGGAAAATCCTAAAGGTGCCGAGCCGGGAGAAAGTATAACTAACCAAAGCCTTGGTGTTTTTACCTGCAAGCTGTTACAACTTGCACTTGCTTACAAAACCTGTTGGTGAAAACACCACACAGGGGCGGACGTGTGCTATTGTGGTAGTGGTGGTGGAGGGGAACACCAACAAGGTAGAAAAAAAAATAATCACTTTTGAGTAAACCGTGCCGAGCTGGGATTGCAAATCGCCCGCAACTGGGGAGGGAGGTGGAGAACAATTTTGGCGCGAGAGACATACGCCAAGGCTTAAAATAAATACTAAACTAATTTGTAAATTTTCGCCAAGCCTTACTTGCATTGTACCCTAAACTCATTGTAACACAAGCCGGACAAATACCGAAGCGAAAGAAGAAGAGAACAAATTTTTTGTAGAAGGGCAAATTTGCCGGAACAATTGGGCAACTCATTCCATCGCCTTCGTATTCTTTAATTCCCCAAATGTTTATAGACTCTTTCATTTTTTTTAATTTTAATTGTTTAACCAAAGAAGTAATAAATACAAATTGTCATTAGCCCTACCGATACAAGGCACAGGATTATTTTTGTTTGCTTTTTCATGATTTTTTAGTTTAAAAGTTTAGTGATTATTGAATTCATTTCTTCGTCTGACACGGAGATGCTTACTTGCTTCAACTGTCTGTTGGTAACAGGGTCAATAAAAGTTACAATGCCAGCTACATCTTGTATTTGCTTTTTGTCTTTTACCATGTGACATGCTTTAAGAGCCTTACTCATTCCCTTTCGGGGTATGGAGTTTACGGTTGCATAAACATTTGCCTTTTCCAACTCTTGTTTTGATACCGTTTTTGTTGAATCATTGGTAAGGTCATTCAAATAGATGTTGACTGCCTTTGACGAATAGGGCATTAGCACCTTAGAGAAACGCTCTGCATTTGCTTTGCATACTCCACACCAGTTTGCTCGGTTTACAACAGCAATCAGTTTTGGGTTAGTTGAATTTCCGGGCATTTGAGCAAAGCTGCTAAACCCTGTTGTCATCATTAAAGTGACCAGCATTAATTTTACTTTTTTCATTTTGTTTATTTTTTATTTGTTTATACTATTAATACCAAGGGGTTCTATAAAATCACCCGATAAGAAATAAAAAAAGCGAACTATTTTTTAGTTCGCTTTTTTATTAACTGGATTGTTTGCTCAATTAAGGTTTTCTGCACCTTTTCTGGCTTGTTCTAAACATTTAAATTTTTGATTTTGTGCATTGTGTTTATTGGTATAGCCAAAATCTTTTGTTATGGTATCAATGTTTTTGTCATCATAAAAAATTGCCTTCAAAAGAACAATGCATTTATTGGTCATCATTTTAAATACCTTAACTATTTTATTTGAATTATCACGGTGAATATCTTCTTCTGCTTCTTCGTAATCAGACAAGTATTTTTCATAAGTGTCAATTTCTATTTTAACCAATTTGTTTGAATCCCTCAATCGCTTTAACCAAAGATTACTGCTTATGGCGAAGATGAAAGTTTTTAAAGATGATGTTAAATTGAAATCATCTTTAGGTACTTTATCTAATAATACAATAATGGTTTCTTGAAATATGTCCTTTGCATCATCTTCGCTGCCATTGTTTTTAAGTATAAAGTTCTTCACTAATGGGTAATAGAATTTATACAAAATTTCATAGGCATAATTATCCTTGGACTTAAGTCCCAAAAATGTTTCTTGGTCTGATTGATTTTTAATTGCCATAGCATTTGATTTTTTAGTACTAATTATCGTTTATAATTATTAATACCATTTAGGAGAAAAAAATCACCCATTGAACTAAAATATATTTTATCCGCCGTTGTTGGGTGCCTGACCAACAACCCCTTTTTATTCGAGTTTCCGATTTTAATTAAATCACTTATTTTCATAGCTATAAAAATAAACTTTGGAAGCTGATGTTAAATATTTTTTTACTTCAACAATATTGAACTGAAAACATTTGCTCAGCGAAAATAAATTCAAGCAAATAATTATTAATGAACTTAAGCATTATGTACCAGCAGGGTCTGCGACGCGACCCCGCGTTTTAATGCGCAGGGTCTCCTAGCTGGAAGACCCTGCCGGAACGGGATTTTCATTTAATATATTTTCCAAATTTTTTTTCTAAAGCTATTGTTCTGTAGTCAAAAATTTGTTGCAATTGATTTTTTATGAATAAGGAATTTGCAAGAGCACCCAAGATACCTATCGGAGGTTGATAGGTCACAATATCTGTCATCAATACACCGTCTTCTATTGGTTCAATTTTGTGCTCATGGTGCCACATGGAGTATGGACCAATTCGTTGTTCATCAACAAAATATTCGTAGTCTTTTACTTGCGTAATTTCTGTCACCCAATTTAGTTTTATCCCAAACAAAGGGCTAACCTTGTAGGTAATAATCATACCTGGATACATTTTTTCTGAACCTGAATTGCTTGTAACAATAAAACCCATATGCTCAGGTGTTATTTCTTGTAAATTAGCTGGCGCTGAAATAAAGTCCCAAATTTCGGTGATGGTGACTGGTAATTTTTGAGTTTTAATTAATTGATAAAAAGCCATAATTATTCTTATATTTTTAAAGTAGAAATTCCTCCATCCACATGCATAATTTGTCCTGTAATCCAACTGGCTTTTGTGGAAAGTAAAAACTCAGCCATATTAACAATGTCATCAGTTGTTCCAATTCTTTTTAATGGGTGCCGCTGTGCGTTTGTTTCTTTTTTCTGCTCACTATTTAACAATGAAGCTGCTAAAGGAGTGTCTGTTAAGGAAGGGGCTATACAATTCACTCTTATTTTTGGAGCATACTCTGCTGCCAATGCTTTTGTTAATCCTTCTATAGCACCTTTAGATGCCGATACTTGTGAGTGGTATGGTAAACCAGTTTGAACAGCAACTGTAGAAAAAAATACGATAGCAGCATTTTCGCTGTTTTTTAATTTAGAAATAACTGATTGTATAACTTTTATGGCCCCAACAACTTGCAGGTTATAGTCATTGGTAAAATCAGCTGGTTTTATTCTTTCAAAGGGTCGAAGATTAATGCTGCCGGGGCAGTATATGATTCCAGCTATTGTTTCAGGTAAAAAGTCAAGCGCTATTGTTTCGTCTAAAACATTTAAGTGGTTAAATTGAATCAGCGGTTTATCAGAATGGATTTCATTTTTATAATAAGTTCCAAATACATTATTGCCGGCATTTGCCAGTTGCCAGGCAAGTGCTTTACCTACTCCGGAAGAAGCACCGATAATCAGGTAGTTTGCCATAAGTTATTTGCTGAAAAATGTTTTAAAAAAGAATTACCTCAACCAAATTAACTACAATCAGGTTTAATTAGTTTGTAAGTAACGAAAACAATGAATATTAAGACTTAATAAAAATACTAAACCAAGTATAAGCAACTTTCAACTTATTGAAAAATTGCTGCCTCAGTTAAAAGCGATAATTATTTATTTGATTTTTTATTAATCTCTTTAATTGCTAAGCCCAAGCCAATTCCAAAAAGCAAAGTTATGAGTCCGGCAAAATATGGTATAATCTCAGTCATTTTTTGAATGATTAATTAGTTTTAAATAAATTCCAAACGCTAAAATTGAAGGCACCCATAAACCAATAAAAGTTGCGTCTGCCTTTTCACCTTGAAAATAAAGCACTTCAGAAAATATTAACGATAGCAGGGCAGCAACAAAAAGAACTTTATCTGCTGTTGTAAATTTTTTAGACATGTTTTTTATTTTAATTGACTGTAAAATTAATAGTTTAATTTAATTTTTTTTTATGACCTTGAGCCTCGGTTCGTTTCCTCACGAACCGAAATTTTTACTCCACTTTTTTTTATCAATCTCCTTCATTAATCTATCACTTTTTGTGTCAGCGGGGAATGCGAAGCGACCCTGCGTTTTAATGCGCAGGGTCTCCTCTCAGGAAGACCCTGCTGGAACGGAAATATAATCAAGGAGGTCTTTTAGTATCCCCTTTTACTGAAACTTGTTTTTCATTTTTGCAATAACCATTATACCGCACGGTATAAACCGAAAATTTTGTTTCTGTTTTTTTGATGAATAAAAAAGTTATCAAGACATACTTAAGTATATCCTGATACTGATTTCTGTTCTTCAGTTTTGTTGTGTGTACGCATTCGTACAAAACAAAAAAAGACTACAACAGGTTTGCACACTTAAAAATGAAAGCCATAAAAATTCACAGCAGCACTAAAAGAAAAATTATAAAAGTGCAACCCAAGTACAGAGCATTAAAACGGGGTTGCACTTCTGTGCCTGAAATAAGATTCTCCGGCAACTGGTTAACTGCAATTGGTTTTAAAAAAAATATGCATGTGGTTATATACCGCAAGCGTGGGGTGCTGGTTATTGAGAGAGTGTAACTGCCGACTGCAAGTCGTATCATTTTATTGCATTCGGCAGCATGCCGAACGCAACGGGTAATATTTTATGTGCCAGCGGGGTCTGCGCAGTGACCCCGAGTTTTTATGCGCAGAGTCTCCTTGCAGGAAGCCTCTGCTGGAACAGAGGTGGTGTTACACTTTTTTATCTCACAACAAATATAATCACCCGGTGCCCTTGTCTGGTCTTATGACCAACAAGCTATTTCACTTTGCGCTTACATTAAAACCTGTTGGTCATAAGACCAGACAGGGGCTGGAGCGTGTTATTGTGGTGGGTGGTTTGGAACACCAACAAGGAAGGAATGGATTGTATGTTCTGTTAATCAATGAATCAGACACGCATAAATTTTTGATTGAAAAATAAATGAGATTGAAAAATCTGGTATTGATAGTTTGTTTTTCATCGATGGCAAATTTTGCCATTGGCCAGCAGTGATTGAAACTCGACGG
>CAMDOA010000081.1 GCA_945903305.1 Chitinophaga pinensis
GCAATTCTCTCACATGTCGGCGCATGGGCACCCAAGGCAGAACAGGTAGCTTCAGCAAGATACCTGACGCAGGAAGCCCGCATCGATGAATTTTTATTTCACTTTAAAAACGAAGTTGATTTCCGTCTCGAACATTTTTACAATGGAATTCAGCAACTGAAAAATAAAGGATATGCGGTTGATGCCATTGCACCGCAAGCGGCAATTTATCTCACGGTTCAATTCAATCTCATTGGAAAAAAAAGCTCAAACGGAAAAATATTAGCTGACGCCAACGATATTCTTTACTATTTAATTGACGAAGCAAAAGTGGCGCTCGTTCCATTCTCCGCTTTCGGGGCATCAAACAATTCAACCTGGTATCGTCTTTCAGTTGGTACTTGTACAAGAGAAGAAATAGCTGAAGTTATTAATAACCTGGATATCGCTTTAGGAGAATTAAGTTAAAGTTGCGTGATGTTTTTTGAAAATTATACAATTATATTTAGCAAAAATTTTAAGTAGACAAATGGCAAAAAATATTTTTATTGTTGATGACGATAAGTTTTTTGGTGAAATGTTAAAAGAGCATTTGCTGAAAAAGAGCGGAAGAAATATTTCAGTGTTTAAAACGGGTGAAGATTGCCTGGATAATTTACACGAAAATCCAAATCTGATAATACTCGACTATAATTTGGATAGTATAAATAGAGATGCTGCTAACGGATTAAAAATTCTTCAGTTCATCAGAAAAAAAAATCAATTACTGCCGGTTGTCATGCTTTCAAATCAGGATCAGTATAGTATAGCGCTCCAAACTATTCAAAAAGGGGCAGAGCAATATGTAATAAAAGATGATGAAGCATTTGAAAATATTGATAGAATTTTAAATGATTTACTTTAGATATAATTTTTGAAATTAATTTTGAATTCAAATAATAAATCCATGAAAATTGTTTTTACTGCATTAATTACTTTGTGTTTTTTAATTCCCGCTTTAGCTCAAACTGTTTCAACACAAAAAAATACAGGTTGCGTTGAGGGTAATTGTAATGAAGGTACCGGAAAATATTTATTTGCAAATGGCGATAAGTATAATGGTGAATGGCATGGGGGAAACCGTTCAGGTTATGGCCGATACGATTATAAAAACGGAGACTGGTATATAGGCGATTTTAAAAATAATAGTATTGAAGGAAATGGTACGGTTCACCTTGTATCGGGGAAAGTAATTACCGGAGTTTGGCAAAATTATATTTTGGTGAAAGTGAAAGAAGAAAAGGATGCGGCAAGCATTTATCTTCAGCTACCTGTTATGCAGGTAAAGGAAAAAGAATAAAATATTTTTTTCAATCAGATGGAGGCAACTACAACTTCAGGTTCTACCTGAATTGTAAAAATAAAATCGCTGTTCATACTGAATTTAAAATAACCAATACCTATTTGTTGCTTCATGGCCAGATTTTGACGAAGCACCTCTGATAAATCTTTAGCAATGGGTGGAATAGAACTGTTATTCATCACTCTGCTATCTTTCATTTCCAAATCAAATTCGAATGAGATTTTTTTTCTTTTACTTGCAACCTGAAACTCAGGCTTATATAAACTGAAAGAGATTGGTTCATTTTTACGCTGCGCTTCTTTTATTTTCATAGCAATAACAGGCAGGTATTTTTTCCAAACTGGTTGATAAACCTCTAAATCTTTCATTTCAAAAATTTCTGTAAATGTAATAAAAAGAAACAGATGTGTTTTTTACAATGTTTTTAAGCAAAAATTCGCTATTTCGTTCATTTTTTTAATTATTCAAATGGTATGTTTGATGAAAATATAGAGGCAAAAAATTTAAAGTTGATATGAAATTAAATATCGCATTGTTTTTAACTATAGTTACCAATTTGTTTTCAGGTTGTGAGTATTTTTCTTGCAATGAAGTGAATCAAACTTCAAATCAAATTGGGATGTTGCCGGAAGAAGACAGGAAGTATATTTTGAAGTCGGTTATTATAAAAATGAAGAGCGCTAAACAGATTTTAGGGTCTGATATTGAATCAACAATTTATTTTGATGATTATGGTGATAAATTCTGCAATATCACCGAAACCAAACTGAAATATAAAGGCACTACCATCGTGACTACTTCGATAAATATTACCAGAAATGATTATACCTACACCTATAATCCGGAAAAATTGAATGGGACTAAAAGTAAAAACAAAGGAAATATTAATGCAATGCATGTTGATTTTGCCAGCATGGACGCGCAATCTTTGGAATCAAATGGTATAAGAAAAGGTGGTAATACCGAATGGTTGGGTCGGGAATGTGAAGTTTTTATTTTGGATAATCCAGCATTGGAAATGGTAGGGCGCTATGAAGTATGGAATAAAATTCCATTGAAATTCGCAACAAAAATTGGCAGTTCAGAAATGGAAATGTACGCTGTTGAAATTAGCGAAAACACCGAAATTCCGACTTCCGTTTTTGAATTACCAGCGAATGTTGAATTTATTGATGCGTCAAATCTTTTAACATCATCAACCGAACCTGCTCTTTCAGACTCTCTGTTGAATCTTCCGGCTTCGGATAAATAGGTTTATTCCACAAACATTCAATTACTCCGGGCTGAAGTTTAAATTCATTTAATAAGCCGGATGAATTTCGGATAGTCATTACCACAAGCGGAATTCCGGTTTCTATTGAAAGTTTAAATGCTCCGTCGTAAAAATTTTTCAATGGTAAATTCGTTTTATTTCTGGTTCCTTCCGGGAATAAATAAACACTGATTCCATCGTGAAGCGATTGTTTCATTTTTTCAATACTTCGTGCGCGGCTGGCTTCATCTTTTCGGTTCACACTTAAATAAAGTTTCCGGATTATGTATCCGAAGAAAGGTATTCGAACTAATTCTTCTTTTGATAAATACCGAAAGGTAACCGGAGTAACCAGCGCACAAACTGGCACATCCAATAGCGATGTATGATTGCTGACAAAAATATAAACTCCACCTTTTTGCAATTGATGAGGTCTCTTTATTTTTACTCTTATCAGATAAAAAATGAAAAGTGTTTTCGCCATCCCATAAGATATTTTATGAGCTGCATGAGGTGTGTTTTTTCCGAAAATATTTGTAGAAAACAAAATAAAATAAAAGGGAACGCAAATTATTATTACCACTGATATAACAAGTGCAGCATAAATTCCGAAAATCGTTTTTAATAAACTAATCATCAATGCTTTTCATTTTAATTGACGCAAATACATTTGAATTGTATTTTCCAAACCATAGTAAAGAGCATCGCAAATTAATGCATGACCAATGGAAACTTCAGATGTAAACAGAATGTTTTTTTTGAAGAAAGCCAGATTATCCAGATTCAAATCGTGACCTGCGTTAAATTTTAATTCTAACGATTGCGCATATTTTGCCGATTGAATATAGGGTTCAATTGCTTTGTGTTTATCTGTATTAAAAATTCGCGCAAATGGTCCGGTATAAAGTTCAATGCAATCGGCATTTACCATTTTTGCGCCTTCAATAAATTGTTCTATCGGGTCAACAAAAAGTGAAACACGAATTCCGTTTGATTGTAATTGTTCAATAATTCCGGTCAGAAAATCTTTTTGTTTTAAAGTATCCCACCCCTGGTTACTGGTGATTACATTTTCGGCATCGGGTACTAAAGTGCATTGTGCAGGTTTAGTTTTTAATACCAAATCAATAAAGTTTTTTGTTGGATATCCTTCAATATTAAATTCAGTAGAAACTACTTCACTTAATAATAAAACATCGTTGTATTTAATGTGTCTTTCATCGGGTCGCGGATGCACTGTTATGCCTTCTGCGCCATATCGTTCACAATCAAGTGCTGCTTTTAAAACATCGGGGGTATTAGCACCCCTTGCATTTCGAAGAGTGGCAATTTTATTGATATTAACTGATAGCCGGGTTTTCATTTTAAAATGGAATGCGCACAAACATATAAATCACGATTATAATTTCTGATTTAAATAATTCTTAGTTGCGATTCAAATTTTTCGTGTAAAAAATAATCAGTTACATTCAGATCAAAATCTCTTAACCGTTTTTTTTCTGTATAAAATATTGTTTATCTGTTTTAAAAAGAAAAAAATTATACAGACTTAGAAAATGGTCGCGTTTTCTTTTTGAAACTGTTATTGTTGTTTTATCGTTCATTAAAATTTTTGTTGGAGTTTCAGCATATACTTTTTCTATTTGAAAAAGATTAATGATGACTGACTTACCTGCTCTAAAAAAAAACTGAGGGTTTAATTTTTTACTTTGATAGGTCAGGTTGTGAGAACTAACTAATGATACATTGTTGACTATATGAAATATTGAATAACTTTTGCTTGCCTCAATTCTGATAATATCAATCGCTCTGAATTTAATTTTGCCTGCAGTAAATGACCGCAATTCAAAAAATTCAGGCAACAAATCAGTATGGATAACATTGATATCTGTAACTTGTAATTGCTTTTTCAAATAATTATTTTTTGAAACGCAATTTATTGTCATTGAAATTTTATTGCGGTTTTCATTATTAACAGACATATTCAGTTAATTAATTTTAATGCACAATTTTTATTATCGGTGCAATAATTACAGCAACGATTTATGGCTGAAAGTGTTTTAATTAAAAATAAAAATTGAGGTGAGTAACTGAAAAGCTATTGCATTTCAATAGTGATGCGGGTACTTGCAAAATTAAATTTATGCAAAAACAATTTTATATTAAGTGAATAAATTTATATGCCTTTTTAGATGATTTTTTGTTGAGTAATTCCAAATAAATTAGCGACAATAGAAAGTAGAAAGAAATTGATAAACACGCATATAAATACTTATACTTCAGCAACCATAACCAATTGAATGGTTTGTCGGGTTTTTTGCTCCATTAAAATTTTTCTGTTAACGGTGTGAATATTAATTACATCATTATTGTAATGCCGAATAGTTAAAAGATCAAGGTCAAGGTTTGTAAGAATTTTATATGTGCCGCATAATTCTTCCAGAAGATTATTTATCCGTATTTGATCATTATCGGCGCAAAATGAAAAACTTATTGCAGCATTCTGCATCATGTTAAAATGAATGCGATGCTGGGCCATGACATGAAATATTTTTTCCAGATTATTTTCATCAATAAATGAAAAATCTTTGGGTGAAAGGGAAATCAAAACTTGATTTTTTTTTAAAACGAGAACAGGAGTAAAAATTTCGTTAACCACATTCGCGTAAATAGCGGTTCCTTTTTCAAGAGGTTGTAAAAATGATTTTACATACAACGGAATATTTTTGTTCTGTAATGGCTTAATCGTTTTCGGGTGAATAACAGTAGCCCCATAGTAGGTCATTTCAATAGCTTCCTTGTAGGTGAGTTCGTCAATTAATTTTTGTTCCGTAAAATATCTTGGATCCGCATTTAAAATTCCGGGAACATCTTTCCAAATTGTCACACTTTCGGCTTCTAGGCAATATGCAAGAATAGCGGCAGTATAATCAGATCCTTCGCGGCCAAGTGTGGTGGTCAGGTTTTCTTTTGTTCCTCCAATGAAACCTTGCGTTAGCACCCAGCTGTTTTTAAGAATTGCCGGAATTTTTTCCTGACAGTTTTGTTTCGTTTTATCCCATAGAATTTTTCCTTCGCGGTAAGTATCATCGCTTTTTATAAAATCGCGTGCGTCTGTCCACTGCACAGGCAAAAGATTTTCATTCAGAAATGCAGAAAGCATTTTTGTGCTTGCCATTTCTCCAATTGAAACAATTTGATCATAAATATAATCGTATGAATCAGCTGGAGGTTCTTCCAATATCCAGTCAATCTCAACAAAGGCATTATTTATTTCATCAAAAACTGAATGGGTTTCCGGAATCAGTAGCTCGAGAATTTCGCGGTGTTGATTTTTAATTTCAACCAATTGTGCCATCGCATTTCCGGTTCTGTTAAAATAGGATTCCACAATTTTTTCGAGCGCATTTGTAGTTTTGCCGAGAGCAGAAACAATAATCACCAAATCTTGTTGTTTGTATGATTCCAATATTCGACATACATTCCGAAACCCGTTGGCATCCTTTATTGAAGCACCGCCAAATTTAAAGACCTTCATTTCGGAATGTTATTGGTTGAAAGATTATTAATTATTGGATTATGCATTTTCTTGAATAGAAGTTGGAAATAGAAAAGCACTTTACTTGAAATGAAAAAAACCAATTTGATATTTCCCGGGTTGTGAGCCATAAAAAAACATATCGCTTTCACCTATTTGTTCACAATAAGCCGGTTCAATGCTGCACATTTTTCCATATTCATATTTCCACAATTTTTGTGAGAATCGTGTACCATCCGGTTCTACTTTTACAGCAACCAAAACCTGTGAGTCTTTTTGCGATGTTTTATTGTTTTCTTCATCTTCACCTAAAGTTTTATCTTCCATTTTGCCATCGGTGGCATACATTTTTTCCTGCTTGGTACTTTGATTAAAAAGAAAGTAAAGATTACCATTTGAAATAGAAATTGTATAGGACTGCGGTAAGTAAGGGCCCACTTGTCGCTTAGGAATATCTTTTATCCATTCAATATTTAAATCGGGCGAAATATTTACCAGAATAAGATTGTGATAATGATAGGTAGTAGTTGTATGTGTATTTCCATTACCATCTGTATAAGTATGTGTAATCACATAGCTTTGTTCACCAATTAATAAAAAGCCGCCATCGCTTCGTTTTATAAAATCTGTAATATCATATTCATAAAGCTCACCTGTTTTGGTTTCTTTTTTTGTGGTTACCAATCTGCTTAATAATTGTGCATCAAAAGCTTTGCTTTTATTTGATTCAATATTCAGGTTTTCTAAATCTACTGTAAGCATTATTACTCCTTTAATACTGTAAGTGCCTTTCTCCGAATAAAACCCTCCACACAATAATTTCGAACCGTCGTTCATAGTTGACATCCAAATAGTATTAATGAACTTATCGGCAACTTCTATTTTTAAATCCCTGGCTTTACTTCCTTCGTCTTTATAGGCAAGTATTCTGAAATTATAATTTGGCTCTCCCTTCTTCTTGTCCACTGCTTTATCAAAATAATTTTTTCCTAAAACATAAAAATTTCCTTTTCGATCAATTTCGCGTGATTGAATCCAGAATAATTTTTCAGTGTAAGGTAGTTTAATATCCTTTGCCCAAACTTTTTGCATGGTGCTGTCAAACACCGTTACATCTATTTGTTCAAAGTCATTTCCTTTTTGCCGTAAGTTTCCAACAATAGCTACATAGGAATCATTTTCTGAAGTGATAACAGAAAATCCTCCAAATTGATTATTGCCCATTTGTTTGGTTACAATTGGCTTTGCTTTTCCTTTAAATGTAAATGTTGATTGGTCAATTTCCTGAAGGTAAACGGTTCCAATATCAGTTTTACTATCGCGGTCGTAAGCAAATAAATAAAATTTGCCATTCAGATTCAGTACCCTCAATAGTGAAACAGTCAGCTTCTCCCACTTGAGCGGAAGTTCTGCTTCTTTTTGGAGGGTTAGATCCTTCCCGAATAAATTGAGATAAAATGCATCGGTTGACCATCCTAAATTTTCTTTTAAAAAATAATTTCCTCCTTTATCATCAGTTCCGAGATACTCAGTTATTTTCTTTGTTTTTGATCCGGTTAATAATTTACTGATTTCATACGATACAAAATCAGTAGATGATTGTGCGTTTACAAATATATTGGGTATCAAAAAAGCAAGAAGTAAAAACAGTTTTTTCATTGTGATGAAATTTATTTACTGCACAACAATAATCACAATGTATGTAAACTTAAAACCTACTTCATAAAATTTTTTGAAAGGTATTTTCAAAATGAAAAAATCCTTTTGATTGCAAGAGTTGTTTTTTCATTAAATGAATATTTTACCACAAAATTTTATTCAGTAAAATCAGAGTTTTTTAAAAGTATTTACCAATTCTTTCACTTGACTGAGCATTTGTTCAAACTCAACTTTATTTTTTCCGCGCAGTGTAGTTTCACGGGTTATTTCGCTGTATATAATGTATCCGTTAGTGTTCGCCAAAATCCTTCCTTCATTTACATTTTGCTTTACCTGCAACCATACATTCTCGCTCACCTTATTTATTGAAAAGAGATATACATCTGCTTGGTAATTGGGATTCTCATACTTGAAAACAACACTGTTTTCGGTTTCCTCAATTATCAATTTAGGTTTCAATTCCATTGGTATGGTTAATTGAAATTTCAATTCGTTACTGGTATAATTGTAATTGTCGGTTCCGGTTAAAATTGGGGTTGTTGTTTTTACCATTAAACCGATTGATGCTACAAGGGCAATTAAAATGGTTTTCATTGTAAATTATTTTATTGATTAAAAAATCGGAGGGAGAACAGCAGTTGAGCGGAAAACAATTATTAAAAGTTACAATAACTAAAAAATTATTTCGGTTTATAGATGATAAATTTTGTTGCCAATAACAAAACAGTTGTTTCACGATTGGTTAGTATGGAAAGTTCATTGGAAAATCCACAACCTTGAGTGTTCAATTCCGTTTTGAATGCCATTGATTAACCATACATTTACATCATAAACCCTACAAAATCATGAGCGATCATTTGAACGAAAATGTTTTACCTGAAAACAAACCTGATAATCGGACCAAACTTTTAATTGTAATTATAATTTTATTAGTCGCTGGAAATATTTATCTCTATTGGAAGTTAAATCAAAAGCAGGATGTTGTGGAGATAATGGTGCAGCAAACTAATATGGATAGCATAAAAATTGCTGACCTAGACTTGAAGTACAACAGCGCTATGAACGACATTGAAGGTTTGCGCGGGCAAAATTCTTCATTGGATAGTTTGTTGAATATAAAAGAGAACGAAATTAAAACCATGAAGGCCGCACTTGATGCAGCTAAGAAAGCGGGTAAGTTGAAAGACAATGAATATCTCGCTAAGTTGAATGATTTGCAAAAATTAATAGCTGATTTAAAAGGCCAGATAACGCAACTTGAAACTGAGAAGAATATTTTAATTTCCGAAAAGGAATCGTTGGGGAGAGATTTAAATGAACAGGTAGTTGCAAATACTGAACTTAAAACTGAAAATAAAATTTTGAGTTTAAAGGCCGGATTACTAAAAGCAGAAAATATTGTTGGGGCTGGTGTTAGAGGAAAAGGTAAAGGTAAGGAAGTAGTTACTGAGAGTGCTAAAAAAACCGAGCGTATTAAGGTGTGTTTTGATGTAGATGAAAATAAATCAGCTGACCAGGGAAGTAAAACTTTTCTGCTGCGATTAATCGGGCCAAATGGTTCTGTAATTAATGTTCCTTCAATGGGGAGTGGAAAGTTTGAATTGGGGGATAGTGGCGAAGAATCTGTTTATACAACTAAACAAACAATTACTTACAACCAAAAGAAACAAAATATTTGTATTTACTGGGGAGCTAATGGTTCAACTTTTGAAAAAGGAAAATATTCAATTGAACTTTTTCAAGATGGATATTCAACCGGTAAAAAAGATTTTACTTTAAAATAGCGCTTGCAATTGCACACGACCCACATGCACAAATTTTGATGTGCCGGTTTTACGACCATCATAACTAAGCGACAAGTTTAACTTGTCGCTTAGTTTTTTATCTAGATTTAAGTTCCACAACCAATTGCTTCCGGTTTGCAAGCCCTGTAACAGGGCATATCCTTCCGGGCTATCAGCGCTTCCATTATAAGAAATGTTTGCATATGTAACTTTAGCAGACAAATTGCTTTTCGATACCATGCTGTATTTCCATTCAATTGTCGCTTTGTTTTGTACAGCTGTATTATTGGATTCACTATAAATATTTTTTCCTTTCGAATAATAATAAGTGCTTGAAATTCGCCAGCGGCGGTTAGGTTGAAAAATTAATTGTGCTTCGTAGTTAATGGATGGAATAAGGTAATTACGGTCGGTGAAAAATCCGCTTCGGTTTGTTTTTTTTGATTGCGATATTTTTTGAAGGGTTACAAATTTTTTACTGATGTTCCATCGTATCCGGTAATAGTATTCCAGGTTTTCGCGACTCTCAAATCCATTCACCAATAAACTTTTTGATTGATTATTCTGATAGCCTAAATCCATTCCATGGATAGGATTGGTTCGATTAAAATAGAGATAATGATTTTGCGATGATGTAATACTTACCAATGAAGTATCAGCCACATTCAAATCAAACGGATTGAATTGACTGCTGAAATCACTGCGAAGAATCTTGCGGTTTATCTGAATGGATGATTGCGTGTTGAACCGCGAAACAAATTTTCTAAGTCCATCTTTTTTATTCCAGATTGCTTTTGGATTGATGGATAAGCTCATTGAAAATTGTGTGTTGTAGGCTTTGATGTAATCATTGGTTGGTGAAAAAACTTTTATGTATTCGGCCAAATCAGTGAAGGGGGCAATTTCAAATTCATTCAAATCTTTCACGCCATTTGAATTAAAATCTCCTGCGTAA
>CAMDOA010000082.1 GCA_945903305.1 Chitinophaga pinensis
GAAGGATCACCACAATTCACCGGATTTATTCCAGAATATGGATTGCTCGATATGCAATTGAATAAAGAAATTCCGAAAATATATTCGACTGTAAAAATAGGAGCATCAAACCTTTTAAATAACAAGCACTACGAAGTTTATGGAGGCCCGTATATTGGCCGAATGGCCTATGTTTCTGTTCTGTTTGAACCGAAGAAAAAATGAGTTCTTAATTTTTTAAAAACATAGTTAATTTTAACCCTGCAAAAACCCAAATCAAAAACACCATGAAACGAATTTTACTTTTTTGTTTAGTACTGATGGTTTCAGTATTACAAAACACACAAGCTCAACAACGATACCTTGATGAGGTATTCACCAATGTTACAATAACCTCAAACATCACCTACGGAAAAAATTTCCAGGTTCTGACAGGGGCACCCGTTTTATCTAATTTGAAATTAGATTTTTATGAGCCAACAGGAGATACGCTTTCTGCCCGACCATTAGTAGTTTATATGCATACCGGCAGTTTTTTACCAATTCTGTTTAACAAAACAACCACCGGTTCAAAATCTGACAGTGCTGCAGTAGCTATGTGCAGCCAATTTGCAAAACGCGGTTATGTTGTTGCATCAATAGATTATCGTTTAGGTTGGAATCCACAAGCGCTTGGCATGGCCGGACAAGACATCAGAACCGGTACTTTATTACAAGCGGTTTATCGCGCTATTCAGGATGCTAAAACAGCTGTTCGATATTTAGATTCAACAAGCACTCATTTTAAAATTGATGGTAGTAAAATTATGCTTTGCGGTCAAGGTTCAGGAGGTTATGTATCTCTGGCGTATGCAACCCTTGATGACTTTAATGCTGAGGTTGCTGGCTTGCCAAAATTCATTAGTGGTAGTGATCAGGCAGCTTATGGATTTATGCAAGGTGATCCATATGTGAATCCGGGAATCATGGGTGACTTTGAAGGATTTGGCGGAAATGCAATGTTCAATTATCCAAATCTTGCAGGTTATTCAAGTGCGATTACCATGTCGGTAAATATGGGTGGCGCATTAGGCGATTCAACATGGCTTGAAAACGGAGATGTTCCAATGGTTTGTTTCCATGTGCCGAGTGATCCATTTGCTCCATATACTCAGGGAATGGTAGTGGTGCCTACTACTGGTGACAATGTGGTTTATGTTGCCGGCAGTTATAATGTAATAAATCGTGCAGGAGCATTTGGTAATAATGATGTTTTTAATATTCCATACAACGATCCATATACTACAAGAGCTAATCAGGTGAATAACGGACACGAAGGTTTATTTCCATTTTTTCAGGCAGGCTTTCAGGCAGCTCCGTGGGAGTGGTGGAGTAAACCAGCTCTTTATGCATTAGGTACTGCATTCGGAATCAGTAATGGTGCTGTTGATACTATTGATATGAATTCTTTATTAACAAATCCGAACATGTCAAAAGCAAAAGCTTTGGCTTATATTGATTCAGTTCAGGGTTATCTTGCTCCGCGTATGGTACAGCAACTTGCTTTGCCTGGCATGTACACCGGAATTGAAAATGTAATTGATGTTTCAATCACTATTGAAGTTGCACCGAATCCTTCATCTGATAATTTTGAAATTCTTTCCCGTCAATCTCCAATTCAATCTTATGAATTGTATGACCTTGCAGGAAAATTAATTTCATCGGCTACACTTAAAGATGTGGCTTCATTTACTGTTACTGGAAATGATTTATCGAAAGGAATTTATCTTTTGACTGTTAATACACATAAAGGAAAAGCAGTTAAGAAATTAGTGGTTGAATAAATAATTAACACTTGGGTCCTCTTAGAGTGACACCAAAGAGAAAGCGGCTGTTTCGAAAGAAGCAGCCGCTTTTTTTATTTTGGGCCTAATAAAAAACCCTCACCGTTTTGCGATGAGGGTTTTAAATTTTTAAGTTGATCAACTTTTTATCAGTCCAACCGGATCCATTAAGCCGGACTAACTTATCAACTTAGTGAGCTGTATCAACATGTGCTGTTGTGTCGGCAGCAGGAGCTGATACTGAATCAACTGCTTCAGTAGTTTCAACTGCTGTTGAATCAGTTGCTTCATGACTTTCATTTGATGAGTTGCATGCAGAGAGGGATACTACTGCTACAGCGCAAAGGATGGTGAAAATTTTTTTCATTTTGGTTTAATTTTTTTTAATGAGTGCAAAAATAACCATGATTATATAACCTACAAGTAATCAGTTACTTTTTTCGGAAATATATCTGAATAGGCGCTCCATGAAAATCGAAGTTTTTTCGTAATTGGTTTTCTAAAAAATTGCGATACGGTTCTTTTATTTCTGCCGGGTGATTGCAGAAAAAAGCAAATGCTGGAAATGGAGTTGGTAATTGTGTGATGTATTTTATCTGCACATAATTGCCGCGATATGATGGGGGAGGTGTTTCAGCAATAATTTTACTCATTACATCATTTAACACCGAAGTCGATATTTTTCGTTTGCGGTTTTCGTGAACTTTAATGGCTTCTTCTATTACTTTAAATATCCGCTGCTTCTCGGTGACTGATGTGAAAACGATGGGGACATCTTTAAAAGGTGCAATTCGAAAATGAATGCTTTCTTCCATCACTTTGGTTGTTTTGGTATTTTTTTCAACCAGATCCCACTTGTTCACTACCAACACAATTCCTTTTTTCTTTTTCACTGCCATACCGAAAATATTCAGGTCTTGTTGTTCAATGCCCATTGTGGCATCAATCATCAAAACAATTATATCGGCTTCGTCCATTGCTTTAATGGCGCGAATCACAGAGTAGAATTCAAGAAACTCGTGCACCTTGGCTTTCTTTCGAATGCCAGCTGTATCAACCAAATAAAATTCTTTATGAAAAAGATTGTAGTAGGTATGAATGGAGTCGCGTGTGGTTCCGGCAATATCAGTAACGATGTTTCTTTCCTGACCAAGCATGGCATTTACCATGGAACTCTTCCCCACATTGGGTTGGCCAACAATGGCGAATCGTGGAATATCGGTTTTTAAAACTTCAGCAGTATCATCAATGTTCAACACTACTTCATCCAGTAATTCGCCTGTGCCACTGCCACTGATAGAAGCAATGAAAAATACATTTTCAAAACCAAGACTGTAAAATTCATTGGCATCTAACAGACGCGAATTGTTATCGACTTTATTAACTGCAACCAAAACTTTTTTATTGGTGCGCCGAAGAATATCGGCAATATCTAATTCTAAATCAGTGATGCCACAAGTTACATCCACCACAAACAAAATAACCGTGGCTTCATCAATGGCAATTTCTACTTGCTTACGAATTTCTGATTCAAAAATATTGTCGGAGTGTGTAACGAAACCGCCGGTGTCAATGATGTTAAATGTTTTTCCATTCCATTCACCAATACCGTAAAGTCGGTCGCGTGTAACGCCACTGAAATCATCTACGATTGCCATGCGTTCACCAACCAATCTATTGTACAAAGTTGATTTTCCTACATTCGGTCGCCCGACTATTGCTACTGTATTATTCATTTATATCCAAGTTGCTTTAATACTAATTTATCATTCCTCCAATTGTCTTTCACTTTCACGGTGAGTTCCAGGAATATTTTCTTCCCAAGAAATTTTTCACATTCTTCTCTGGCAGAAATCCCAAGTTTTTTTATGGCGCTTCCACCTTTACCAAGTAGAATTGCCTTCTGACTTTCGCGCTCCACAAATATGCTGGAGTAAATACGAATGATGTCATCCGTTTCTTTAAAATCAGTGACAATCACTTCGCTCGAATAAGGAATTTCTTCTCTGAACTGTTCAAATATTTTTTCACGCACAATTTCTGAAACAATGAACCGCTGCGATTTATCCGTGAGTTCATCTTCTGTAAAATAGGGTGGATGTTCAGGAAGCAGTTCAACAATGCGGTCCTTTAACTTATCAATATTAACTTCCTTCAATGCGGAAACGGCAATTATTTCATCTACACCAAAAAATAATTTCCATTTAGTGATTGCTTCGTTTAATTCCTCTTCAGTTTTGAAATAATCAACTTTATTCAAAATGAAAAGTTTTGGTTTCTTCACACCCTGTAGAAGTTCAGCATGATTAACCCAATCAACTTCTTTTTCAAAAACACTGACTACAGGAATAACCAGGTCAGCATCTGATAGGGCGCTATTGATTTCTTCCACCATTGATTTATGCAATTCATACTTCGGCATCAATAATCCGGGTGTATCAGAAAAAACAATTTGATAATCTTTCTCCGTCACAATACCTTTTATATGATGTCGGGTGGTTTGAACTTTGGGAGAAACAATAGAAATTTTCTCGCCCAGAAACACATTCATCAGGGTTGATTTCCCCGCGTTTGGGTTTCCCATAATCATTACAAAACCGGCTTTGAAATTTTTCATGAGGCGCAAAAGTCAGTTATTTTTGCCGCATAATTTTTATTTGCGCAGATTGCCGTTACATTTGCACCCCGCATCGAAGGAAAAATTGATGCTAATCAAACAAAAATAGTTTCCGAAAGGAGTTTAAGATACATCGCGGAGTGGAGCAGTTGGTAGCTCGTTGGGCTCATAACCCAAAGGTCGTAGGTTCGAGTCCTACCTCCGCAACTAAGTTGAAAGCCACACTTTTTGTGGCTTTTTCTTTTTAATATTGAAACCTGAAATAATCCAAAAATTTTAATGAAAAAAATAATCTCTTTCTTATTTCTGATTTGTGGAGCAACAAATTTATTCGCTCAGAAAAATGTAAAATCTGAACCGCTTTTAACAAATCCAACTGGTGATATTTCCTTTTTTGTGAAGACATACAAGCAGGCGATGAATTATAATGATTTGGTAGTTGCCACGCAAAGTGTTTACGAAATATTAAGTACAGATAGTTCAAATTTTGCATGGAAAGACACTCTTGCCCGTTTGTTTTTAATGCGCGGCGCTTATGACCAGTCAGTTTTTGTTGGAAAAGAATTATTAAACAAATCCCCGGATGATATTCGATTGACTGAAATGGTAGCCATTGCCTTACAATCAGCAGGAGATTCAAAACAATCATTGGAATATTATGAAAAATTGTATCCTAAAACGCTGAACCTGTATCATCTCTATCAAATAATTATTTTGCAATATTCGTTGGCAAGATTGGGAGAATGCTCAGCAAATATTGATTTGTTGCTGAAAAACCCTGATGCTGAAAAAGGAACAATTGATGTGACCGTCGGTCAAGGATATACGCAGAAAGTTCCCTATAAAGCCGCAGCTTTGAACATAAAGGGTGTTATCGCAAAACAGTTGAATGAAAATACGGCTGCCGAGGCTTTATTCAACGAAGCTTTGAAAGTGATGCCGGATTTTATTTTGCCAAAAGGAAATCTTGAAGACTTAAAAAAGGAACAAATGAAAGTTCCGGAATAAAATACAAATCAACTGAAAAAATAATTTCTGAGTTGTAAGAATTGAATTTAAACCTGTATTAACTCAACATTTATTGATTGAGTTTTTTTACCTGAAGTCAGTACGCATTGTAATTCTTCAGTTTCATCGTGCATTGAAACCGGAATAGTATGCATAAAAAATCCAATAGATACTTTAGCTGAAAGTATTGGTAAGGCATTTTTTTCACCAGCTCGTGTAACAACTAATTTTCCATCAAAAGGAATTACCGCTTTTAAAATAATTTCGGAATCGCCGGAAAGTTCTGCGGTGACTTTTAAATGATTGATTGGGTTCAAATTATTATTGGGCGAATTCAAAACATTATCACCGAAATCAGTATTTGATTTCGTTTTTAAAAGACCATTTATATGTCTGGTTTTCATTTCTTTAAATTAATAGGATACGAAAATAAATAAAATAAAATTGCAGAATAAACTTTAACTTATTGTTCTTACTCCTTCGGCTTTTTCAAAATCCCGAACATGACAATTACATAACCTACAATAACTACCATTGGTGCGATGGTAATTCTTCTGAAACTGTATATTTCTTCATATTTAAATTCATTTGGTTTTTGCGTACCACCTGACATTAAAAAATAGCCGATGATTAAAACAACTACACCGGTAATAATGATTAAATAGTTTTCTTTCTTAAAAAGAAATTCAACTTTTTCATTGACTAATTTTTTGGTTGAATCTTTAGTGGTTGCCATAATCTGTTTTTCGAGTGGACGAAAGTAATTGATAATCTGAATTCAGTAAAAGATTTTTTTGTTTCACCATTCTCTATTGACAATTCACTAATACAATTCATCAAGATGCATTCTTAAATATTTATTCACAACTATATAACTGCTTGATATTGTGAAAAGAATTCCCAGGAAAACTATTCCAGCAAAAAGTAAAATGGTAAGATTAAAATCCTGCAATGCTTTTAAATCAGGAAGAATATTCAACATCACATTCAGTAATGTAATCAATAGAGCCACCGCGATAATTCCACTTATAAATCCATTCAATAATGCTTTCAGTAAAAATGGATTCCGGATAAAAGAATTGGTAGCCCCAACTAACTGCATACTTCGCAAAAGGAATCTTTGCGAATACATGGCTAATCGGATGGTAGAATCAATTAATGTAAATGCTACAAATCCAAGTAATAAACTCAATATAATTATGATGATGCTTAGCGTTTTGAAATTCTTATTTGAAAGTTCAACCAATTTGCTTTCGTAATAAAACTCCTGAACAGATGAATTGGCTTGCAATTTATTTTGAATTACCATCACACTATCCGGTTGAGTATAATTTGCCTTCATCTTAATATCTATTGATGAGAATAACGGATTTCCTTCCAGCATATCCCTATAATCGTCACCGAATTCTTCAATGTAAATATCCTGTGCCTGTGCTTTTGAAATGTAATTGGCGGACTTTACAAATGGTTGAGTGCTGAGTTCTGCCAATAATTTTTTTGCGGCATCATCGGTCACATTATCCTTCAATATCACGGTGAACGAAATGTTTTCTTTCAGGTAATCAGACATTTTACTTCCATGCAATAAAATCAGAAATAAAATTCCTGCTACAAACAATACCAATGCGGTGCTGATGATGCTGTAAATATGTGAAGGTTTAAATCGTCGCCGTGATTTGTTTTTACTGGTTGCCATGCGCCGAAATTAGAACGCATTCATTCAGACTTTAATTATGCGCAGTGCAATTAATTAACACCATAATCTTTATTTGAAAGTTGTTCGCCGCTGTGTTTTCACCTCCGATTGCTTTATTAGATTTGCGCCCCTGATATGGAATACAAGTTTAGCGAGATAGAAGAGCAGATAAAAAAATTCTGGAGCGATAAAAATATTTATCGCGTCGGTGATGCTGAGAGTGGAAAGCCCAAGTATTATGTGCTGGATATGTTTCCGTATCCGAGTGGTGCGGGCTTGCATGTAGGTCATCCGCTTGGATACATTGCTAGCGATATTTATTCACGCTACAAACGCATGAAGGGTTTCAATGTGTTGCACCCGATGGGTTATGATTCGTTCGGGTTACCTGCAGAACAATATGCGATTCAAACCGGACAACATCCTGCCACCACAACAAAAATTAATATAGATGGTGGTACAGATGATAATGGAAAATTAATTGAAGGATATAGAAAGCAACTTGATAAAATGGGATTCAGTTTCGACTGGAGTCGCGAAGTAAGAACCAGTGACCCCGAATTTTATAAATGGACACAGTGGATTTTCATTCAGTTGTTCAACTCGTGGTACAACAACTCAACTGATAAAGCCGAAAATATTTCTTCGCTCGAAAAAATTTTTACAACGGAAGGAAATGCAAATGTGAAAGCCACACATGCCGAAGTGAAAATATTTTCACATAATGATTGGAAAAATTTCAACGAGATTGAGCAGCAGGAAATTCTGATGCAGTATCGTTTGGCTTTTCTTTCTGAAGCGTATGTCAATTGGTGTCCTGCATTGGGAACTGTATTGGCGAATGATGAAGTGAAAGATGGTGTGAGCGAGCGTGGCGGTTATCCGGTTGAACGAAAAAAAATGAAGCAATGGATGTTACGCATCACGGCTTATGCAGAAAGATTGCTGAGTGGTTTGAATGATTTGCAGTGGAGTGAATCGATAAAGGAAGCGCAACGGAATTGGATTGGAAGAAGTGAAGGAGCGTCAGCAAAATTTCAGATTGCAGATTCCAAATTACAGATTGAAGTGTTCACCACTCGCCCCGACACCATTTTCGGTGTAACATTTTTAACACTTGCACCGGAACATGAATTAATAAATAAAATCACTCCCGACTCGCATAAAAAAGAAGTGGACGAATATGTGCTCTACGCGAAGAACCGTAGTGAGCGCGAACGCATGACGGAAGTGAAAAAAATCACCGGAGTATTTACCGGAGCTTATGCCATTCATCCATTCACTGGAAAACAAATTCCGGTGTGGATTGGCGAATATGTTTTGGCGGGATACGGAACCGGTGCGGTGATGGGAGTTCCTGGTCACGACAGCCGCGATTATGGTTTTGCAAAACATTTCAATCTCAAAATAATTGAAGTGGTTTCCGGCGGAGATATTTCGAAGGAAGCATTTGAAGGCGAAGGAAAAAATATCAACTCAACTTTCCTTGATGGATTGAAAACTACGGATGCAAAAAAGAAAGTGATTGATGAGATTGAGAAAAATAAAATCGGTGAGCGCAAAATAAATTTCAAACTGCGCGATGCGGTGTTTGGTCGTCAGCGTTACTGGGGCGAACCGATTCCGGTTTATTATGATGAGAATAATATTCCCAGAGTGGTGGATGAAAATGATTTGCCAATTCGTTTGCCCGAAGTAGATAAATACTTGCCGACAGAAACCGGTGAGCCACCATTGGCGAATGCAAAAAACTGGAAGTACAAAAACAAATTTGAGTTTGAGAAAACCACGATGCCCGGTTGGGCTGGCAGCAGTTGGTACTTGTTTCGTTACATGGACCCGCACAACAAAAATGCTTTTGGCGGAAAAGACAAACTCGATTACTGGAAGCAGGTTGACTTTTACATTGGTGGCAGCGAACACGCCACGGGGCACTTAATGTATTTCCGTTTCTGGACAAAATTTTTGAAAGACCTTGGTTTGGTTGACATTGAAGAACCTGCAAAGAGATTGGTAAATCAGGGGATGATACAAGGAGTCTCACAGAAGAATGCAGTTGAGGTTATAAATGAAAAAGATTTTGAAGTTATTGAGAATGATTTTAAAATTATGACTGCTCAAGGTGTAGCATCATATGCTGCGCAACACAATACAGAAAAAGATAAATTTCTTGGTTATGGTTTTAAAATAAATGGAAGGCCCGATTTGGAAAAATATTTGGATAAGGTTCAAGTTCCTTTCATAGAAAAACCAAATGAATTTACCAGTATTGAATTAGCAGTAAGTTCAAGTATTCTGAATGGAGAAACAAAAGGATTTTCCCAAAGTGGAACTGTAAATCAATTTATGGTAAGCAATCAACTTGATATTCCAAGATTTGTAAAATCCAAAGTTGAAAACCATAATAAGGTTTATGTATTTGTAACTGAGAACGGATATTGGGTAAATGATAAATATTACGGTGAAGGAAAGGAAGAAGAATTTCTACCTGAATTTAAAATCGCAGAAAAAATGTCCAAGTCAAAATATAATGTTGTCAATCCTGATGACATTATAGAAAAATATGGCGCCGACTGTTTCCGGATGTATGAAATGTTTCTCGGTCCGGTTGAAATGAGCAAGCCGTGGGACACAAAAGGAATTGATGGTGTGAGTCGCTTTCTGCGCAAACTCTGGAAATTATTTTACAGCGATGATGGAAAATTGTTGGTGACAAATGAAGCAGCATCAAATGATGAATTAAAAATTCTGCACAAGACCATTAAGAAAGTTGAAGACGATATTGAAAAACTTTCATACAACACTTCTGTCAGTGCATTCATGATTTGCGTAAACGAACTCACTGATTTAAAATGTCACAAAGCAGAAGTGCTGAAAGATTTGTTGCTCATACTTTCTCCATTCGCTCCATTCACCACAGAATTTTTGTGGCAGGAGTTGAAGCAGGGAGGAAGTATTGTTACAACTGATTTCCCGAAAGTGAGAGAAGAATTGCTGGTTGAAAATTCTTTCGAGTATCCAATCGCCATCAACGGAAAAACAAAAACCAAAATCGCTTTTGCGCTCGATAAAGAAATTTCAACAATTGAAAAAGAAGTTCTTGACATGGAAATTCTGAAAAAATATTTTGAAGGAAGAGCACCGAAGAAAATAATTGTAGTGAAAGGGAAAATGATAAATGTTGTAGTGTAAAAAAAATAACCGCAGAGACGCAGAGTCGCAG
>CAMDOA010000083.1 GCA_945903305.1 Chitinophaga pinensis
ATCAAAATTTAAAACCATCATCAATGGAATTTTTGTGGACACCGGGATTTGTGTTTGCATCAGTCATTTTATTTTACCGGTTGAATAATTCAATCGATATATTGGATACACAAACTGTTGGTGGAGGAATTGTGATTGGATTGGTTGGTGCTGTTATAGGGATATTATTGAAACGCATTTCAACCGAGTTACCATTTCTTCAGCGGATAGCCGTATTAATTGCAATAGTGATTGTTGCATTTTTTATTTCGTAGATTTTTCACTAGCAATTTTTCAATCTTCAATCATTCAATAATTAAATCCCGATTTTCTTCTGCTCTTTATCCGATAAAATATTTTTCAGATGTGCTATAGCATCCCAAGCTAAATCTTCTTTTGTAGGAATATAATTTTCAATGGAAGAATCTTCTTTGTCTAATCGCGCAACAGGTTTTCCGTTTTCATATTTATAACTGAATCGCTCGTTGCCTTCGTTAATTGCTTTTTGAATTTGTTCGGCATACGGTCCGTATAAATTCATATCAAGCGGTGCTGAATGAAGCAGCACAAATTTTTTATGAAACCGATACATCAATGAATTGTGTTCATTGGTTCCGAACATTTTTAATTCCCATTCTTTCCGGAATGAATCGAAGTCCTGCTGGTTGTTTGAATTGCTTACACTTTTTCGCCAGTTAAAATACTGATTGCGATACATGATTCTATCCAGCGACTTCAATTGATTCAGATGGAAAACAATTGGCTCCGGAATTTCAATCACATTGTAGAACAATGGAATTTTCAGCACATCAAATTTTCCATGTTCGGCGTACGAAAGTTTTTTAGTTCGCTTCACTAAAAAAGCTTCTCCTTCATCTTCCACCTGATGCAATTTTGAAACATGATGAAAATCTCCGCTTAGATTTAAGCGCGCCAATTTTATTGCAGTCGGATAATTAATGTTCTTGATTTTTTCTTTGAGCCATTTCGAATTATATTTTCCAATCTGCTGACGAAAAACCATATCTGCATCCCAGCGCAAATGCCAGTTGAATTTTGAATGTTGCAACCCAATGTTGCGGCAATCGCCCAATAATTTTCCGGGAGATTCAATTATTTCCACCAATACCTGCGACGAAAATTGTTGCTGAAACTTTTTCATCTTCAACAAACTATCATCACTCGAACCATTGTCAATGCAAATAATCTGGTCGGCGAATCCAATTAAACTTTCCAATACAATTGGCAGATTGTACGATTCATTTCGCGCAACCACTACTGCCGAAACTCCTTCCTTCCATTCAGATGATTCAAACTGCTTCTTCGAAATAAAATAATTGAGTGAAGCTATTGGCTTCAATATTTTTTTCAGAAAAGTTTTTGTTGAACTCAATGATGGAGATTGAATTTTTTACGATGCAGTTTTCTTCTCCTTCGCTTTTATTTTCTCGAAGAAAGATTTTGCGAACTCCTTCATATCGGTTGCGGATTCTTTATTCATCGTAGCGCGCTCGAAGGTGTCGCTCAGGGTCATCAGTGTTTGGAAGAAGAAGAGGTTCATTTCTTCTACTGTCATTTCCTTCGTCCAGAGTTCAATGCTCAAACCGCTGGTGGCTTTGTGATCCCACATGGAAAGCAATATGGCTCTGCATTCTTTCCAACCTTCCACGCTGGAGTCAGTGGCATCCCACATTATTTTTTCAGGTATCAGTTTATCGTCAAGTGTAACTGCGATATTGATTTTTGATTGTCGCTCTTGATTATTTTCTGCCATGATTATTTTCTTGTGGCGCAAAACTAATATTCATGTTGCAAGTTGAATCGTTCAAATACTTTTAGTTTTCATTGGGAGATTTTATTTTCTGAAATTTTCAATATTTTTTAAATCACGATTTCTCATTGACAAATCACTATTCACTTTGCACCTTTCCGAGTTCTACTTAAAAAAATAGTTGAAAGTTGAAAGCGCTGTGCAAAAATATTTTTCGAAAAAATTTTTCCACACACATCAAATTCATAAGCGCCCCATTTTCAATGCAGTTGAACGAAGTGAAATAGAATTTGAACACCGCAAAGTGTATAAAGGTTAATCAACACTCTTGCTTGGTTGAATTGTTAAAAGGTATACTTGTAATCACGGGTTGAGAAAATGGCTACGGTGAAAAAGAAAAAACTCTTCCCGAATCCTAAATACTTTTTGAGGCAATGATGGCGGTACTGTTTTTTTCAACTGAAAAAAGACAAAAGGAATCGTCACCTCTAACCGAAACGAAAACATGGTTTTAACCATTAAAATATAATAGAAATGAAACAAGATTTACGAAATGAAGTACTGCTGAAAGAGAACAAGGACAGGTTTGTTTTACTACCTATTAAGTATAACGATATATGGCAGATGTATAAGAAACACGAAGCAAGTTTCTGGACTGCCGAAGAAATTGATTTGTCGGCAGACACAAAGGATTGGGACTCGCTCAATAAAAATGAAAAACATTTCATCTCGCATGTTTTGGCGTTTTTCGCAGCGAGTGATGGAATTGTGAATGAAAATCTTGCCACCAATTTTATGAACGAAGTTCAGATTCCGGAAGCAAGATGTTTTTATGGTTTCCAGATTATGATGGAAAATATTCACTCCGAAACTTATGCTTTACTGATTGATACTTATATAAAGAATGCAGAAGAAAAGGACCGGTTGCTGCATGCAATTGAAACAGTTGATTGCGTAAAGAAAAAGGCAGAATGGGCTTTGCGCTGGATTACCGGCGGTTCATTCACTGAAAGATTAGTTGCGTTCGCAGCCGTGGAAGGAATTTTCTTCAGCGGAAGTTTCTGCTCCATCTATTGGTTGAAGAAACGCGGACTGATGCCCGGTTTAAGTTTCAGCAATGAATTGATTAGTCGCGATGAAGGATTGCATTGCGAGTTCGCTTGCTTATTGTACAAACACATTGAAAATAAATTACCAAAGGAAGCAGTATATGAAATCATCAGCGATGCAGTGAAGATTGAGAAAGAGTTCATCACTGATGCACTGCCAGTCAGTTTGATTGGAATGAATGCAAAACTGATGGCGCAATACATTGAATATGTTGCTGACCACTGGTTGCATCAACTCGGTTATCCTAAGTTGTACAATGCAGTTAATCCTTTCGACTTCATGGAATTGATTTCATTACAGGGAAAAACAAATTTCTTCGAGAAGCGTGTTGGCGATTATCAAAAGAGTGGCGTGATGAGCAAGAAGGAAGAAAATGTTTTCACCACCGAAGCAGATTTTTAAAAAATCAGTATTCAGTAGGCAGGTTACAGTATGCAGCGTTGTCATGCTGAGCTTGTCGAAGCACAAATTCACCATTGACAATTCACCATTCACACGAATGAACTAATAAACGAATCAACTTTATAAATAACCTCTCCCAAACCACCACCCCAATCTTATGTATGTAATTAAAAGAGACGGAAAACAAGAACAGGTAAAGTTCGACAAGATTACAGCACGAATTGACAAACTTTGTTATGGTTTGGACACAAAACATGTGGAGCCAATTGAAGTGGCCAAGAAAGTCATCAATGGAATTTATGATGGTGTTACCACCTCAGAACTCGACAATCTTGCTGCCGAAACTGCGGCGAGTTTAACGACCAAGCATCCGGATTATGCTTTGCTTGCTTCACGCATTGCCATTTCTAATTTGCATAAGAACACCAACAAGTCGTTCTCACAAACCATGCGTGCGCTGCACGATTACATTGACCCACGCAGCGGACAACCTGCGAAGTTGATTGCAGATGATATCATGAAAGTGATTGAAGAGAATGCTGCCGAACTCGACAGTTCCATCATTCACGACCGCGATTTCGGTTTCGATTATTTTGGATTTAAAACTTTAGAGAAATCATACTTACTGAAATTATATGGTAAGGTAGTGGAGCGTCCGCAACACATGTACATGCGTGTGTGTGTTGGCATTCACCGCGATGATATTGAATCAGTGATTAAGACTTACAACATGATGAGTGAGCGCTGGTTCATTCACGCCACTCCAACTTTGTTCAATGCAGGAACACCGAAAGCACAAATGTCGAGTTGCTTTTTGCTGACCATGCAGGACGATAGCATAGATGGAATTTATGAAACACTGAAACAGTGCGCAAAAATTTCGCAGAGTGCCGGTGGAATCGGATTGAGCATTCACAACATTCGCGCAACAGGTTCTTACATCAAGGGAACCAATGGAACATCAAACGGAATTGTACCAATGCTGCGCGTGTTCAACGACACAGCAAGATATGTTGACCAGGGAGGAGGAAAGCGCAAAGGTTCTTTCGCCATTTATCTGGAGCCATGGCACGACGATATTTTTGATTTCTTAGAATTGAAAAAGAATCACGGCAAGGAAGAGATGCGCGCCCGCGATTTATTTTTTGCATTGTGGGTTCCTGATTTATTTATGAAGCGTGTGGAAGAAAACGGCGACTGGTCACTCTTCTGTCCGAACGAATCACCTGGACTTGCAGATTGTTGGGGACCTGAGTTTGAAACGCTCTATGAAAAATACGAGAACGAAGGGAAAGCGCGTCGCACAATCAAGGCGCAGGATTTATGGTTTAAGATTGTTGAATCACAGGTTGAAACCGGAACTCCATACCTGCTTTATAAAGATGCGTGTAACAGTAAGAGCAATCAGCAAAATCTCGGAACCATTCGCAGTTCAAATTTGTGTACTGAAATAGTTGAGTTCACTTCGAAAGATGAAGTTGCAGTTTGCAATCTGGCTTCTGTTGCGTTGCCACGATTTGTAAAAGATGGCGCATTCGATTTCAATCGTTTGTTTGAAGTGACTTATCAAATCACACTCAACCTCAACAAAATCATTGACAATAATTATTATCCGGTTGAAGAAGCGCGCAACAGCAACATGCGCCATCGCCCGATTGGTATTGGTGTGCAGGGATTAGCTGATGCATTTATTTTAATGCGTCATGCGTTTGAAAGTGATGAAGCCAAGCAACTGAATAAAGATATTTTCGAAACCATTTATTATGCTTCAATGACTGCTTCAAAAGATTTGGCGAAGCAATATGGTCATTACGAAAGTTATCCCGGCTCTCCGGTTTCAAAAGGAATTTTCCAGTTTGATATGTGGAGTGTTACACCGAGCAATCGCTGGGAATGGAGTGTACTGAAAGAAGAAGTGAAAAAATACGGAGTGCGCAATTCATTGTTGCTCGCGCCAATGCCAACTGCCAGCACTTCACAGATTCTTGGTAACAACGAATGCTTCGAACCATACACTTCCAATCTTTACAGCCGCCGTGTGTTGAGTGGTGAATTCACTATCGTGAACAAACATTTACTCAAAGATTTAGTGCGCCTCGGGTTGTGGAGCGATGCGATGAAAAATAAAATCATTGCTGCCGAAGGTTCTATTCAAAACATTGCAGAAATTCCGCAGGATGTAAAAGATTTGTATAAAACAGTTTGGGAAATAAAACAGCGCAGCATTATTGATATGGCTGCCGACCGTGGCGCATACATCTGTCAGTCGCAATCGTTGAATTTATTTATTCAGGATGCGAACATCAGCAAACTCACCAGCATGCATTTCTACTCCTGGAAAAAAGGATTGAAAACAGGAATGTATTATTTGAGAACTAAAGCAGCATCAAGCGCTGTGAAGTTCACTGTTACACATGAAGCCATGCAACAATTCACTGACCAGTTAGCAGGAGCAGTTGAAGTTGCAGTAGCCGCAGCAGTATCTCATAACTCTGCAAACTCAAAACCTGAAACCCGTAACAGCTACGAACCCGAAACTATAAACTCGAAACTCGAAATCAACGAGCAACTCTTAAACCGCAGCTACGAACTCGAAACCCAAAACTCGAAACCCGAAACTTTATTAAGTGAGTCGCAGGAAAATTACAGCGAAGGAGCAAGTTGCACATTGGATGATGAAGGCAACTGCATCATGTGCAGCGGGTAGAAAAACCAAAGTACCAATACTTTTTAAAAACCGCATTGAAATTTCAGGTAAACCGCTTGTGGTTTATGATTGTAGTTTTATATAAAAAAAATTCAAGCCGGGATCTATTAAAATAATTGCCGATACTATGCTTTTAGTTTAGGAAACAAGTTTATGTAACAGCATTTTTCGCTCTGTTTTTTGTTACCCGTGCAGCTACTATAACGCCCACTTCATACAATCCATATAGCGGGAATGTAACTATCAATTGACTAAACATATCAGGAGAAGGGGTGATTATAGCCGCTAAAAACAGGCAAACTACAATTGCATACTTTCGAAATTTGCGCAATATTGTATCGGTTAAAATACCTAACCGCGCTAAAAAATAAATTATCAAAGGGAATTCAAATACAAGTCCAGATGTAAGTGACAAGCCACTCACTGTTTCCATGTAAGAATCTAAACTGAAAATGTTTGATACCAAACTGCTTACCTGGTATCCACCCAAAAACATAATGGTAAATGGAGCAATAATATAATAACCGAACAGCAAGCCAATATAAAATAACAATGAACCAACAATTACTACCCCGTTTACTTTAGTTCGTTCAGCTTCATATAATGCAGGGCTTACAAATCTCCATACCTCCCATAAAATATATGGAAATGTAATTATTAATCCAGTCAAAAAAGAAGCCTTCATGTGAATCATGAACTGAGAGGTTAACTCAATGCTGGCTAATTGAAATCGAATTGGGCCAATACATAAACCATCGCCCATTCCAAGAAACCATCCGAGTTTGCAAAATAAAATGTAAGTCGGAAAATCGGTATGAATAGGCCCGAGAATAACTGTGTCAAACAAAAACGATTTATTTAAAAATAAAATAATTGCAACGACTAAAATTGCACCTAACGCTCTCGCAATATGCCATCGCAACTCTTCAATGTGATCGAGGAACGACATTTCCGCGGCATCTGCTCCCAATCGTTTATTAAGTAAGTTTTGTAACCACATATATTTAAAGGGGGGGCAAATATATCTTAACTATACCTGCATTTGTTAGTACTAAAAATCGTTTTACATGAATACAAAAAATCTATCATGAAACAAAAAACAAATAAAGTATTGTATTGCTTTAAACGAATAAACATTGCAGATAATAAATTAAAAGACCCGCATGAGGCGGGTCTTTTAATTTATTAGAATAAGAATTAAATTTTATTTGTCTGTTTTTGAATCGAACACTCTGAATTCAACCCGACGGTTGTAATACTGCTGACCTTCGAACTGTGCATTATAACCATCAGGCAATCCCTTAATAAGATTTTCTGTTTCACCTTTTTGACCGGTAATTATTCTGGAAGCATCAATTCCGTAAACTTCAGACAAATGTTTTTTAGCATTGTTTACACGGCGCACTGAAAGGTCATCATTATACTTGTTTGAGGCCCTGATATCAGTATGACCGGTTGCAACAATTTTTAAATCGGGGTACATTTTCATTACAGTTGAAATGTATTTCATGCGCTCAAACATTTCAGGCTTTATATAGTCTTTGTCTAAGTCATAAAATATCATCGGTAGAAACCAATAACCTCCACCACCGCCGGGTAAAATAGTTTTACCGTTTGCATCAACCAATCCGCTTGGGTTAGTGTTTGCTTCTTTGTCTTGATAATCGGGTACTCCGTCTTTATCACCGTCGGCAGGAATTCCATCCCCGTCAACTTTAGCGCCCATTGGTGAATATGGATCTTTGTCTTTAGCATCAACCACACCATCCTTATCAGAATCTTGAGTAACCCCGTGCGTGTTTACTACAGCTCCGGGTTCAGTGTCTGGCTCCTGATCTAATTTGTTAACAACACCATCATCATCAGTATCCACTAAGTCATCAACATTCTTTTTTATTAGCGTTTGAATTGCATCATAAGTGTAATCGTTTGGATTTTGCCAATAAAGCGGTTCAACTCTTTTTTTACCTCCTATAAAATACCCAATCGAAGCACTAATAAAATGATAGGTATCAAAATTTCCGGTTAACACCGGATCAAGGCCCGGATGTTCTTGCCATCTTTGTGCATCTAATAAATCGTCGTTTGTAATAGATATTTTTTCAGAAATTGTTAATTGCAGTTTTCTGCTTAAATGAAATCCAAGACCAATACTTCCGGTAATAACCGGTTTTGTAACCCGTTCAAAAAATTTAGGCTGGTCGGGCTGACCTTCTGCAATTGTTTCGTAAGATCCATCCATTATATTTTTTAATGCAGCAGTAGTTGATTTACGATCGGTATAAGCGCCATTTGTGAAAATTGAAACGAAGTCATACCTGTTTCCGTTTTCATCTAATGCGTTCATGTTTGTTCGATAAATCATAGCACCACCGCCAATTCCACCATACAAATTTACTTTTCTTTCACGGGCTACTTTGTGATATCCAATATTGTTAATTGTTAAAACCGCCTGCAAGTTTATCTCATCAATGTCTGTTTTATAATTGTAATAAAAAATTCCTCCGTTGCTGTAATAATTTGTTGCAGGACTGGCAGATGTTAGTACCGGATTATTAGCTAACCCTGTACTTCCCTGCCAATTAAGCCCCTTGGTTGAGCCATGTAAAATCTGTCCTTTTATACTTACTGCATATCCTAATGCTTTTCGAACTTCAAGGCCTAAACCATAGCCGCCTTTTGTCGCTACATCACCACTCACAAATAATCCGCCGCCATTAATAGCTATCTCCCACTTGTTTTTAGGTTTTGGAGGAAAAATGTATTGCCCCTTTTCAAATTGTTTTTGCTGAGGCATGCTCCTTTTAGAAATAACAGTCGTATCACCTAGAACATCGCGATACAGTGGTAAAATGGGCTTGTATGCAGCAGTGTCGTACACTTGGGCCTGGCTTTGTAAACTTGAAAGCCCTAAACTCAGAATTAATGTAAGGAAGTAAATTTTTCTCATGGTTAAAATTGCGCTGAAAATGAAATTCTTAATTTGATTTTACACTTTGGATTCAAAGGTAAAATTACTTTTGATAAATGCAAATCAATGGCAAAATCATCAACCGCTTTACTTTTTTAAAAAACGGCTATTAACATAACAAGATCACTTGGTTCTTTCCGTTGTAAAGTACACAAGGTCTCTTAAAGATTGAAGCGATTTTTTTTCAGGTAACCCGTTTAACAGAGATAAAGCTTCTGTTCGATAGTGTAACATTTTTTCTTGCGCATATTTCATTCCCCCTTTTTTATAAATAAAAGAAATAACTTCTGCTATGGTTTTTTGATCTTGGGTTTGTCGCCGAATTTTATTTATAATATTTCTTCTTTCACCATAAGTCGAATTGTTTAAAGAAAAAATTAAAGGTAAGGTGATTTTTTTTTCTTTTAAATCTATACCATGTGGTTTTCCGGTATCTTCATATCCAAAATCAAGCAGGTCGTCTTTTATTTGAAAGGCAATTCCCACTTTTTCACCAAACAATTTCATTCTTTCTGTCATTAATTTTTCACTGTTTGCCGAAGCGGCACCAATAGCACAAGCAGATGAAATAAGCGAGGCTGTTTTTTGCCGAATGATTTCAAAATAAACTTCTTCAGAAATATTGAGTTTTCTGGTTTTTTCAATCTGAAGCAATTCACCTTCGCTCATTTCACGAACAGCATTTGATACAATTTCAAGCAAGTTAAAATCCTTATTGTCTATTGCCAGTAGTAATCCTTTGGAAAGCAAATAATCACCTACTAAAACAGCAATTTTATTTTTCCATATTGCATTAATTGAAAAAAATCCCCGTCGCTCATTTGAATCATCAACTACATCATCGTGAACTAAAGTTGCGGTGTGTAATAATTCAATTAAAGCGGCGCCGCGATAAGTAGCTTCAGAAATTTCACCTGCAACCGAAGCAGAAAGGAATACGAACATTGGTCTGACACGCTTTCCCTTTTGTCTTACAATATATTTTAAAACGGCATCTAACAAAGGAGTTTTTGTTTTCATTGCCATTCTGAATTTCTCTTCAAATATCTTTAGCTCATTTTCAATAGGCTGCTTAATTTCATCTAAGTTTGGTTGCATAATTCAGATGCGCGAAATTAGCCGATGGTCATAATGTATCCTAACATCAAGAAAAACATACTAGGGTAAATGAAGTAAAATTTAAAATCAGCTCGTTTTTAGTTAGGTAAAATCCGGGCAACATTTTGACATCAATGCGTGTTTGGTGTTTTTAAAAAAAGTACAATTCTTAATCGGTCAAAATATCAACTAATAATTTTTTTA
>CAMDOA010000084.1 GCA_945903305.1 Chitinophaga pinensis
ATTATGCAACTACACAGGATTTATCAGGAGTGTGCGCAGGCGGCTACTGTGTAACTGTTACAGATGCTCATAATTGTACAAGTTCAATTTGTATTGCTGTTTATCAACCTTCTCCATTAACTGCTGATGCAGGGTCAACTAATGTTACCTGCAATGGTTTCTGTAATGGAACTGCTAACATCAGCAATGTAAGTGGAGGAACTAGCCCTTATACTTATCATTGGTATAATGGAAACACTTCAACAAGTGTTAGTGGATTGTGTCCTGGTGAATATTGTGTAACAATTACTGATGCCAATCAGTGTTCAATAGTTAAATGTGTAACTATTACTGAACCTACATTGTTAACTGCACAGACAGGTTCTACAAATGCAACATGTTATGATTACTGTAACGGAACAGCATATGTTACTGCATCAGGTGGAACAGCACCATATACCTACAACTGGTCAAACGGAAGCACCGCTTCAAGTGTTAGCCAATTATGTAATGGTGAATATTGTGTAACTGTTTATGATGCCAATCAGTGTTCAATAGTTAAATGTGTAACTATTACTGAACCAACATTATTAACTGCTCAGTCAGGTTCTACAAATGCAACATGTAATGATTACTGTAACGGAACTGCAAGTGTTAGTGCTTCTGGTGGAACAACACCTTATACCTACAACTGGTCAAACGGAAGCACTGCTTCAAGTGTAAGCCAATTGTGTAACGGTGAATATTGTGTAACTGTTTATGATGCCAATCAGTGTTCAATAGTTAAATGTGTAACTATTACTGAACCAACATTATTAACCGGAAATTCAGGGTCAACTAATGTAACTTGTAATGGATATTGCGATGGAACTGCAAGCATTAGTGGTGCAGGTGGAACAAGTCCTTATAGTTACAATTGGTATAACGGAAGCACTGCAACAAGTGTTAGTGGATTGTGTCCTGGTGAATATTGTGTGACTATTACTGATGCGAATCAATGTACAGCAGTTAAGTGTGTTACTATTACTCAACCAGATGTTTTAGCAGCAACAGAATCAGGAACTAATTTGAGTTGCTATTATTCATGCGACGGAACAGCAAGTGTTTCTGTAACTGGTGGAACTACTCCGTACTCTTATATCTGGAGCAATGGAGCAACTGATGCAAATGCAATCAACCTTTGTGCTGATACATATTGTGTTACAGTTTACGATGCCAATCAGTGTTCAATTGTTAAGTGTGTAACACTTACTCAGCCTGACGAATTGGTTTGTATTCTTGATTGTCCTATTCATTTGGAATGTAATGGTGAGTGTAATGCAACTGCCGGTGCAATTGTTTTCGGCGGAACTGCACCTTACACTTATCTATGGAGTACCGGTGAAACTACAGAAGGTATTGTAGGTTTATGCGCAGGATTTTATTGTGTGACAGTAACAGATGCTAATGGATGTGTTTGTGAGGCTTGCATGTTGTTTGAAGAACCAGCAGCGATTGAAGCAAACATTATTGGAGTTGACGCTACTATTTGCCAGGGAATTTCTTGCGATGGCTCTGCTGATCTTACTGTAACAGGTGGAACAGTACCTTATACCTACATGTGGAGTAATGGTGCTACTACTGAAGATGTGAGCGCTCTTTGTTCAGGTTCATATTCAGTAACTATCACTGATTTCCATGAGTGTACTCAGGTTGCTGAGGTTACAATTACTTGTACTCCTCCTCCTCCTCCTCCATGTAATATTATTGTAAACGCTACATCAAATAATAATCAATGTACATCTGTTAGCTGTATCGGCACTGCTTCAGCAGCACCGACAGGAGGTGTAATTCCTTATAGTTACTTATGGTCTAATGGTGCAACTTCTTCATCAATCGGAGGATTATGTACCGGTAATTATACTGTAACTGTTATGGATGCAGTTGGATGTTCTAATGTTGCTACAGTTCAAATTGATTGTGTACCTCCACCTCCTGATTGTGAAGGATTCAGAACTTATACTCAAGGTGGATGGGGTGCTGTACCAAGTGGTAATAACCCAGGTGTTTATCTTCATGCAAATTTTGCTCAAGCATTCCCTTCAGGGTTAGTTGTAGGAGGTGGAAGTTGCTCAGGTTATACTTTAACATTAACTTCTGCTCAAGCTGTAACTGATTTTGTTCCTTCAGGTGGAACTCCAGCTGCTTTAACACAGAACTGGAGCGACCCAGGAGGCAGTTTGTTGAATAATACTCTAGCGGGTCAAGTTGTAGCAGCGTCACTAAGTATTGGTTTTGATATTTGGGATCCAAATTTCAGCAGTAACACAGTTAATCTGAATACACTTTATTATCTTGGGGGAACTTTTGCTGGAATGACAGTTCAACAGGTCTTAAATGAAGCAAACAGTGCTTTGGGCGGATGTGCAACTCCTCATTCTTATTCTGAGTTAACCAATGGATTAGATGTGTTTAATCAGAATTATGATGGTGGAATTACTGACAACGGTAATTTATCATGCTCAGATAATTTAGGTAAAATGGAGGGTGAAGATGATGAATCAAAATCACTCAATGTTTTAACTAAGGCTGGTTTAAATATGACCGTTTATCCTAATCCATTCACTTCGTCTACTGCAATTGAATTTGTTTCTTCAGAAGACTTAACTGGTACTGTTGAAGTATTCAATGTAACAGGTGTTAAAATTGCTGAGTTGTATAAAGGTGAAATAGTTGCCGGACAGAAATACAGTGTAAGCTTTAATGCTGAAATGTTAGCTGCGGGAATGTATTTGGCTCGTTTAACAACTAACAATGGAACATCTGTTCAAAACATTGTGAAGATTCAGTAAATAAATTTTTCAAACCAAAACTAAAAGAGTCCCGACAAAATTTTGTCGGGACTCTTTTTTTTTATCTAATGATTACAGGAAAATCGTTCGCAATTTATTAACCGAATTGCGCAGAATTAATTTACATGCGGATTTTAGAATTTTATTTAAATGAAAAAGAATTCCTGAAATATTTTTAATTCACCAATCACCCAACTGCATTAATTCGATTTATCACAAATCATGTATCGGCTTGTGTTACATATCGCAAAAAGGGTATAGCTAAAAACGAATGAACAAACCGAAGGTTCATGAATACAATTAAAACTAAAAATGAGAATAACTAATCAACTAATTTCCCAATAGCTTTAAATCGTTCGAAAACTTTAAGAGTGTGTGGCGCCATTTCCAATTCTTCCGTTAAATCCTGGCCGGCCCAGTGTTCGTAGTGGCGCCCGTTTCGCCAGAGGCGGCTGTCGGTTACATCGTAAATAATATTTTGAAACGCAATCCATATTTCAGGCTTGTCTTGCCCATTGCGAAGTGCGAGTTGCGAGCGGGTATAAGTTGGAAGAGTTTCTGAATTCATTTACTTAAAAATTGAACGCTGATTTTTATGATCGTTAAGATCAATTAAGATTTTATATCTGCGTGAATCATGAAAATCATAATGATCTGCGTTCTATCCAAGCAAATTATTTTTCAAAAGATATTCAGCAATCTGCACAGCATTGGTCGCAGCGCCTTTGCGAAGATTATCAGAAACTATCCAGCAGTTAAGTGAGTTGACAAGTGATTCATCGCGGCGGATTCTTCCCACAAATACATCATCTTTTCCGTGAGCAAGAATAGGCATCGGATAAATTTTATTTGCCAGGTCATCCTGCACAGTTACTCCTGAAGTGTTGCTGAGAATTTTTCGTACTTCTATTAATTCAAAATCTTTTTCGAAAGTAATGTTCACCGCTTCGCTATGCCCACCCATTACCGGTACACGCACACAGGTTGCGGTGAGTGCGATGCTGTTGTCCATCATAATTTTTTTTGTTTCGTTCACCATTTTCATTTCCTCCTTTGTGTATCCACTATCAAGAAACACATCTACCTGCGGTAAACAATTCATATCAATCCGGTACGGATAAGCCATTTCGCCTTTAACATTATTTCGTTCGTTCATCAACTGATTCACAGCAGCTTTTCCGGTTCCGCTTACCGATTGATAAGTAGAAACCACAATTCTTTTTATCTGATATTTTTTGTGCAACGGATTCAAAACCATTACCAGTTGTATAGTTGAACAATTCGGATTTGCAATAATTTTATCTGTGATACTGATTTCCTGACCGTTTATTTCCGGAACAATTAATTTTTTTTCAGGGTGCATTCTCCATGCCGAAGAATTATCTATTACCGTGGTTCCAGCCTCAGCAAACTTTGGTGCATATTCCAAAGAAACAGTTGAGCCGGCGGAGAACAGCGCTATGGCCGGTTTTCTTTTTATGGCTTCGTCAATGGTCGTGATTGAATATTCTTTTCCTCGGAAAGAAATTTTTTGTCCGGCCGATTTTTCAGAAGCAACCGGAATCAATTCTTCGACAGGAAAATTCCGTTCCTCCAGCACTTTTAACATTTCGCGGCCAACCATTCCGGTGACTCCGATTATTGCAATTTTCATTCAAAAATATTTCCGGCGAAATTACTCTCGCATTATTTGAATCACGATGCTTAATATTGAATTCCTTTTCAACACCATGAAACGAATATTTGCTAAATTTTTTTTCCTGATCCTGTTTTTTCTACCGAAAATTTTGTTCGCACAGGTCAATGATAATTTTAACGACAATGATTTTACAATTGGAACATTGTGGAGTGGTGATAATGGAGAATGGACGGTTTCCGCAGAGCAATTACATACCAACGGTCCGGCAGCAACAGTTGTAACGCATCTTTCAACGGCATCAACTTTATTTTCAGATTGTCAGTGGGAATTTTTTGCCAATCCGAAATGCGGAACAAGTTCGGCAAACTACATGGAGGTTTATCTCATATCTGATTCTGCAAACCTGGAGGGAAATATTAATGGATATTTTGTAAAAATCGGAAACACCGCTGATGAAGTAAGTTTATATAAAAAAGTTGTTGGGGTTGCAACCATTATTATTGATGGAGCAGACGGAACTGTTTCAAGCACTTCAAATAATCCAATAAAGGTGAAAGTAATTCGCGACATGACTGGAACATTTACGCTTTATCTCGATAACACCGGAACGGGATTCAGTTATATTTCACAGGGCACAGTAACGGATTTAACTTTTAACAGCAGCGCTTTTTTTGGTGTGCTTGTAAAATATTCTTCAAGCAACAACACAAAATATTATTTTGATGATATTTATGTGGGGTCAATTATTATTGATGTTGTACCACCACTTATTTCAAATGCATATGTGATAGATGCCAATCATTTGGATGTGCTTTTTAACGAAGCAGTTGATTCAGCTACTTCACAAAATCAATTAAACTATACTATCAATAATGGAATTATTATTTCATCAGCAACAAGAGATGCTTCAAATTTTGCATTGGTTCATTTAACACTTTCCAACGCATTGCAAAGTGCAACTAACTATACACTCAGTTGCATTGGTGTAAAAGATATTTCTGGCAATAGCACGCCGGGCACCAATACTCAATTCAGTTTTTATCAGCCGCAACTTTATGATGTACTCATCAATGAAATTATGGCAAATCCGAATCCGGTAGTTGCATTACCCGACGCAGAGTATCTTGAACTTTATAATCGAAGTGCTTTTCCAATAAACATGAATAATTGGACCATCAGTGATGCAACAAGCACTTATACATTTCCATCTTACACAATTCAGCCCGATAGTTTTTTGATTTTGTGCAGTGCTTCAAATTATTCATTGTTCTCACCTTTCGGAAACACACTTGCACTTTCGTCAATGCCAACTTTGAATGATGACGGTGATAGTTTAAAGTTGAGAAATGAAAATGGGAAATTGATTAATGCTGTCAACTATTCTTCATCGTGGTACAACGATGCATTGAAAGATGCCGGCGGTTGGTCATTAGAAAGAATTGACCCCGCAAATCCATGCGCAGAAAGTACAAACTGGAAAGCAAGTTTAAATTTAGCAGGAGGAACACCGGGTAAAATAAATTCAGTGAATGCAAATAATCCGGATGCAACACCTCCACAATTAATACGGACTACAATTATTGATAGCCAAACCATCAAATTATTTTTCAGTGAATGGCTGGATAGTGCAATTGCAAGTTTAACCGGAAATTATACGATAGATCCAACACTCGGCACAATAAATTCTGCTTCTCCTAAAAGTGATTTCTCTACAGTAGTAATTTCATTTTCGCAGCCCATGCAGCAAGGAACCATTTATACAATCACTTGTAATAATCTTTCTGATTGCACAGGTAATGTTATTGCTGATAATAATTCCGCACAGTTTGCTGTTCCGGAAAATCCGGATTCGAATGATGTTATCATCAACGAAATTCTATTTAACCCATTAACCGGTGGTTCCGATTATGTAGAACTGTTTAACCATTCGAATAAAATTCTGGATTTAAAACAACTCTACATTGCTTCGCGAGATGATACCGGTGCAGTTGTTTCTCCATCGGCATGCAGCGATGGATTTTTATTAATGCCCGGAGAGTATGTAGCCATTACTGAAAATGCTGATTGGGTTACTCTGAATTATTTTACCCTCAATCCGCAAAATGTTTTAACTGTGAATTCGCTTCCATCGTTAAATGATGATAAAGGAACTGTAGTGCTTACCACTGTGAATGGAAATATTTTGGATGAATTACAATACAGTGATAAATGGCAATTTGCCTTGTTAAATTATCAGGAAGGTGTTTCATTGGAGAGAATAAATCCGGATGGAGCAACACAGGATTCGCTCAACTGGCATTCGGCTGCTTCAACTGTTGGATTCGGAACGCCGGCATATCTGAATTCGCAATACAAAAATCCGCAAGGCGATAATAGCTTCACCGTTGACCCACCAATTTTTTCTCCCGACCAAGATGGATTTAATGATGTGGTTTCGGTGCTTTATAATTTTGATAAACCCGGTTATGTTGCCAATGTTTCTATTTTCAATGAAAGCGGATTGCAAATTCGCACGCTTGTACAAAATGCATTGCTCGAGCAAAAAGGATTTTTTAATTGGGATGGAATTACCGATGCTAAACTTCGCGCCCAAATTGGGGCATACATTATTTTCTTTGAGTACTTCGATTTAACCGGGGCAGTACATCACGAAAAGAAAATTTGTGTGCTTGCCGGAAAACAAAATTAATTGTGTCCGTTAAAATCGAAAAAAACAATTGAAAGAGATGATGCAAACGATTTTATTGGTTGATGACGACCCGCTTTGTATAAAACTTATTTCACCATTATTAACTACTGCAGGATATTCATTACTCACTGCAGAGAATGCAAAGGAGGCACAAAATATTCTTGAACAAAATACCGATTCAATTGCAGTCGTGTTGCTCGATTGGGAAATGCCGGTGATGAACGGCATTGAATTACTAAAATGGATACGCGAACAATCGAAGTATGAAACCCTTCAGGTAATTATGCAAACCGGAATGGATCAACCTGAAAATATTAAAGAAGGAATTGATGCCGGTGCTTATTACTATTTAACCAAACCAATTAAGCGGGAAGTTTTGCTTTCTACCATTCATGCCGCAATAGTGGACCATGAGCACCAGAAAGAATTACTTACTAAATTAAAACAAGCTGAAAATTCTTTTCGTTTGCTGGATGAAGCAGTATTTCATTTTTATACTGTTGTTGAAGGTGAGTTTTTAGCTGTACGCATTGCCAATATTTGTGCGGTGCCTGAAGAAGCCATGTATGTTTCCGAATTACTGTCGAATGCTGTAGAACATGGAAATCTTGGAATTACATACGAAGAAAAAACTGCTTTAATTGAAAACGGAAAATTGCAGGATGAAATAGAAATTCGGTTGAAGGATGAACAATATAAAAAACGGAGAGTGAAAGTTTCCATGAAAAAAGAAGAAAAAATTATTCACCTCGTGATTGAAGATGAAGGCGAAGGGTTTGAGTTTGAAAAATATCTTCGCTTCGATGATTCCCGCATTTTTGATAATCACGGTCGTGGAATTGCCATTGTAAATTCATACCTGAACATGCAGTATCTTGATAAAGGAAATAAAGTGAGGGTGAAATTGGCTTTGAAAGAGAGCGCTATCTAACTATTCTTGCGGCTGTTATTGCATTGAAAAAGAAAACTCCATTTCTGTTAAAACAAATTGAACGGGCGGCATATTTATTTTTGCTGAGTTCACTGGCAATCGGGCGATTGGTTGCTATGTTTTTTATTGCTTTCCCCTTTTTATTAAAAAGAAAAAAACCGAAGAAAGATTTTTTATTTTTTCCGTATTCCCATAAAGATAACATTGGCACCATTTCACGATTTCAGATTTTTCTTCCATTTTTTGAAAAAGATAAATTCAAATTTGATATTCATTATACCTGGAGCGCTGCTGTTGATGAAAAAATATTTTTCAAATCAACATCGAGAACAAAAGAATATTTTTATCTGGCTGTAATGTTTTGTCGGAGACTATTTCAATCTATGAAGGCTGCTAATTACCGGGCAGTTTTTTTTCAGCGCGCTATGATTCCTGAATATTACGATCAGTTTACTCCGTATCTTGAACAATTAATTTGTAAGTTAAATAAAAATGTAACGGTTGATTTTTTTGATGCGGATTATAAAAGAAATAAAAAATTAGTTGATTCTACCGCAGTTGTTTGCCAAAAAGTGACTGTAGTTAACGATCATTTGTTTCAATACTTTAAAAATCTGAATACAAATGTTTATTACAATGATTTGGTGGTTGATATAAATACTTACAGCATTAAATCGGACTATTCTTTAAATAACCCAATTAAAATTTTCTGGACCGGCAGCGAATCCAATTCCGTTCACCTGAAAGAAATTGTTCCGCTACTTGAAAAAATAAATTTGAAATTTCCATTGCAATTAAGAATGATTAGCAGAACAAATTGCGGATACACCAGTGCCATAATTCATCAGGCTAATTGGAATAAAGAAACTTTTTTTAATGAATTGATTGATGCCGACATTGCCATTTATCCGGCTATGAATGACACAGAATTTACTCGTGGTAAAGTGGCATATAAAAGTATTGAGTACGGAGCCGCAGCATTGCCAATTGTAGCTTCACCATTCGGGTTATCGCCGCATTTTGAAAATGAAAATGATGTGCTGATTGCCACTACCATTGATGAATGGGAAAAACAAATTATCCGTTTGATTGGGGATGAAGCTTTAAGAAAAAAATTGGGAAACAATGCAAGAATAAAAACTCAGCAATTTCATTCAGTAGAATCAACTTATAAAAAATTTCTTGAAATATTATTAGGCGAGAATCCGGTTCCTTTAAATAAATAAAAAATTATTTGAGAAGGGTAATATCTCCTTTCACTCTCTTTTTCTTTCCTGAATCAAATTGAATAATTCCGCTATAAACATAAACTCCAGTATTTAATGCACTTCCTCTGAATGTGCCATCCCATGAATCATCTATCGATTTAATGGTGTAAAGCTGTTCGCCTATTCTTGAAAAAACTGTGATATCAACTTTGGCAACTCGTTGACTGAAAATTTTAAAAAAATCGTTATTGCCATCATTGTTAGGAGTAAATGTATTTGGGATAAAAAATACCGGATCGGGCTGAATAACAAAATAAGCTGCAGTGGCACTATCAAAACATCCTAAATCATTTATCGCGTACATTAATACAGCAAACCGGCCAGTATCGGTATATACATGATATGGATTACTATAGGCACTGCTTCCGCCATCGCCAAAATTCCACAAGTAAGTGCTGGCGAAAGTTGATTGGTTAGTAAAATAAATGGTGGCACTTGATAAATCTATAGCCGAATCAATGGTTGGTTTATAACTAAATGCAGCTACAGGAGTTGGTAAAACGGTAATGTATCCGGGGAGATTTATGGATTTCGAGCAGCCGTTAATATCTACAACTGTTAATGAAACATCATAAATGCCGTTTGGATAAAAATGCTGAACTGAATTGGTTGTAGCAATTGTGCCATCACCTAATGACCACAAATAAGTAACACCCGGAGTGGTTGTGAGAAATGTTGTAGTTAAAGAATCGCATGCCGAATTGGGCTGTGC
>CAMDOA010000085.1 GCA_945903305.1 Chitinophaga pinensis
AATTGCACCGCACCTTCATTGATGAGTTCACAATGCGGACATCATCAGCATCCAAAACGAATACTTGAAGCAGCAAATGATTTTAATGACACAGGTAATTCATTTGACTTTGACAGAGAGATATTCAAAAAGAATGAGAGTAAGACAAAACGAAGTAAAATTGATTTGACAGTTGCATTAAGTGAAGCAACAAAAACAATGGAGAATGAAGTGAAAGATTATTTCACTAACCATCAACCTGAAATAAATTGGAAAGAGTTTTGGGAAAAATGTAATGCAGAACTTTCAGTAAATCCAACTAAGCGACCATGGTAGAACAAACATTCAATGACGATATGATAAGTGCCTTGAACAAACTTTACTGCGGACTTCAAACAGTTGTGCTCCGAACGAACAGCTTTACTGCCGCTAACATAAGATTAAAAGAAATTTTAAAAAGAAGGGCTTTGTTCGGTAATCAAACAGTAGTGCTTCTAACAAACAGTTGTGGTAAAACAAACAGTGGTGCTTCTAATCCCTTCTTTTTAAAACTTCTTTAATCCCTTCTTCGTTATCCGCAATTTTAACGCTCCGATGAAAGTGTACTGCTTAATCATACTTTTTTTCACTTGCAAAATTTGCGATGCGCAGAATTTAGTTCCAAATGGAGATTTTGAAATTACTGGAATAGTTCCTTGCGGTTTTAGTCCTACTGATACTGATTTTAATGCAGCAATAAGTGGATGGAATTCACCTACAATTGGTTCTCCAGACATTCATTCTACATTGATTCCCGTTAATTGCTCAAATCATCAGCCTAACTCACTTATCAACAGTACAGGTTCTCAATTACCACATAGCGGAAACATTTTTGCCGGTTTTTATACATATTCACTAAACCATGATAGAGAATATCTCCAAGTACAATTATTATCTCCTATGGTTCCTGGATTTCTTTATCATGTAAATTTATATATTTCCCATGCAGACAATTATCAATTTGCAACCAACAACTTAGGTGTAGGGTTTTCAATAAATGCAACTTATATTAATACTGCTACTGCACTTGGTTATACGCCTCAAATACTTTTTACAAATGTGGTAAGCGATACAGCCAACTGGGTTCTTATGAATGATACTATAACTCCAACACAACCTTATGAATACATTATAATTGGAAATTTTTTGGATAACTTATCTACAAATGTTGTTTTAGTAAATCCCAATGCCCAATGGAATAGAGCTTATTATTATATTGATGATGTTTGTATTTCAACAAATTCACTTTCCTGTAACTCAACAATCGGAATTAATGAAATGAAAAAGGATGATGAATTAAAGTTATTTCCAAATCCTTTTACAGATAAAATAAATATTTCAGTAAAAGAAACTGAATTGGTAGAATTAAATTTATTTGATATTACCTCAAGAAAAATATTCCATCAATCATTTAAATATTCTGCTTCAATAAACACAGAACAATTGGCAAAAGGAATATATCTTTACGAAATGCGATTCGGGAGTGGTTTGTGCAAGCAAGGAAAGTTAGTGAAAGATTGAAACGACACATCTTCGTGGACACAGAAAAACTTCGTTCCAGCAGGGTCTTCCTGAAAGGAGACCCTGCGTTAGTGCAATTTTCTTTATAAAGATTTGACAACTTTTTGAAAGTTGTCGAATCTAAACAGCGGAAAAATTTATTTCCGCTTCTTCTTCCCGCCAAGTTCATCCGCCGGATTCCAAAACAGTTTTTCGAAGTGCGTGATTTTATCATCCACTACTTCCACGCCTTCCTGCTGTAACAGTTCTTCCATTAAAGTAGGTGTGGCAAAATGATTTTTTCCGGTGAGCAATCCATTTCTATTTACAACCCGATGCGCCGGAATAGGCGGAACCAAAATGTGACTGCTGTTCATTGCCCAACCAACAGTACGGGCGCTTAAACCGGTTCCTAAATAATTTGCAATGGAACCATAATTAGTCACACGGCCACGCGGAATTTTTTTTACAACAGCAAATACTTTTTCAAAAAAATTCTCCTTATCAAATTTCGATGGTTTGTTTTTGCGGAGGGAAGGAGGAAGCAACGGAGTTATGAATTTTGAATTATAAATGATGAATGAAAACAGTCGCAATAAAAATGTATCTCTCCTAATTCATAACTCATAATTCATCATTCATCATTCCACTCTAATTCCCCATATCGCTCAAAAATTTCAGGCGCATGAGTTTTAATTCTTCGTTGGTATAATTTTCTTCACCCAGTTCGGTCATTGCATCATCAAACGAATCGCTCTCGGCGGTGCGGAAATATTCAATCACCTCTTCCTGCCGCTCCTGTTCCATCATATCGTTGATATAATAATTCAGATTGAGTTTGGTGCCGGATAAAATAATGGTTTCCATTTCCTGCAGCACATCATCCATTTTCAATCCCTTGCCTCTGGCAATTTGTTCGAAAGGAATTTTTTTATCAATGTTCTGGATAATGTAAATTTTCATGGCGCTCTTGTTCACCACCGATTTTACCACCACATCACTTGCTTTATCAATGTCATTTTCTTCCACATACTGCGCAATCATTTCCACAAACTGCTCACCGTATCGCTCCGCTTTTCCCTTGCTAACACCACTGATGTTTGCCAGCTCTTCCATGGTTGTTGGATACTGAGTGGACATATCAATTAATGATGGCTCCTGAAAAATTACAAAGTGAGGAAGGTTGTTTGCCTTGCCCACTTCCTTGGTTAAATCTTTCAGCATTTTGAAAAGCACAGGGTCAAGCGCCGCAGCACCGCCACCGCCTTCATCATCATTGGTTGCACCCAATCCTTCAAAATCATGATTGAGCGAAACCATAATTTTAGTAGGCTTCTTTAAAAATGCTTTGCCTTTTTCACTCAATGCTATCACCCCATAATTTTCAATATCTTTTATGATAAAATTATTGATGAGCGCTTGCCGAACTATGCTGTTCCAGAAATGGTCGTCTTTTTCTTTTCCTATTCCGAATACTTTTAATTTATCGTGCTTGTAGTTTGCAACCTCCTGGTTTTTTGCCCCGGTTAAAATATTTACGATGTACGGAATGGTGAAACTCTCTTTAATTCCTTTTACTGTTTCCAGTACTGCCGAAATAAATTTCATGCCATCAATCTGTTCTTTCGGATGTATGCAGTTATCGCAGTTGCCGCAATTGGCATCAGGCAATTCCTCACCGAAATAATGCAGAATAAATTTGCGGCGGCACACTGAAGTTTCAGCATACGCCATTGTTTCAACTAACAGATGTCCACCAAATTCGCGCTCCGAACTTCCTTTGTCGCGCATGAATTTTTCGAGTTTCTGAATATCAGTGTAATTGTAGTAGGCAATGCAATTTCCTTCCAATCCATCGCGACCGGCACGACCTGTTTCCTGATAATAATTTTCAATGCTCTTCGGAATATTATAGTGCATCACAAACCGCACATCGGGTTTATCTATCCCCATTCCGAAGGCAATGGTGGCTACTATCACATGTATGTCTTCATTAATAAACTGGTCTTGCCGTTCCGCTCGAAGGTGTGCTTCCAATCCTGCATGATATGCAACTGCAAGTATTCCATTTACCTGCAAGGTCTCTGCAATTTCTTCAGTTGATTTCCGGCTGAGTGTATAAATGATTCCCGACTTGCCTTCGTTTTGTTTAATGAATTTGATAATGTTTTTCATCACCACATCCTTCGGTCCCTTCGGGCGAACTTCATAATACAAATTCGGACGGTTGAATGAACTGATAAAAATATTCGGGTCTTCCATGCCCATTGTTTTCACAATATCCAATTGCACTTTCGGAGTTGCAGTAGCGGTCAATGCAATGATTGGAATGCGATGGTCAATGGCTTCCACCACTGCTTTGATGCGGCGATAATCCGGACGGAAATCATGACCCCATTCCGAAATACAGTGTGCTTCGTCAACCGCGATGAACGAAATATTTATCTCCGAGAAAAATTTAATGTTCACATCCTTACCCAATGTTTCGGGAGCCACATATAACATTTTTGTTTTGCCGTCGGTGATATCCTGCTTCACTTGTTTCGCCTGCATTTTTGAAAGCGACGAATTCAGAAAGTGTGCAATATGATCTTTGTCGCTGTACGACCGAATCTGGTCAACCTGATTTTTCATCAGTGCAATTAGCGGCGAAATAATAATGGCGGTTCCTTCGCTCATAAGTGCAGGCAACTGGTAACACAGCGACTTTCCGCCGCCGGTAGGCATAATCACAAATGTGTCCTTGCCATCCAGTAAACTCTGAATTATTTTTTCCTGATTGCCCTTGAATTTGTTGAAGCCGAAATGGCTTTTGAGCGCTTTTGTTAAATCAACTTTTTCTTTTACTGCTGTTCCTGTATTTTTCATTTATATTTTTTTACCCCCGTTTTTCCCCACCACCAAAGTAATAAAGATAATCACATTGTATGTAAATTTTTTATGTAAGGATGTTTTCCTATTGTTACCTGATACATTTTTAATTTCATAAAGCCTTGTTCATGGCTGTAATTTTTACTTTTACGGCTTTCAAAACAAAATAAAAATTTTTTGATGTTGCTTTTAACAGACAAAAAAATAATTGAGGCGGCCCAACGAACCTTTACAATTGAAGCAGATGCCATCAGAAAGCTGAGCAAATATCTGAATGCAGATTTTATTATCACAGTAAAAAAAATATTTTCTACTAAAGGACGGGTAGTTGTAACCGGAATTGGTAAAAGCGCCATTATTGCCCAAAAAATTGTTGCCACATTTAATTCAACCGGCACACCTGCATTATATATGCATGCCGCCGACGCCATTCATGGCGATTTAGGAATGATTCAGAAAGACGATGTGATAATCTGTATTTCAAAAAGTGGCGAGAGCGCCGAGATTAAAGTGTTGATTCCTCTGCTTAAACATTCCAAAAATTATATAATCGGGATGGTTGGAAATGAAAAATCTTTTCTGGCAAAACATGCTGATGCAATTTTAAATACCACTATTGAACAGGAAGCATGCTCGAATAACCTTGCGCCAACTACAAGCACCACCGCACAAATGGCCATGGGTGATGCATTGGCTGTTTGCTTACAGGAGTTACGCGGGTTCAGTTCAAAAGATTTTGCGCGCGTTCATCCTGGAGGAGCATTAGGAAAAAAATTATATTTAAAAGTGGAAGACCTTTCGGCCCAACACACTAAACCAGTTGTGGTTGAAAGTGATAGCATTAATAAAGTGATTATGGCAATGACCGGTGGAAGGTTGGGAGCTACTGCTGTTTTAGATAAGAAGGGAAAGCTGAAAGGAATTATTACTGATGGCGATTTAAGAAGGATGATAGAAAAAAATCCGGATTACAATAAATTAACTGCAGCTGAGGTGATGAGTAAAAACCCGAAAACAATTCAAATGGATGAGTTGGCTGTAAATGCTTTGCAACTCATGCGCGAGAGCAACATCACGCAAATCATCGTGATGAATAAATTAAAATACGAAGGCATAATGCATGTTCATGATTTGCTGCGAGAGGGTCTGCTTTAAATCATGATTGTTTTAAGTGATTATTTTTTTCTTTGCATAACCAAAACAACTAAATGCCCACACACAACTATGTGTTGATAATGGCCGGCGGAATCGGAAGTCGGTTCTGGCCACTCAGTAAGAATAAAAAACCCAAGCAATTTTTGGATGTGCTTGGCACAGGTAAAACCTTATTGCAGCAAACTTTTGAACGGTTTGAAGAAGTGGTACCGCCTGAAAATATTTTTGTGGTAACCAATGATGCGTATAAAAATTATGTGAGCGAGCAACTTCCGAAACTTAAGGAAGCCAGTATTCTTTTGGAGCCTGCACGAAAAAACACAGCTCCTTGTGTGGCCTATGCAGCGCATAAAATTTCCGCCCTGCATCCAACCGCCAATTTAATTATTGCACCGGCAGACCATATTATATTGAATGAAAAAATGTTTGGTGAAGTGATAGACAAAGCAAAAACCATTGCTTCGCACAAAGATGTTTTGCTCACGCTTGGAATATTGCCCACCCGACCTGATACCGGTTACGGTTACATTCAGTTCATTGAAGGCAGTGATGAGAATGGCGCACATAAAGTAAAAACTTTTGTAGAGAAACCGACTCTTGAAATTGCAAAAACATTTTATCAGAGTGGTGATTTTTTATGGAACTCAGGAATTTTTATCGGCAGTGTGAAATCATGGTTGCGCGCTTTTCAATTGTATCAACCTGAATTGTTCGATATTTTTCAGCGTGGAAAAACATATTACAACACGAAGAAAGAAAAAGAATTTATCAATAAAGTTTACACGCTTTGTCAGAATATTTCCATTGACATTGGTGTGATGGAGAAAGCAAAAAATGTATTGGTAATGCCGGCGAAATTCGGCTGGAGCGATTTAGGAACATGGGCATCGCTGTACAACCTGCATCAAAAAGATTACATGGGTAATGCCGTGAGCGGAAAAAATGTAGTGGTATTCGACACCAATAATTGTATGGTGATGGTGCCGGATAAAAAATTAGTAGTGCTGCAAGGCCTCGAAGATTTTATTGTCGTTGACTCCGATGATGTACTACTCATAAGCCCCAAAGACCGCGAACAGGAAATAAAACAAATTGTTGCTGATATAAAAAGACAGAAGGGCGATAAGTTTTTGTAAGATTGGTTCGGTAAATTCATAAAATATTTTTAAAACTATTTTCAGCAGGTGAATAGTTTTGTCCTGTTATCCAAAAATAATTTATGCCTCAGTTTCCAAATAAAGTAAGCAGCAAATTGCCGCGAGTCGGCACCACTATTTTCACAGTTATGTCGGCGTTGGCTGCTGAACACAATGCTGTGAATCTTGGTCAGGGGTTTCCTGATTTTATGTGTCATCCGGATTTATTGAAGTATGCCGATGAAGCCATGCAGAAAGGTTTTAATCAGTATGCACCCATGCCCGGATTGCTTTCGTTGCGCGAATGCATTGCCGAAAAAGCAAATGAATTATATGGAGCCGATTTTAATCCTTCATCAGAAATCACCATAACAGCCGGAGGAACTGAAGCCATTTATGCAGCCATCACAGCTGTAATAAATGAAGGTGATGAAGTCATCATTTTTGAACCTGCTTATGATTGTTATGCGCCGGCAATAGAATTATGCAAGGGCATTCCGGTTTTTATTTCATTGGAACCACCTGATTATAAAATTCCGTGGGAACAAGTTCGCAAGCGCATTAATCCGCGCACTCGAATGATTATGATTAACACGCCACACAACCCAACAGGAAGCGTGTGGTCGCATGATGATATGCTGCAATTGGAAAAACTCACACACGATACCGACATCATCGTTATCAGCGATGAAGTATATGAGCACATTATTTTCGATGGCCTCGAACATCAAAGTGTATTAAAATATCCGCGACTGGCTGAACGAAGTTTTGTGATTTATTCTTTCGGAAAAACTTATCACAATACCGGATGGAAAATGGGGTACTGTCTGGCACCTGAAACCTTGATGAATGAATTCCGGAAAGTGCATCAGTTCATTGTGTTTAGCGCAAACACTCCGCTGCAACATGCTTTCGCGCAAATCATGAAACGAAAAAAATTATACCTCGACCTTAAGGATTTTTATGAGCAGAAACGAAATCTGTTTCTGAAACTGATTAGTGGTTCCCGGTTTAAATATGTTCCTGCAGCTGGAAGTTATTTTCAGATTTTGGATTACTCAGCCATCATCAATGAAAAGGATACTGACTTTGCTGTTCGGTTAGTTAAAGAATTTGGTATTGCATCTGTTCCTGTATCTGTTTTTTATAATCACAATGACGATCACAAACAACTGCGTTTTTGTTTTGCGAAAGAGAATGAAACTTTAGAAAAAGCAGCAGAGAAATTATTGAAGGTTTAGATTTGTTTTTATAAACACGGATTCATTTCATGAAAAAAAGCAAAATTGATATTGCATTATTAATTCTTCGAATCGGATTTGGCTTCTCAATGGCTTATGCGCATGGCTGGGGAAAAATTTCAGGCGGAACCGATAAATGGCTCAAACTTGGAGGCAACATGGAAGATTTAGGAATCACTTTCGCTCCCGTGTTCTGGGGATTCATGGCAGCATTCGCTGAATTTTTCGGAGCCATATTAATCGGTCTTGGATTTTTTACAAAGCTCGGTTCGTTTCTCTTAACATTCACCATGTTTGTTGCTTTCTACATGCACATTAATAAAGGCCATGGATTTGGTGATGCGGCACATGCTTTTGATTTAATGTGTGTTTCCGTTTTCTTTTTAATCGCCGGTGCAGGAAAATTTTCATTAGACAATAAAATAAAAATTTCGAAATGGCTACAATCGTAGCAAACCGTATTTCTGTTTTGACAAAGAAAACGAAACAATGGAAAAAGCAACAGAAAAATTATTGAGCGGTTAATAAAATGAGGTATTTGACATTTTATTTAATGTCTGAAACATTCAATATAAAATCATTGATTTACTTTGCAGCTTGTGAAGAATAAATTTCATTGTGCTTTATTAATTTTTGTTGGTGTCAGTATTTTCTTTTCGTGCAAAACAGGATTAAAAGGAAATCTGAACGACAATCTTTTACCTGAAACACATACGATTATTGATACCATCATTCGAATTGGTGATGATAGAATGAATGCGCAGGTTTCAATAAGCTGGTGGGGCGATGATGCTGATGGATTTATAATCGGATATGATTTTACATTCGATAGCATCATAAGTAATTCAACTATCTGGCATTTTACCAAACTGCAAGACAGCACATTTATACTTGCCATTCCCGCAGGAAAAGACACCGTTGACTTTACTTTTTTTGTGAGAGCCATTGATAATCATACTGTTTCTGATCCTACTCCGGCAAAATTATCGTTGCCTGTAAAAAATTCATCGCCGTCAGTTGCATTTGTTTCAGGCACTAATAATCCCATGGTTTCATTTCCGGTAATAAAATTTTACTGGAAAGGAACTGATCCTGATGGCGATGAGAATTTATTGCGATATGAACTATGTTGGAATGATACATTACAAACTGCCTATTCATTACCTGTTTCGGCAAGTAGCGGAACATTCATTGCCAATACTTTTATCAGCAATAACCCATTGTGTTCAGTTTATGCAAATAATGATTTGAACCCGCAGGGAATTTTTATGAATGGAATGATATTAAATGATTCAAACAAATTATTCATTCGTGCAGTAGATAAATCAGAAGCTAAATCGGCTTACATTTCTTCGTATAAAATATTTATAAAAAAACCAACATCCTCCACTTTACTTGTTGAAGGATATTCATCACCCGTGCAAAGTGCAAGTGCTCTGGCTTTTTACACACAAAACATGATTGCTGCCGGAGTTACTTCATTTGACACCCTTAATATTTTTAAACAACAGGCCGGCGAATACACTCACTTGGCACCGGATAATTTAACACAGGCACGAATTTTTTCGTTGTTTAATGTTATCATCTGGTTCAGTAATGATGCCGCTAAATCATTATCACTTGGTCAGCGTACATTGGATAATTTTTTTAATGCCGGCGGAAAATTATTTGAGGCTGTTTATATATCATCATCCTTTGATGAGCAATCGACCTTTTTAGATTTCACTCCGGTTCAATCATTAGTGGCCTATGTTGATACCACTTTAATTCTTCAGGATACATCAAGTGTGTTTTCTCAGCAAATCGGATATCCCGATTTGAAAAGCAATTCCATTATCAGCAATGTGAAACCGTTTTTATTATTACCGGGTGCATCACCTATTTATAATGGTAATTTGATTGGAAAAAAAATCAGCACCAATTTCTTATTCCCTTGGAATTCCACCTCAACAATTATGGCATCAAAAACCAATATGAGCGGGCAGGTAAATTTTATTTTTTCATCTGTTGAATTACAAAAACTGGATGGATTAAATAATGCAGCACAATTATTTCAGCGATTATTTGTACAAGAATTTGGGTTAT
>CAMDOA010000086.1 GCA_945903305.1 Chitinophaga pinensis
CCGGTGCACGAAATAATATCAACTTTCCCCTGCCGAATCATTTCAGCAAATGAAATTCCTAACTCGGCAGTGCTCATTGCTCCTGCGAGTGTCACCATCATTTTTCCGCCTGCAGTCAAATGTGCTTCGTATCCTTTAGCTGCATCAATCAATGCTGCAGAATTAAAATGCCGGTAGTGATGTGTGATAAATTGTGAAACGGGTCCTTTCATTATTTGGTTTTTTATGAGGTCGCGAAAATAATTAAACACAAACAGTAAGTAAATTCTTCATTTATTTAACTTTGATTCACATCATAAATTTTGTTTCATGAAAATAGTTTCTGTTTCTATTTTGTTTTTACTCGCATGCGTAGGTTCAGTAGTGAAAAATGAAAAACCCATTTCATACAGTATATCGCTAATTGAAATATGTACTGATCTTGAAGCACCCATTGGCGCAGTGAGTGCCGGCGATGGCAGTAATCGTTTGTTCGTAATTGAACAAAGCGGAACCATTCGGATTATAAAAAATGGATTGCTGTTGCCTGCTCCGTTTCTTGATGTTACAACCAAGCTCGATAAATTATTTACCATCTATTCCGAAAAAGGTTTGCTTGGTTTAGCTTTTCATCCGCAATACAAAACCAATGGTAAGTTTTACATCTACTATTCCGCTCCAACAATTTTAAAAGGAATGGATCACACCAGCGTGATTGCTGAATACACGGTTTCATCCAATACTGATGTAGCTGCTATCACTTCTGAAAAAATTATTCTGAAAATTGAACAACCGGAATCAAATCATAACGGCGGACAAATGGCTTTCGGAAAAGATGGATACTTATACATCGGTACAGGCGATGGGGGAGGAGCAGGAGATAAACATGGCACCATTGGTAACGGACAAAACACAAATACTTTGCTCGGAAAGATTTTACGAATTGATGTGAATGCTGCAAGCAGATATGTTATACCAGTTGATAATCCTTTCGTGAACAAAGGTGGTAGCGATGAAATCTGGTGCTATGGTTTGCGCAATCCCTGGCGCTTTTCATTCGACAGAAAAACCGGCGAATTATTTTGTGCTGATGTGGGACAAAATGAATACGAAGAAGTAAACATTATTGAAAAAGGAAAGAATTATGGTTGGAAAATTATGGAAGGAAGGCATTGCTATTCACCGTCAGAGAATTGTGTGATGACCGGATTATCAATGCCAATTGATGAATACAATCACTCAATTGGTAAATCTGTGATTGGTGGTTATGTATATCGCGGAACAAAGTATCCCGACATGCAGGGCAAGTATGTTTTCGGCGATTGGACCGGACCATTTTTTATGTTGTTAAAGCCCGCAGCTTCCACCACATGGGAACGAAGACAACTAACAGTTATAAGTCCGAAAGGAGAATTCTACATCAATAGTTTTGGTGAAGACGAAGCAGGCGAATTATATGTATGCGGACAAACAGCCCTCGGTCCAACCAAAGCAGGAAAATTATATCGCATTAATTTTGAGTAAGCCTTCGATAAACTCAGACTGACATCTTACACCAATCATATCGAAGGCCTTAACAGCAAACTGCATTAATATTAAATCAGCATAAATTTGCTACATCCGTGCAATCATTGGCCCATTGTACTTGTATTTTTTTAATCTGAAACACTCAGCCTGTCGAAGTGTTACGAGTGTAACACACTCTTCGCAATCACTATCTTTTGAATTTCAGAAGTGCCTTCACCAATCGTACACAGTTTCGAATCACGATAATATTTCTCTACCGGAAAATCTTTTGTGTAACCGTATCCACCAAAAATCTGCACCGCGTCAGTCGAAACTTTTACAGAAACTTCCGATGCATAATACTTCGCCATCGCTGCCTGCTTCGTCATTTTCTCGCCTCGGTTCTTCATATCCGCCGCTTGCAGAGTCAGCAATTCAGCCGCTTCTATCTGCGCTTTCATATCAGCAATCTTAAAAGCAATTCCCTGGAAATGCGAAATCGGTTGATTGAACTGATGACGCTCCTTCGAATATTTTATCGATGCCTCCATTGCACCTTTTGCAATTCCGAGTGCAAGCGCCGCAATCGAAATCCGTCCGCCATCAAGCACCTTCATTGACTGTACAAATCCATCACCTTCCTTTCCAATTAAATTCTCCAATGGAATCCGGCAATTATCAAAAATCACTTCCGTGGTTTCCGAAGCGCGCATGCCCAATTTATTTTCTTTTTTACCTGCACTCAATCCCGCTGTTCCGCGCTCCACTATAAAAGCACTCATGCCATGCGAGTCGCCCGCCTCACCTGTGCGCGCAATCACCACCATCACATCACTGCTGTTACCGTGCGTTATCCAGCACTTGGTTCCGTTCAGTACCCACTCGTTGTCTTCCTTCTTCGCGGTGGTTTTCATGTTGCCCGCATCCGAGCCCGTGTTCGGTTCCGTTAATCCCCATGCACCCAGCCACTGACCGGTCGCCAGTTTCGGCAAATATTTTTTCTTCTGCTCCTCGCTCGCGTGCTGCAATATGTGCCCCGTGCAAAGCGAATTATGCGCCGCCACCGACAACCCGATGGAGCCGCACACCTTTGCAATTTCAGTTATCACCGTTAGGTATTCAAAATAACCGAGTCCGGCACCGCCATAATTTTCAGGCACCAGCACTCCCAGGAAACCATGCTCACCTAATTGCTTAAATAAATCTTTCGGAAAATGCTGCACCTCATCCCATTCCATCACATGCGGACGAATATATTTTTCCGCAAAGTCGCGGGCCGATTGTTCTATTAATTTATGATTGTCGGAAACAGTAAATTCCATTTACAAATTTTTTGCAAATGTAATTTTTTCGCTCATTCCTTTTTTCGGCCGTAATAAATTCAAAAAAATAAGAAGAATATTGTGCCTAATGAAAAATAGACAATACTTTAATCTTTGCATGAAACTATTAGTTTGGCGGCTCGAAATTTTTGATTTTAGATGAACATTTTATTTCTCCTGATTCTTATTCCGGTTATCACGCTTTTCATCAGCGTATTTATAAATTCAGAAAAAGTTAAACAAATTATTCTTGGTGGCGCAATCGCCGAATTGATTTTGTGTTTTGAATTGCTGCGTGAATTTATGACGGAGCGTGCAGCAGGAAATAATTCTCCTTATTTGTTCGAAATAGTTTATCCATGGTTTAAAACCTGGAACATAAATTTTCATGCTGGAGTTGATGGCATTTCGGTTTCGATGTTGCTGCTTACTTCATTAGTAACAGTTGCGGCCATTTTAGTTTCGTGGAAAATTGATGACAAGCCACGCGAATTTTTTATGATGCTAATGCTGCTGACTTTAGGCGCAGTCGGATTTTTTATTTCGATGGATCTAATCATGGCATTTTTCTTTTTAGAATTATCTGTTGTTCCAAAATTTTTATTGATAGCTCATTGGGGAAGCGGACGAAAAATTTACAGCGCCACCAAACTTGCGTTGATGTTGATGGCGGGTTCGAGTTTAATATTAGTTGGAACACTTTTGTTGTATGTAAAAAGCAATGGCAGTTTTGATATCACCGTTTTACAATCATTGAATTTAGATGCCGAAACACAACGGATTATTTTTCCACTGATGTTTATGGGTTTCGGAGTGTTCACTGCTTTATTTCCGTTTCATACATGGGTACCTGATGGTCACTCATCGGCTCCTACTGCCGGTTCTATGTTTTTGGCGGGCATCAGTATGAAATTGGGTGGGTATGGCTGCATTCGATTCGCGGCTATTCTGTTGCCGGAGGGAACACAATATTATTCCACTACAATTATTTTGCTTTCAACCATTGCAATTGTGTATGGCGCATTCGCTACACTGATGCAAAAAGATATTAAGTACATTAATGCGTATTCATCCGTGAGTCATTGCGGATTTGTTTTGCTTGGAATAGGAATGATGAATCAAACGGCACTAACCGGTGCAGTGCTTCAAATGATTTCTCATGGATTAATGACCGCCCTATTCTTCGGTGCCATCGGCATGATTTATTCGCGCGCTCACACCCGCGATGTGCGTGAGTTAGGCGGCTTGCTGAAAGTAATGCCCTTCATCGGAAGCATTTATATCATTGTTGGATTATGCTCTCTCGGATTGCCGGGGCTTAGCGGATTTGTTGCCGAGATGACCATATTTATGGGGGCATGGCAATCGCCAATAACTTTTCACAGAGTTGCCACCATTCTTGCATGTGCATCAATTGTTGTAACTGCTGTTTACATTTTACAAGCTGTGGCGAAAGTGATGTTAGGCCCTATAAATAATGAACACCATTTAACTTTAACTGATGCAGCATGGTACGAGCGTTCGGCTTCGTGGCTGTTGATGCTCGCGATAATTATTATGGGTGTACTTCCAATGTGGCTCGCGCAATTGATTTCGCACGACACCGCACCGATGGCCGCTAAACTTTTAACATTGAATTCTTAAACCAACGATAGCGCAAACAACATGAACATCAGCGACTGGCTCATATTGCGATTCGAAATTGCGTTAGCGGGTTTCATTTTATTGCAATTAATTATAAAAATATTTGATCTCGTTCGGAACAACGAAACCTGGTTGCGATTAAACATTGCGCTTACATTTTTAATTGTGCTGCTGGGCTTCACCGGAAATGATTCGGGCTCCATGTTCGGAGGAATGTTTGTTTCAACTTCCTTCATTATCATCGAAAAAACAATTCTCGCTTTCGCGACATTGTTAGTATTGATGCAATCGTACAACTGGTTGAAAAATCATGAACACACTCCTGAGTTTTTTATTCTGATAATGACTTCTGTGCTTGGAATGTTTTTGATGTTATCTTCAAATAACATTTTACTTTTTTATCTCGGATTGGAAATGGCAACCATACCTGTTGCTGCATTAGCGAATTTTGATCTGGATAAAAAACGCTCATCAGAAGCGGGAATGAAAATGATTTTATCATCAGCATTCTCCAGTGGAATGTTGTTATTTGGTATCTCCCTATTTTATGGAATCACCGGTACACTCACCATTTCATCGTGGCAGGAAATGTTGATGCCCGGAGGATTGGAAGTGCTTGCGTTGATTTTTATTATGGCTGGTTTCGGATTTAAAATTTCGTTGGTGCCGTTTCATTTATGGACTGCCGATGTGTACGAAGGTTCGCCGGTTGCCATCACTTCATTTTTATCTGTTGTTTCAAAAGGCGCTGTGAGTTTTGCTTTGGCCGGTTTTCTTTTCAGCGGAGTAATTAGGATGCAGGAAGTATGGATTGAAATTTTATTTCTTCTTTCAATAGTAACCATGACCGTTGGAAATTTATTTGCCATCAGGCAAACAAACATCAAGCGGTTTCTCGCTTTCTCTACTGTGGCGCAGGCAGGATATATTTTATTGGGTTTGGCAGGTGACCCTGTTAATGCACCTACATCAGTTGTTTATTTTATTCTTGTATATATGTTCAGCAATCTCGCTGCGTTGGGTGTTGTGGAAGCAGTTTCCTTTGCCACCGGAAAGGAAGACCTAGATGATTACAAAGGATTTTATAATTCAAATAAAAAATTAGCGATTGTATTGATGCTTGCCTTGTTTTCACTTGCAGGCATTCCACCTACTGCTGGTTTCTTCGGAAAATTATTTCTTTTTACATCCGGAGTTCATTCGGCTTCATTGGTGTGGTTGCTGTTTGCCTCACTCAATTTAGTGGTGTCGTTATACTACTACATGCGATTAGTGCGAATGATGTTTTCAGAAAACAATGAACAACCGATTGCACCCATTCATACACCAATGCTTTCACGCATTGCGTTAGTTGTGTGTTCGGTTGGTATTTTGTTCACCGGAATTTTCGGAGAGTTGTATGATTACCTTTTTCATTTAGCTAAGTAGGAAATTAAAAATTAAAGAGTAAAAATTAAAAATCAGAATCGTCGGTATTTCATTTTCAAATGCAAAGCATTCATGAGTTCATTTAAAAACAAAAAATTAAAAACGAACTAAATTTTATTCTTCGATAAGTTCAGAATGACAACAACTGTCACACTGATGGAACATCCCGGACCTCAAAGTCGGGAGTTTATCGAAGTGCAAAAACGAAACTTTACACATGTCATTCATAGCATCTAACCAGCACGCAATAGAAGAAATAAACGGAACCCGTTGTGGTTTGGTGGAGAAAAATGTTTCTGCTGAGCGTGCAGAGTTTCTGAAAAAAATACTGGAACACAATGGTTATACAGTTGTGATTGGAAATATGCCACCACCAAAAGTTGCAGCGAAACCTGCTGCAGCTCCACCTTCGCCTGTTGATGGTTCTGCTCCTGTTGTTGCTGCTCCAATAGTTGAAACTCCACCGCCACCAACATTATTAATGATTGGTGTATCTGATGTAACCTTCAATCCTGTAATGGCAATTTATACTCGAGCATTGCAGACTGCTGATGGGAAAGTTGTTTCACCCGATTACTGGAATCAGCTAGAAGAGAAAGTTCAGAATGGTGAATGGTACTGGCATCGGAAACCATTCAAATAATAAAAAATGTTTTGGGGAATTCTTATTTCATTACTGACCATTAATTCAGCACCACCTGATTTTAGTTTTGAAGAGCATGTGTTAACCGGATATTCCACCAAGCAGAGTTTTTATGTTTCACTCTTCATTCATTCAAAAGAATATACAGGGAAAGCAATAATCCCGAATGGAAAATTATTTGTTCACTGGAAAAATAAAGGCGGGGGCAATCAATTCAATTACCGACAGGAATTAAAAACCCTGATTAGTACAAATGGTTATTACGAAGTTCCTGAAAGCAACATTGCCGCATGCGGTTTTATAAAAGTGGAATATGACCCCATAGTAATAGCATTTGCAAATGTAGGCAAATTCCGGTTCTTTAATCATTTTTTCAGAGGGAAAATTTTATGCGTTTCAGGAGTTGAACATTTCGCAGCTATTACCGATCAATTATTCAAATGGAAAATAGCTATACAAAGAGATAGTGATACCGGTTGGTATATTGCGGACACTGATGTTCAGAAATTTCTTGATATTAGAAATGATATTTCGTTTGATGATTTGATACAAGTGAAATAAATAGGTTATCAGAATCATTTGGCGCTTTCACTACTGAACCTATTTTTGCCTCAATAACAAATAAAAAATTCATGAAGAAAATTTTCATTTCAGTATCAATTGCCTTATCAATTTTTGTTTTTGCCTGCAGTAATTCTTCATCTGAGAATATTGAAGCAAATGCCGCAGCAAATTGGAATTCGTATGGTGACACCATCACAGCAGACAATGCAATTGAAGCTGCCGACCTGATTACAAAATTAGAAGGACACAATTCATTGAATATAAAACTGCATGCTAAAGTGGATGAAGTTTGCAAGAAAAAAGGTTGCTGGATGAATATTCCGGTTGGCGATAAAACTATGCGTGTGAAATTTAAAGATTATGGATTTTTTATGCCAATGGATTGCGATGGCAAGGAAGTTATTTTTGAGGGCAAAGCATTTTATGATACCACTACTGTTGAAATGCTGAAGCATTATGCACACGATGGTGGAAAATCAGAAGAAGAAATTGCAAAAATCATTGAGCCCGAAATTGATTTATCTTTTGAAGCTCACGGTGTATTGCTGAAAGATGGCGAATAAATTTTTTGCTCTTTTTTTGTTGTTGTTTGTTTTTATTGCCTGCAATCAGCAAGGCAAATCAGATGAAGCATTAGCAGCGCAAGCAAAAAAAGATTCGCTTGCCAATTGCAGCATTAATCCAAACGGACAAAGCGAACTGGCTATTATGATGCGGCAAATGCAGGGGCATTTAAACAGTATAAAAGAATCAGCAATTGCAGGAACAATCAGTGGCCAAATTCCGGAATTCTTAAATGAGATTCACACAGCTAATCCTACTGATTCCTCAATGGTGGATGGTGAATTCGGCGCCCGATCAGATGAATATATTGCAGTGGTAAAGGAATTATATAGCAGCAAATCGGAAAATCAGAAAATTGCTTACAACGCTGTGGTTGCCAAATGCCAGAGTTGCCACGAGCATTATTGTCCGGGACCGTTGGTGGTGATTAAGAAAATGTATATCACTCTGTAACTATTGTTACGCAGCATTCATAAATTTTAGGTTCTATTTGCATTTCAAATAAATGATGATGAAAAAAATTCTTATGCCTTTTGCGTTCGCTTTAATGCTGATAAGTGCATGCAGCAATGGTCAACAAAATTCAGGTGCTTCTGTTGTTGAAGAGGTAGATGCAAAAACTTTTCAGGATTTGATTGCAAAAAATCCGGAAGGAGTGGTGCTGGATGTTCGCACACCAGAAGAAGTGGCGAATGGTCATTTAGCTAATGCATCAGTCATCAATTTTTACGATGCAGATTTTATGACTAAAGCAACTATGATTAGAAAAGACCAACCTGTATTTGTTTACTGTGCAGCCGGAAGCCGCAGCGCAAAAGCTGCTGACCAAATGAGTGAAATGGGTTTTACTAAAATTTACAATCTGCAAAATGGATATAATGGCTGGACGAATGCAGGATTTGAAATTGTAAAAGATGCAAATGCTCCAACAACAAAAGCCGAATCATTCACAGCCGAGCAAATTCAAACATTGGTATCGTCAAATAAATTAGTGTTGCTCGACTTTCATACGCAATGGTGCATCCCGTGCAAAAAAATGATTCCGGTGATTGATGAACTGAAAAAAGATTTTGAAGGAAAAGTTTTGTTTCAAACATTGGATGCAGATGCGAATAAATCACTTGCTGAAAATTACAAAGTGGTAAGTGTTCCGACTTATATTTTAATGAAAGATGGGAAAGAAGTTTACCGCAAAACAGGATTGACTCCGAAAGTAGAAATGACTGCTGCTTTAAATAACGCATTGTAAACTTTCTACAGCATTATTATTCAATGGCGAAAATAAAAGTTGACCTCCACGATATTTACAACAACAGCAAAGCAATTGACAAAGCGTTGTTACAGGCATTTGAAGATGCGATTGAAAAAAAAATAAAAGAAGTGGAAATCATTCCCGGAAAAGGAAGTGGTCAGTTAAAGAAAAAGGTGCAACGATTTTTACAGCAGCCGGAAATTAAAAAGCAGTTTCATCGTATGGAAAACGACAGCAAAAATTTCGGGCGGCTGTTTGTTTATTTTAAGTTTTAATTTTTTTTCTTTAACCAGATAAAACAAAAATGACCTTTCAGAAACGCTGAAAGGTCATTTTTTTTAGTGATCCCGTTGGCATTTATATTAACAGGATAAAACACCAAGCACTTTTTATCCTTTACAGAAGAAATTCAAATTTGATTAATCATATATTTTTTATTGATAAAAATTGAAAAGGAAGAAGTAAGAAATTACAAGGTAATCTTTCAGTGTAAATGTTTGTGTAGAGGGAAAACAAAATCAAAGTTGTCGTATATAATCGTTATAAATTCTGACAACTTCCTATGGCAACTGCAAAATTTTTTATTGAGAAACGGCGGGATAAAACGACCGGAAAAATTAAAACAGAAAATGTTCCAATCCGTTTGGTGTTTTCTTTTAATGGGTTATCACTAACTTTAACAACAGGTGAAAAGATAAATGCAAAACACTGGGATCAAAAATCACAACGGGTAAGAAAAACAGCCAGAGGTGGAAAAACCGGAGCATATTGACCACCAAAAACCGGTGCAAACTGACCAGCTGAGTTGAGTTCCATTTTGTAACATTTTGTGGTGTGAGATTCAAGGTTGTTTTTCTTACTCGCTTAAGTTTTCAATTTCAGTTTTTTGTTGTT